>JAJDOB010000003.1 GCA_022340385.1 Rhodobacter sp.
TTCATCGGCGACACCTTCACCGACGCCGAATTCCGCGACATCATCGCCGCTGCCTATGCCGGGTTCGGCCACGCGGCGCGCGCGCCGCTGGTCCAGATCGGTACGAACCACTTTCTGCTGGAACTGTTCCACGGCCCGACGCTGGCGTTCAAGGATTTCGCCATGCAGCTGATCGGCCAGATGTTCCAGAAGGCGCTGGCGCGGCGTGGCGAACGCGTCACCATCGTCGGCGCCACCAGCGGCGACACCGGCAGCGCCGCCATCGAGGCGTTTCAGGGGCTGGACAACGTCGATGTCTTCATCCTGTTCCCCAATGGCCGGGTGTCAGAGGTGCAACGCCGCCAGATGACGACGCCGGGTGCTGCCAACGTGCACGCGCTGGCGCTGGACGGCGACTTTGACGATTGCCAGGCCGCGCTGAAGGACATGTTCAACGACTTCGACTTTCGCGACGGCGTGCGGCTGGCGGGCGTGAACTCGATCAACTGGGCGCGGGTGCTGGCGCAGGTGGTGTATTATTTCAGCAGCGCCGTGTCGCTGGGCGCACCGCACCGCAAGGTCAGTTTCACCGTGCCCACCGGCAATTTCGGCGATATCTTTGCCGGCTACATCGCCCGGCGCATGGGCCTGCCGATCGACCGGCTGGTGATTGCCACCAACCAGAACGACATCCTGCACCGCACCATTGCGACCGGGGAACACACCAAGACCGGCGTGACGCCCTCGATCAGCCCGTCGATGGACATCCAGGTCTCCAGCAACTTCGAACGCGCGCTGTATTACGCCTATGGCCAGGACGGCGCGGCGATTGCCCAGCAGATGGACGCGCTGAAGTCCGACGGCGGCTTCACCGTCAGCCAGGGCGCGCTTCAGGCCCTGCGCGAGGTCTTTGACGCCGGCAGCGCCACCGAGGCCGAAACCACCGCGACGATCCGCGCACTGCACGCCGCGACCGGTGAAATCCTTTGCCCGCATTCCGCCGTCGGCGTGAAGGTCGCCGCCGCGCACCTGACCGCGACGCCGATGATCACGCTGGCCACCGCGCATCCGGCCAAGTTTCCCGATGCGGTTGAGGCGGCGATCGGCATTCGCCCCCCCCTTCCCAAGCGCATGGCAGATCTTTATGAGCGGTCCGAACGGATGACCGAAGTGCCCAACGACCTTGGTGTCCTGCAAACCCTGATCAAGAAACGGATCGCCAATTGACCGTCGAACTGCACACGCTTTCCAACGGATTCCGCATCGTCACCGAACAGATGCCGGGGCTGAAATCCACCGCGCTTGGCATCTGGGTGATGGCGGGCGGGCGGCATGAGCGGGCCGACCAGAACGGCATCGCGCATTTTCTCGAACATATGGCCTTCAAGGGCACAAGGCGGCGCAGCGCGCTGCAGATCGCCGAAGAGATCGAGGATGTCGGCGGCTACATCAACGCCTATACCAGCCGCGAGATGACCGCCTATTTCGCCCGCATCCTTCAGGATGACGTGACGCTGGCGATGGATGTGATCAGCGACATCGTGCTGAACCCGGTGTTCGACCGCACCGAGATCGAGGTCGAGCGCGGCGTGATCCTGCAGGAAATCGGGCAGGTTCTGGATACGCCCGACGACGTGGTGTTCGACTGGCTGCAAGAGGTCGCCTACCCCGAACAGGCGCTGGGCCGCACCATCCTGGGCCCGACAGAGCGGGTCAGCAATTTCAACCGCGCCGATCTGTCCGGGTTCGTGGCCGAGCATTACGGGCCGGAAAAAATGATCCTGTCGGTTGCCGGGGCTTTCGATCCGGCAAAGGTTCTGGCGGATGCCGAACGCCTGTATGGCCATCTGCCGCGCGGCCGGGGCGACCTGATCGAACCGGCCCGGTTCCGCGGCGGCGAGCGGCGCGAGATCAAGCCGCTGGAACAGGTGCATTTCGCGCTTGCCTTCGAGACGCCGAACTACCGCGACGACGAGATCTATACCGCGCAGGTCTATTCCAGCGCGCTGGGCGGCGGCATGTCCAGCCGCCTGTTTCAGGAAATCCGCGAAAAGCGCGGGCTGTGCTACACCATCTTTGCCCAGACCGGCGCCTATGCCGACACCGGCCTGACCACGATCTATGCCGGCACCTCGGCCGACCAGATCGGTGCGCTTGCGGGCATCACCATGGACGAGATGAAGCGCGCCGCCGACGACATGTCGGATGCCGAGGTCGCCCGCGCCCGCGCCCAGATGAAGGCCGGCATGCTGATGGGGCTGGAAAGCCCGTCCTCGCGCGCCGAACGGCTGGCGCGGCTGGTCTCGATCTGGGGCCGGGTGCCGGCGCTGGACGAGGTTGTCGCACGCATCGACGCGGTAACCACCGAAAAGGTCCGCGCCTTCGCTGCCGGGATCGCCAGCGGCGGGCAGGCGGCGATGACCATATACGGCCCGGTCAGCGACGCGCCGCATCTGGAGCAGTTGCAGGAGCGTCTGGCCGCCTGATGCTGACGCGGCGGTCAAAGGTCCGGATCGAAACCGAACGCATGGTGCTGCGCCCGCCGCAGCATTCCGATTTCCGGTCATGGAGCGCGCTACGCCGCGCCTCGATCGCGTTCCTGACCCCGTGGGAGCCGACCTGGTCGGCCGATCACCTGACCCGCAAGGCCTTCACCAACCGGGTCTACTGGGCGCAGCGCTCGATCTCGGGCGGCACGGCGGTGCCGCTGTTTCTGGTGCGCCGCGCCGACGAGGTGCTGCTGGGCGCGATCACGCTGGACAACATCCGCCGCGGCCCGGCGCAGGCGGGCACGCTGGGCTACTGGATCGGCGCGCCGCATGCGCGCCACGGCTACATGCGCGACGCGATAGAGGCGGTGGTGCATCACGGCTTCACCATGCTCGACCTCAGCCGGATCGAGGCGGCCTGCCTGCCCGAAAACACCGCCTCGCGCGGGGTGCTCGAGAAATCCGGTTTCAAATACGAAGGCGTTGCGCAAAGCTATCTGCAGATCAACGGCCGGTGGCGCAACCATGTGCTGTATGCAAATCTTCGCGGGGATCGTCGCGGCAAGACCGATATCGGCTGACGGGCCGGGACGGTGATCCTTTATCGTCTGACAATCACGGCGCTGGCGCCGCTGGTGCTGGCCTTGCTGATCTGGCGGGTCGCACGCGGGCGCGAAACCTGGGGCGATCTGGCGCAACGGCTGGGCGGCGGCGCGGAAACCGGCGGGGACGGCAGCGCCATCTGGGTGCATGGCGCCAGCAACGGCGAACTGACATCCGCCCGGCGGCTGATCGAAGGTCTGCGCCGGCAGAACCCGGCCCGGGCAATGGTCGTCACCACCAACACCACAACCGCGCGGGATCTGGTCCGGGGCTGGCAGATGCCTTCTGTCACCGCCCGCCTGGCACCACTGGATTACCGCCCGGTGCTGGCGCGGTTCCGCCGCCACTGGCAGCCGGCGGTCCTGATCGTGCTGGAGAACGAGCTTTGGGCGAACCGCATTGTCACGGCGCGCGCACCGGTCGCGGTCGTGGCGGCGCGCATGTCCGCGCGCAGTGCGCGGCGCTGGGCGTTTGCCGGCGGGCTGATGCGGCGGGTGCTGGCCAATGTCAGCTATCTTTCGGCGCAGGATGCCGCGTCGGCGCAGCGGTTCGTGTCGCTGGGCCTTGAAACGGCACGCGCGGGCCCGGTGATTTCGCTGAAACCCGGCATCGAAATGGCCGCGCCGCCAGCCGGGTTGCTTGCGAATTATCGCAATGTCTTCACGCGTGAAGACACGATACTGGCGGCCTCGACCCACGCGGGCGAGGATCAGACCGTGCTGGCCGCCTTCGCGCGCGCGCGCGCCGAACGCCCGGCCCTGAAACTGATCGTCGCCCCGCGTCACCCGCACCGCGCGCCCGATATCGCGGCCTTGATCGCCGCCGCCGGCCTGCCTTTCGCGCGCCGCTCGCAGGGCGCGGACCCGGACGCGGAAACGGCGGTCTATCTTGCCGATACGCTGGGCGAGATGCCGCTGTGGTATGCGCTGGCGGGGGTCTGCTTTGTCGGCGGCTCGCTGGTCGACAAGGGCGGGCACACACCGTTCGAACCCGCGCTGGCCGGGTCTTCGATCGTGCATGGCCCGCATGTCGCGAATTTCGCGCCGGTCTACACGACGCTCGACGCGGCGGGGGCGGCGGTGGCGGTCAGCGGCGTTGACGATCTGGCGGCGGCCCTGCGGGATCTGTCGCCAGAGGGTCAGGCGCGCATGACCCGCGCGGCGACAACCGTGGTTTCGCAAAGCGAGGCCGACCTTGCGCCGGTCCTGAACCGGCTTCAGTCGCTGATCGACGCGCCGCGCTGAAGCCGGCCGGTCAGCACCGCAAGCCGCGCTGCCACCTCTTCGCGCACCGGTCCCGGTCTGGGCGGATCGCGCAGCGTGGTGAACAGCGCCGGGTCCGGGTTGCGCGCGCGGCTGTGCCCGCTCCACCCGATGTTGCGCAGGATCGCCTGCGCGTCGTCCGGCAACCGGTCGGGAATGTCATGGCCGCTTAAAGTCGCCCAGACCCCGGTCCAGGCGCGGCCCACCGACCATGGATTGTAGCCGCCGCCGCCCAGCACCAGATAGCGCGGCGACAGTGGCTTCAGCGCTGCGACCACATCCCACAAGGCATTGTTCGAAAGGGATAAACGCGCCAGAGGATCCTCTGCCAGCGCATCCGCGCCGCATTGCAGCACGATCGCCTCGGGCACAAATCCGGACAGCGCGGGCAGGATCAGCCGATCCAGCACCGCGCCCATTTCACTGTCGTTGAACCCGCGCGGCACCGGCAGGTTGAACAGGTTGCCGGCACCCGCATCCGTCACCGCGCCGGTAAACGGCCAGCGCCGTTCCTCGTGCACCGACACCATCAGAACGTCGGCGTCATCGGCAAAGGCCACCTCGACCCCGTCAGGGTGATGCGCGTCGATATCGACATAGGCGATGCGGCGCAGACCCCGGCGGCGCAGCGCCAGGATCGCCAGCACCGGGTCGTTGAGATAGCAAAACCCGCTGGCGCGCCCGGGCAGCCCATGATGCGTGCCGCCCGCCGGGTTATAGACCACGCCGCCCCCCGCCAGCAGGTCCGCCGCCAGCAACGACCCGCCCGCCGCCGTCGCCGGGCGGCGGTACATCTCGGGGAAAACCGGATTGGACGACGTTCCCAGACCAAAACGCCCGCGCGCCGCGTCAGAGATCGCCTGCGTCGTCTCGGCATGTTGCAGCGCGGCGATATAGTCGGCGTCATGCCAGGCGCACAGCGCGGCGGGCTTGGCGCGCGGACTGTTCCGGTAACAATCGTCCTCCAGCCAGCCAAGCGCGCGCGAAAGGTCGATCACCGTCGATACTCGCGGCACGCGCAGCGGATGCCAGCGGCCATAGCTGCTGGTGCGGTAAATCTCTGACCCTATGAAGATCGCGCCGTTCATCCGGTGTCCTGCCATTTCATTTCATGCCGCGCAACGGCTCTGCCAGGGTCGGGCGCAGCCCGATGCCGGATGGCCTTTCGGGATCTGCGGGCGGAACCGCGCGTGTCAGAAATCCACTGTACCTTGTTTTTCTTGCATATTTACGGCATGTTGTTACATTGTTCTGAATAATAACAACACCTGACACCCAGTCAGGGTAGGAAGAGATATCGGCGGACGAATGAATATTGCAAATGCCAAAATGCGCCCGATCAGGTTGGCGCAGGCGGCCAAAAACGAAGTACGTACCCAGTTTGGTGCGCTGTGTTTCCGGGTTCTTGACGACAAGGTGCAGGTTTTGCTTGTCACCAGCCGCGGCACCGGGCGCTGGATTTTGCCCAAGGGCTGGCCAATCGACGGCGCCACCCCGGCAGAGGCGGCGCTGCAGGAGGCCTGGGAAGAGGCCGGCGTTGACGGCAAGGTGCTGGGCAACAGTCTTGGGATTTATTCCTATCACAAGCAGGACGATGGCACCCCGTTGCCCTGCGTGGTCGCCGTGTTCCCGGTCAAGGTACGGGGATTGAAGCGGAATTATCCAGAGGCGGGCCAGCGCAAACGCAAGTGGTACACGCGCAAGAAGGCCGCGCAAATGCTGGAAGAGCCGGAACTGCAACAGCTGGTGCGCCATTTCGATCCGCGCACGATTGTCGCGTAATCCCCGGCGCGGCGCTGCCTTGTATTTCGGTTGATAAGACCTACTGTTGCATGATCGCGCAGGAAAGAGCGTTCGCATGATCCGTTATGCCCTGAAATGCAGTGCCGAGCACGGTTTCGAAAGCTGGTTCAAATCGGCAGAGGCCTATGACAGCCTGAAGGCCGCCAACATGGTCGCCTGCCCGGTATGCGGCGAAACCGACGTGTCCAAGGCGATCATGGCGCCGCGCGTCTCGCCGGCGCGTTCGAAGGCGGAAATGCCGGTTCCCGCCCAGCCGGAACGCCCGTTGCGCGCCCCGGTATCAGAGGCCGAGGCTGTGCTGAGCGAATTGCGCAAGCATGTCGAGGAGAATTCCGATTACGTCGGGCTCGGCTTTGCCGCAGAGGCGCGCAGGATGCATGACGGCGATATCCCGCACCGCTCGATCTATGGCGAGGCGCGCAGGGATGAGGCAAGAAAGCTGCTTGAGGATGGCGTGCCGGTCGCGCCGCTGCCGTTCATTCCGATCCGAAAGACGAACTAGCCGATGCGCGTACTGATCACCGGGGCCACGCGCGGGATCGGTCGCGCGCTGCGTGACGCCTATGCAGAGGCGGGCGAGGACGTGATCGGCACCTGTCGCGGCGCGAAACCCGGGGCCGGGCGCTGGGTGCGGCTGGGTGTCGCCGACCCTGCCGCGCAGGCGGCGATGGCCGCCGATCTGGCGGGCGAGGCGATCGACCTGCTGGTCTGCAACGCGGGGGTCTATCTCGACAAGGGCCAGTCGCTGGAAACCGGCTATCCCGCGCAGATGTGGGCAGACACGTTCGCCACCAATGTCGCAGGCGTGTTCCTGAGTGTTCAGTCGCTGTTGCCCAATCTGCGCGCCGCCCGGGCGGCAAAGATCGCGATCATCTCTTCCACGATGGCCAGCCAGGAAAACGCGCCCGGCGGGTCATATATCTACCGCGCCTCGAAGGCGGCGGTGCTGAATGTCGGCCGCAATCTGGCCCGCGATCTTCAGCCCGATGGGATCGCCGTCGGGATCTATCATCCCGGCTGGGTGCAGACCGACATGGGCGGCGCCGGCGCGTCGATCACGGTGGATGAATCCCGGGACGGGCTGATGGCGCGTTTCGCCGATCTGTCGATTGCCAAATCGGGAGTATTCGAAAACTGGGATGGCCGCCCGCACCCGTTCTGACACGGCAACTCCGGGGCGCGGCGTCAGACCTTCGGCACCCCGCCCTGCATCACCGTCACGAACCAGTCGGTGTCGATATTGCCGCCGGTCAGGATCACCCCGACCTTGCGGCCCGCCATCGCCCCGGCTTCCTGCATCAGCGCGGCCAGCGGGGCCGCGCCGGCGCCCTCTGCCAGATTGTGGATGTCGCGGTAATAGACGCGGATCGCCTCTGCCACCTCGGCTTCGGACACCGCCACGATCCGGTCGGCCCCCGGCCCGTAGATATCCAGCGCCGCCTGAACCGGCACCCGGACGGCCATTCCGTCGGCGAATGTGCTGGCCGAATTCGTCTCGACCAGCCGCCCGGCCGCGACTGACAGCCTGGCGGTCTGCGCGTGTTCCGACACCACACCGACGATCCTGGTCGACAGCCCAAGGGCGTCGCGCGCCAGGATGGTGCCGCAGATGCCGGACCCGCAGCCGATCGGCACATAGACCGTGTCGAGATTGGGCGCGGCGGTGAACAACTCATAGGCATAGGTCGCCACGCCGCGCACCAGCGCCTCGTGGAACGGCGGCACCACAACCAGGTCTTCGGCGCGCGCGACGCGAAACGCCTCTTCCCGGGCGGTGTCGAAATCATCGCCGAACTCGATCAGGTCGGCCCCGAAGGCGCGCATCGCGGCATTCTTTTCGGTCGAGTTGCCCCGGGGCGCATAGATCTTCGCCTTCAGGCCGGCGGCAACGGCGGCGCGCGCCTGGCTTTGCCCGTGATTGCCGCGCGTGGCGGTGCAGATGCCGCGCGCGTCCGGGTGATTGCGTTTCACCCAGTCGATGAAAGTGATCCCGCCGCGCACCTTGAACGCCCCCGTGGGCGTGTGATTCTCGTGCTTGACCCAGATTTCGCAACCCAGCCGGGCGGCAAGCTGCGGCCAGGCATATTGCGGCGTCGGCGCCATCTGGGTGTAGACCAGCGCGCTTGCCGCCTGAAGATCCTCGATGTCGAGTTTCATCGCCTGCTCCCTTGCCATGTTGCCCCGACCTACCCGAGGGGCGCGGGGTTTTCTAGAGAATCCTGAGAACAGGAACCACATTCCGGAAATTGTCACTCCTCCGTGTCCGGCACGCGCAGGATTTCGCGGCGGCCCTTGCCAGTCGACTGCAGCCTGATATGAAGCCCGCGACGAATGTAGGGGCAAATCATGCCAATTCTGGTGATGAAATTCGGCGGCACCTCTGTTGCCACGCCGGACCGGATACGCCGCGCCGCCAAACGCGTCGGGCGCGAAGTGGCCAATGGCTATGACGTGATCGTCATCGTCAGCGCGATGGCGGGCGAAACCAACAAGCTGGTCGAATATGTCGAAGAGACCGGGCAGTTCTTCGATGCGCGCGAATATGACGCCGTGGTCAGTTCCGGCGAACAGGTGACGGCGGGGCTGATGGCGCTGACCCTTCAGGAAATGGATATCCCGGCGCGCAGCTGGCAGGGCTGGCAGGTGCCGCTGAAAACCACCTCTGCGCATGCCTCTGCGCGGATCGAGGATATCCCGCCAGCCAACATCAACACGAAATTCGCCGAAGGCATGAAGGTGGCGGTGGTGGCCGGGTTTCAGGGCATCAGCCCCGAAGGGCGCATCACCACGCTGGGCCGGGGCGGCAGCGACACCACCGCGGTGGCCTTTGCCGCCGCCTTCGGGGCAGAGCGGTGCGACATCTACACCGATGTAGATGGCGTCTACACCACCGACCCGCGGATCGAGGACAAGGCGCGCAAGCTGGACCGGATCGCGTTCGAGGAAATGCTGGAACTGGCCTCGCTCGGGGCCAAGGTGTTGCAGACCCGCAGTGTCGAACTGGCGATGCGTTACAAGGTGAAACTGCGGGTGCTGTCGAGTTTCGGCGAAATGGATGACACGGCGGGAACGCTGGTCTGCGACGAGGAGGATATCGTGGAAAGCAATGTTGTGGCCGGTGTTGCCTATAGCCGGGACGAAGCGAAGATGACCCTCATTTCGGTGGCCGACCGCCCCGGCATCGCCGCGGCGATTTTCGGGCCGCTGTCAGAGGCCGGCGTGAATGTCGACATGATCGTGCAGAACATCTCGGAAGAGGGACGCACCGACATGACCTTCAGTTGCCCGACCGACCAGGTGCCGCGCGCCGAAAAGGCGATGCAGGCCGCCAAGGACGCGGGCGAGATCAACTTTCACGATCTGGTGGCCGATACCGATGTCGCCAAGGTGTCGGTGGTGGGCATCGGCATGCGCAGCCATGCCGGCGTCGCCGCACAGATGTTCCGGGCGCTGTCGGCCGAAGGCATCAACATCAAGGTCATCACCACGTCCGAAATCAAGATATCGGTGCTGATTGATCGCAAGTACATGGAACTGGCGGTGCAGGCGCTGCACGACGTGTTCGAACTGGAAAAGGCGGGCTGAGGCGTCAGCCCGGCTTCAGCAGGCTCCATGTCCTTCGCAGCCCGATCAGGGTTGCAAAGCTGATCAGCCCGCTCAGCGCGACGACAGGCGCAAGGAAACCCGCCGGATCGGCGCTGGCGGTGCTGACCACGTAGAACAGCGCGCCCGGCGGCAACAGCGCGGCAGAGACCCCGGTTGTCAGCTGGGCGACGGGATCGTCATAGATGCCGATCCAGGGCGCCAGACTGCGCGCCCGCGTTGACCCGAGCAGGCGCACGAATGACCGCAGGTGAAGCAGGAAATAGAACTGGACCACCAGCACGATCGGCGCGCCCCAGACCGAGACCATGGCCGAGGGGATGTCGATGCCGAAAAGCGATATCTGCTTTTCCGACTGGCGCGCCTTGCTTTTGATCGAGGCGCGCACCTTGTCCAGATATTCGGCGCTCATGCCGGCGGACACGGCGCTGAGTTCGGGAAAGGTCTGTGCGAAACTTCCGGTCGCCGGAAGCCCGGCAAGCCGCGTGAAGGCGGCAAGCGCGTTGAACGGAATGTACCGCGTGGTCGCCAGCATCTCGATCCGCGCCGGTTGAGGCCTTTGCGGCCGAAACAGCGGTGACAGGTATTCGACTTCGCCGGCAGTTGGTTGGGCTTCGCCTTGCGGGCTTGGTTTCTGCGGCAGAGCAGCGATCGCATTCATGTCGAAATGACCGACGAAATGATACTTGATATCAAATTCGGGGTGTTCGAAACGATCCGTCCAGACCGCGATCTTCTCGGGGTCGAGTATCGGTTCCAGCCGCATCCCGACCGTCACCGGACCGGCGGGAAATTGCGGCAGACCGTCGAATTCGGACAGCCTCAGCCGGGTCGGGCCCATGGTGATTCCGGGCACCCATTCCGCGCGGTGCATCCCCAGGTTGGTCTGGTCCAGAATGTTCCACATCGCCTCGATGTCGCCCAGCGTCTGCGGCTGCGGAAACACCAGCGGCACCGTCATCGGGGTTGCGAAATTCAACCGGGGGACTTGGACGAACTGGGGATCGGGCGGCGGAATTTCCCGGAAGCGCGACCAGAGCGGGCCGTTCGGGTCATCGGGCGAGATTTCCCCGGCTTCGGCAAGCCCGAGAATCGAGTTGGGCAGCGGCAGCAACGTCCAGTCCTGCACAACCCGCAGATGCAGGTCGCCGAACGTGAACGGCTCGCGGAATGGCGCCGGGTCGACACTGGCGCCAAGGCTGCGGCGCAGGGCGTCGTCATCGTCCAGTGCCGCAAGCGCCGCCTGATGCAGCCAGTCGGGATCCCATTCGGAAACCGCCGCGTCGATCCGGTCAAGCTGATCCAGGGCGGTATCGAATTCATCGCTGCGCCCCGCCGTTATCAGCGCATAAAGGCCGATACACGCGAAGATCAGCGAAAAATGGATGGTGCGCAGATGCAGGACCATATCCTTGGGATCGGTCGCGATTGCGGCGGTTTCATCGGTATCGGCCATGCCGGCATGTTAGGTGCGACCGGGGGCGCGACCAAACAAATTCAACGGATCGAGGTATTTCGCCAATGCAAGAAAACCCGTTTGCCTTGCCCGACCCATGTGATCTAACCGGGGACAGGCGCGCACCGCCCGGTTGACAGGACATTTCAATGGCCCACGGATTTGAAAGCGAAAGCCGCAAGCTGCTGGGGCGTTTGCGCGATACGCTGGCCGAAGAGGGCCCGGCGCAGGCGCGGCTGGACCGGATCACGCATCTGATCGCGGATTCGATGCGCACCGAGGTGTGTTCGATCTATCTGTTCCGCGATTCCGACACGTTGGAGTTGTGCGCCACCGAGGGCCTGAATCCGGAAGCGGTGCACAAGACCCGGATGCGCATCGGCGAAGGTCTGGTGGGGCGCGTCGCCAAGACCGCGCAGCCGGTCAATACCGAGGATGCGCCCTCGACCAAGGGGTTCCGGTTCATGCCCGAAACCGGCGAGGAGATTTACAGCAGCTTCCTGGGTCTGCCGGTGCAGCGCCTGGGCGAGACGCTGGGCGTTCTGGTGGTGCAGTCCAAGGAAAAGCGCAGCTTTTCCGACGACGAGGTCTATGCGCTGGAAGTTGTCGCCATGGTGCTGGCCGAGATGGCAGAGCTTGGCGCATTCGTCGGCGAAGGCGCGGCGTTGGCCGCCCCGCACCAGCGCATGGAAATGTTTCCCGGCAGCGTCGGTCAGGAGGGCGCGGCCGAGGGCCATGTCTGGCTGCACGAACCGCGCGTCGTGGTCACCAACATGGTAACCGACGATCCGGAGGCCGAGACGGCGCGTCTGGAAGAGGCTGTCGAGCGGCTGCGCGTCGGCGTCGATCAGATGCTCAGCCGGGTGCGCGCCACCGACAAGGACCAGCGCGACGTGCTGGAGGCCTACCGGATGTTCGCCAACTCGCGCGGCTGGATGCGGCGCATGCAGGAAGACATCTCGCGCGGTCTGTCGGCAGAGGCGGCGGTCGAGAAAGAACAATCGACGGCCCGGGCGCGGATGCAGACGGTGCCCGACGCCTATCTGCGCGAACGCCTGCACGACCTTGACGACCTGTCAAACCGGCTGTTGCGGATATTGAGCGGGCAGGGCAACGAAACCGGCGCAGAGATGCCCGCCGACCCGATTCTGGTCGCCCGCAACATCGGGCCGGGCGAATTGCTGGATTACGGCCGGTCGCTGCGCGGGATCGTGCTGGAAGAAGGCTCTGTCGGCAGTCATGCGGCGATCGTGGCGCGCGCGCTGGCGATTCCGCTGGTGGTGCATGCCGCGCGCATCACCACCGAGGCGCTGAACGGCGATCATATCATGGTCGACGGCGAGCAGGGCGTGGTGCATCTGCGCCCCGAAGATTCGGTGGTGTCGGCATTTCGCGACAAGATGGCGATGCAGGCCGAGGCGCAGAAACGCTATGTTTCGCTGCGCGACCTGCCCGCGCAATCGCTGGATGGCGAGATCGTGGAACTGCACATGAACGCCGGGCTGATGGCCGATCTGCCGTCGCTGGTCGGGTCCGGGGCCGAGGGCGTCGGCCTGTTTCGCACCGAGTTGCAGTTTCTGGTGCAGAACCAGATGCCCAAGCGCGGGGAACTGGTGCAGATTTACGACCGGGTGCTGGATGCCGCGAACGGCAAGCGGGTGCAGTTTCGCACGCTCGATATCGGGTCGGACAAGGTGCTGCCCTACATGAAACCGACGGACGAACCGAACCCGGCGCTGGGCTGGCGCGCGATCCGGGTCGGGCTGGACAAGCCGGGTGTCATGCGGATGCAGTTGCAGGCGCTGATCCGCGCCGCCAACGGCCGCCCGCTGACGGTGATGTTCCCGTTCGTCGCGCAGTTCGACGAATTCAAGGAAGCCCGCGACCACGTGCACCGCGAGCTGGAACGCGAGGCGGCGCTGGGCCATGTGCTGCCCAAAAAGGTCGAGATCGGCGCGATGCTGGAAACCCCCAGCATGGCGTTCGCGCCGCGCCAGTTCTTTGAGATGGCCGATTTCATTTCTATCGGCGGCAACGACCTGAAACAGTTCTTCTTTGCCGCCGACCGCGAGAACGAGCGGGTGCGCAAACGCTATGACACGCTGAATGTCAGTTTCCTGAGCCTGATCGAACGCATTGTCGAGCGTTGCCAGGAGGGCGGTACGCCGGTCAGTTTCTGTGGCGAGGATGCCGGGCGGCCGCTGGAGGCGATGTGTTTCGCGGCGATGGGTCTGCGGTCGCTGTCGATGCGGCCGGCCTCGATCGGTCCGGTGAAACACCTGCTGCGCCGGGTCAATCTGGCCGAGGCCAAGGTGGTGATCGAGGCGGCGCGCGCCAGCGGTGTGCAATCGGTCCGCCCCGAGATTCGCGAATGGCTGCGCGGGCAGGGCGGGCAAAGCGGGCAGGACTGAAATGTTTCGCGCGCGAAACATTTTCCTGCCGTAACTTACTGATATATTTACATTTATTAACGAATTGTTAAGGCGGGAACGGGCGTGAGTCGCGCCTTGGGTGAGGGTGGTCCGGACCTCGGGAAACCGGGGATCGGGCTATCTGGCCAGTCGTGCGCGCAGGTCGGTGACCAGATCGGCGTGATCGCGGTCCGCCTCTATCGCCAGCCGGCGCAGCCCGAAATGCACCTGCGCCATGTCGCGGTAATAACTGGAATAGGCATAGTTCGTGGCCGCCCCGGCGACCGCCCCCAGCAGTGGCACGGTCTGGGCGGCCAGTTTCTGGCCAAGCACCACTGCCAGACGCGGCGCGACGCGCGCGATCATCGCCTGCATCGCGCTGCCCGTGACGATCATCCGCGTGCTGAAAAAGGCCAGATCGGCGCCGTCATCGCGATCGAGCGGCCCGGAAGCGGCGAAGACCTGAACGCAGTCGAACAGCACGCTTTTCTCGGCGGGATCAAAGCCGTTTTCGACAGCGACGCCCTGAATGCCGTGCAGCAGGACCGTGGTCGTCACCGGCAGTTCGGCCAGCGCGCTGGGCAGCCCGCCAAAGCCGCCCGCCGCACCAAGGGCGGTGCTTATCGCCGTGGTCAGCCAGCCGGGTTGTTCGCCGATCACCCCGCGCGAGCGGTCGGCAGCCGACATCGCGATGTGCAGCGCGCGTTCGGTGCCGTTTTGGAGATTGGCGCGCAGGCCGGCGGGCAACTGGTCAAGCAGGCCTTCGGCCTGACCGCCGACCATGTTCAGAACCTGGATTACGGCGCTTCCGGCCTTGTCATAGCGGTTTGCCAGCTCTGCAAGGCGCTGGTCAACCACTTGATCCTCAATCGGTTTATCCAGAAGTTCCATCGCGCACCTTTCCTGTCACCCTAACATAGATCAGGCGCGGGGGCGGGATTTTCAAGCCCGGGGTTGCCGGCATGACCGCCGGTCCGCCAGTTTTCGACCGCGCCGGTGACGTCGGTCCAGTCCCCGACGCCCAGCACGCGTTCGGGGTTGGTGGGCGGGGGCATGGTCACGCCTTCAAGCCGCTCAAACCCGAAGCGGCGGTAATAGGGCGCATCGCCGACCAGCAGCACCCGGTGCCAGCCGATGTCATGCGCGCGCGCCAGGCTGTCGCCCATCAGCAGCCCGCCCAGCCCTTCGCCCTGGCGGGTCGGGTGCACGGCGATGGGGCCCAGCAGCAGCGCCGTTGCCGCGCCGACCCGGACCGGCCAGAACCGGATTGCCGCGGCCAGAGTGCCGTCGGCGTCGCGCGCGACCCGGCACAGCGCGGCCACCGGCCCGACATTGTCGCGCAGGCGATAGGACGACAGCGCCTCGCGCCCGGGCGCAAAGCACAGGTCATACAGCGCCTCGACCTCCCACCAGTCGGCGGGTGTTTCCTGGGCCAGGTTATACACCCTGCAACCCTTTCGATTTCCACTGGAAACGCCCCTAGCACGCAGGTAGTGCTGGGGCAACGCAGCAGGAGAAACTGATGTTCTATCGCCCCGAAGACGGCCACGGGCTGCCGCATAATCCGTTCAACGCGATCATCACGCCGCGGCCGATCGGCTGGATATCCAGCCGCGATGCGCAGGGCAGGGACAATCTGGCGCCCTATTCGTTCTTCAACGGGGTCGCCTATACGCCGCCGCAGGTGATGTTTTCCTCGACCGGGGCCAAGGACGACCAGCCCGGCACCAAGGACAGCGTGTCCAATATCGCCGCCAGCGGGGTGTTCTGCGTGAATGTGGTGGAATCGGCGATGCGCGATGTGATGAACGTGACATCGGGCACCTATGCCAATGATGTGGACGAATTCGAGCGGGCCGGGCTGGAACGCGAGGACTGCCGCACCATCGCCTGTTCGCGCGTCGCCGGCGCGCCTGCCGCGCTGGAATGCAAGCTGACGCGGATCGTCGATCTGCCCGGAGAATTCAACAAGGTGGTGTTCGGCGAGGTGACCGGCATCCATCTGCGCGACGATTGCCTGCGCGACGGGATATTCGACGTGCTGGCGTTCAACCCGCTGGCACGGCTGGGTTATCGCGACTATGCGGTGGTGACCGAGTTGTTCAGCCTGGCGCGGCCCGACGACTGAGGCGCACAATCCGGAATTGCCTGCGCCGGGCCCGACGGGACGCGGATCGCGCGCTAGTGGCTTTCGCCGAACAGCCCGGTGCGCACGGCATAGTTGGCAGCGGTCTGGTAATCGGGGTCGTCGTCGCTTTCCTCGACGATCAGGCCGGTCTGGGTCACCAACTGGCGGCAATCGCGCGACAGGTGGCGCAGGCGAAGTTCCTTGCCCTCTTCTCGGTAACGCTTGGCCATGCTTTCGATGGCTGACAGCGCCGACTGGTCGGCCACCCGGCTGTCGG
>JAJDOB010000007.1 GCA_022340385.1 Rhodobacter sp.
TCGGATTGGTGGCTGTGGCGCTTCTACTCGGCGGGGAACCCGGCCAGATATGCGATCAGATCAAGCCTTTCCTGTTCTTTTCGAAGGCCGACAAAGGTCATTTTGGTGCCCGGGATGTAGTCCTTCGGCTTGGTCAGAAACCCGTCCAGCGTGTCCGGCGTCCAGACAAGACCCTCGGCGGCCTTGTCGGTCATGCCACTGGAATATTTGAACCCCTCGACCATGCCGGCAGCGCGACCAAGGACAGCGTTCAGGACCGGGCCGACCTTGTTCTGTGCATCCGGCCCGACCTGATGGCAGGCCTTGCATTTGCGAAACACCTTTTCGCCCGCGGCGGCATCGCCAGTGATCTCGAATTCATGGGAATCCGCGCCCGCGGCGGAACCCAAAGCCATTGCCGTGCCGATCACCAGTGCGGTCAGACCATATCTCATGTGGGCGGCTTCCTTTCGTTCAGTTCGGTTTCAGACGTTCCGCATGCCAGGCTACGTGATCGCCGGCAAAACTGGAAATGAAAAAGTGGCTGTGATCATAGCCCTTGTGCGCATGAAATCCTCCCAGGAGCAAAACAAAGGCAAAGTCACCGCAACCGCAGCCTCATGAGACAGGTAACAGTAGAATTCCGTGGCACACAATTGAGACAAAGGTGTGTGTTGCCCCGGGGTGGGCAAGCGCCGGTCGGTTGCCAGAATTGAGGTGTGGGAGGCGGTTCCATGCTCAAAAAATTGCACATTGTCAGGTATTTCCGCCGTATGCCTGTTGGGCCACGCAGCGCTGCCGCAGGCAGCGGACTAACCTGATCCCACCTGGCCGCGCCGGGAACGCCGAGGATCTGAACGTCTGTGATATCAAGGCCGGAATCGGCTTGACCCCGCCGCCGCGGTATTGATGTCTGGTGGAAATGGCGCAAACTGACCCCGGTTCCGGAGAGATGAAATGTCTGACATACCGCTGCGCGAAGTCTCGCTTTGGCAGGCGGATCTGGCCTGGGAGACCCGCGACGACGGGTCGATGCTGATATGGCAGACCGGCAAATTGCCGGATTATCCGGATCGGTTGTCGGACCGGATCGTGCATTGGGCCAGAGCCACGCCAGACACCACATGGATGGCCGAACGCGCCGATGACGGGGGCTGGACCCGCGTCAGCTATGGCGAACTGCTCGGCCATATCAAGGCCATCGGTCAGGGGCTGCTGACGCTTGGACTAGGCGTCGAACGCCCGCTGGTGATCCTGTCCGGCAATTCCGTTGCCCATGCCCTGATGGCGCTGGGTGCACAATACGCCGGCATCCCCTCGTCGGCGGTCGCGCCGGCCTATGCGCTGGTGCCGCAAGGATTCGAAAAGCTGCACGCCGTGCGCGCGCAGATCACGCCGGGTGCGGTGTTTGCAGAAGACACCGGCGCGTTCGCGCCTGCGCTTCACGCGGTGTTTGCCGATCTGCCGGTGATCGGGTGCAAGGGCCCCGGCATAACGCATGACTGGCAGACGCTGCTTGCGACGCCGGACACGCAAGCCGCCGAACGGGCCAACGCCGCAACCGGGCCGGACACCGTGGCCAAGTTCCTGTTCACCTCGGGCACGACCGGCGCGCCCAAGGCGGTGATCCAGACCCAGCGGATGCTGTGTTCCAACATGGCCATGGCCGCCGATTGCTTTGCGTATTTCGCCGATGAACCACCGGTGTTTCTGGATTGGCCGCCCTGGAATCACGTCGCATCGGGCAACAAGGTGTTCAACATGACGCTGTACAATGGCGGCACGTTCTACATCGACGCCGGAAAACCGACGCCGGGCCTGATCGGCGAAACCATACGCAACCTGCGCGAGATTTCACCAACCTGGTATTTCAACGTGCCCGCCGGGTTCGAGATGCTGATCGAGGCGATGAAGGCCGACGCGGCGCTGGCAGAGAACTTCTTTCGCGACCTGAAGCTGATGATGTACGCGGGCGCGGTGATGGCCGCCCATACGTGGCAGGACCTGCAGAAACTGGCGCAGGACACCACCGGCAGCCAGGTGTTCCTGACAAACGGCTTCGGATCGACCGAAACCGCGCCTTTCGCTTTGTTCAACACAGATCCCGCCGCGGCCCCCGGCAACATAGGTGTTCCGGCCAAGGGGATCGTTCTGAAACTGGTGCCCAACGGCGGCAAATGGGAGGCGCGGCTCAAAGGTCCGTCGATCACGCCGGGTTACTGGCGCGACCCCGACCTGAGCGCGCAGGCGTTCGATGACGAAGGCTATTACAAACTGGGCGACGCGTTCCGGTTTGCCGAAGACGGCAATCCCGCAAAGGGCTTTTTCTTTGACGGGCGGCTGGCCGAGAATTTCAAGATGTCGACGGGCACATGGGTCGGCGTCGGGGCGTTGCGTGCGGCGGTAACGAATGCGTTGCAGGGGACCGCCCGCGATGTTGTGGTGGTGGGCGAGGGCCGCGCCGAACTGGGCGGGCTGCTGGTGCCGTTCCGCCCGGCCCTGACGCGGCTGGTGCCGGATGGCGATGCGTTGAGCGATGCGGACCTCTGCGCCCATCCCGCCGTGCGCGATCACGTGGCCGGGTTGCTTGCCGCATATAACGCTACCGCCGGTGGCGCGTCGTTGCGACTGCCCCGCGTGATGTTTCTGACCGACCCGCTGGATCTCGACAGGGGTGAAGTGACCGACAAGGGCTCGGTCAACCAGCGCGCCGTGTTGGCCAACCGTGCCGATCTGGCAGAGGCGCTGTACGGCGATGACCTGCGTGTGATCCACGGATAGGCATGTCGCGCCCGTTACGGTTCCGCCTTCGTCAATGACCCGAGAGTTCACAGAGACTTGCGCAACCTCAAAGAATGTCCGAGTCTGATCCTGGAAACGGTCGATTGGCACAAGATTTTCCGGGATTACACAGTGGCGGGATTTACCAAGCGGGCCTTGATCTTCGGCGCTGGTGCGGCGGCCGGCGTCGCGGGAACGCGCTATTTTTCAGCCTCCAATCCGTCGCTGGATGGCACCGCCTCTCTTGGGCCTTCCGGTGCGGCGAATACGCTGAACGATGCCAGCCTGCTGTCGGAAACTCCGATATTTCGCCACATAACCATGACACAGGATCCCGGCGACGCCCTGGTTGATGCAATCCGCAGGGAACTGGCCGAGGCCACATCCGAGGGCCGCCCGGTCAATGTCGGTGCGGCGCGGCATTCCATGGGCGGGCAGGCAATACCCCGCGACGGCCATGCCGTGACATTCGACAGCCGGTTCCTGCAGGCCGACACCGACGCGCGGCGCTTTCGCGCGCATGCCGGAATCCGATGGTCAGATGTAATCGCACAGCTTGATCCGCTGGGCTATTCGCCGATGGTCATGCAGTCGAACCATGATTTCGGCGTTGCCGCGACGTTCTGCGTCAATGCGCATGGCTGGCCGGTGAAACTTGGGCCGATGGGCGCGACCGTGCGCAGCTTTGGAATCGTGCTGGCGGACGGGGCGCATGTCACCTGCTCGCGCAGCGAGAACGCTGACCTGTTCGGCCTGACCATGGGCGGATACGGGCTTTGCGGGGTGATCACCGAGGTCGAGGTCGACATGACCGAAAACCTGCGTCTGGAACCCGCGCATCAGGAATTTTCCGCCGCCGAATTCGGTGAGCGTTTCATCAAGGCTCTGGCCGATGACACGGTCAAGATGGCCTACGGCAGGCTGAACGTCGACCGCGCGGCCTTTTTCGAACAGGCGCTGATGATCACCTATCGCCCTGCCGCCGACCAGTCCGATCTGCCGGCCGCTGCGGGATCGGGAGCGATTTCGAAGATCGCCCGGCATGTGTATCGCGCGCAACTGGGGAACGAGCGTATCAAGCGCCTGCGCTGGTGGACCGAGACCGATCTGGGGCCGATGCTGGGCAGTGGTCCGGTGACCCGCAACAGCCTGATCAACGAGCCTGTGGCAACGCTTGATGACCGCGACCCGACGCGCACCGACATATTGCATGAATATTTCGTGTCGCCTGACAGATTTCCCGAATTCCTGGATGTCTGCCGCGCCGTGATCCCCGCCTCTTATCAGGAATTCCTGAATGTCACCTTGCGCTTCATCGACACTGACGGTGAAAGCGTTCTGGCCTATGCCCCGGTGCCCCGTATCGCCGCCGTGATGTCATTCTCGCAGGAAATGACCGCGCGGGCAGAGGCCGACATGACCCGCATGACGCAGAACCTGATCGACGGGATCACGGCGATCGGCGGTACG
>JAJDOB010000110.1 GCA_022340385.1 Rhodobacter sp.
TTCTGACCGGCCTTTGTGGTCATCTCGCGCTGCACTTCCTTGACGAAAAGGTCGAATTCGGGCGTGCCGGGTTTGGCATCGGGGCCAAGGATCGAAGCATTGAGGCTGTCCTGTTCTGCAACGAACCGGATAGAGTTTCGCATGATATACGGCGCGGATCTCAGTTTCAGCGCGGTTTGCGCCGAGCCGGTAAAGCTGACCACGTCCTGACAGGTCAGCCGGTCCAGCATGTCGCCCAGACCGCCGGCGACCAGTTGCAAGGCACCCGCGGGCAGGATGCCGCTGTCCAGCATGATCCGCACGGCAAGTTCGGTGACATAGCAAGTGGCGGTGGCCGGTTTGACGATGGCCGGAACCCCGGCAAGAAATGTGGGCGCCAGCTTTTCCAGCATCCCCCAGACCGGGAAATTGAAGGCATTGATGTGAACCGCAACGCCTTGCAGCGGCGTGCAGATATGCTGTCCCAGGAAGGTGCCCGAGCGGGACAGCTGTTCTACTTCGCCGTCCAGATAGACATGGCCATCCGGCATTTCGCGGCGGCCCTTGCTGGCGAATACGAACATCGTGCCGATGCCGCCGTCGATGTCGATCAGGTGATCGGACTGCGTGGCGCCAGAGGCGAAGGACAAGTCGTAAAGCGCCTTCTTGTGCTGGCCAAGTTGCTGCGCGAGTGCCTTCAGCATCCGCGCCCGGTCGTGAAAGGTCAGGGCCCGCATGGCCGGGCCACCCGTGTTTCGGGCGTAGTCCAGCATGGCCTGCACATCGAGCGCATCGTTCCCGGCGCGTGCCATGACGGCCCCGGTTACGGCGTTTTCGATGTCGCGTGCGCCAATGCCCGGGGCGATCCATTCACCGGCGGCAAAGCTCTTGATCTCTGGCAGGCTCATCTTCTGATCCTTTCACGAATATTCTTGAGCACGGGGCAAGCTGTCCGGGCTCGACGCTGCAAGCGCGTCAAGTGCGCGGCGAATGTCATGGGCACCTGAGGGGTTCCGATGGAATTCCAGGCGTTGTCCTGTTCGATTTCGAAGGTCATGGCGATCCATTGCTTGGAATCAGGTTGGCGAATATAATATTGACCGACCGGACGGTTTATGCAAGTATCATCGTGCCAACATGAAGAGATTTCATCAGATGTCCGACCCGATTCTTGTCCAGCGCCATGACAAATGGACAGAAATCACTCCGGACCGCCCGGACCGGCTGAACAGCTTCAACGACGAGATGCACGCCGTCCTGGTTTCTGCACTCAAAGCGGCCCGCGACGGCGGGGTGCGCGCGAATCTGGCCGCTGCCACTGATACCCTGTCGGATCATCTGGAATTGGGGGCCGACATGATGAAGACCAGCCGGGAAGGCGCGGATCGCACCGAAGATGTCACGGCGTTTCTGCAAAATCGCACGCCGATGTTCGAAGGAAAATGTGCATGACACCCAAGCAGCGGGCCGAGAAATCAACCCGGGCGATGTGGGCCGACGACAAGGCCTCGCAATGGCTGGGCATGACCATTGCCGAAGTTGACGAGGGGCTTGCCGTGCTGACGCTGGATGTCGGGCCGCACCATTGCAACGGCCACGGCATCTGTCATGGCGGCATCACATTTTCGCTGGCCGACAGCGCCTTCGCCTTTGCCTGCAACAGCCGCAATCAGTCGACTGTCGCGCAACATAATTTCATCAGCTACCTGGCGCCTGCTCATCTGGGCGATGTGCTGTCTGCTGTCGCGCGCGAAGTATCGCTGACAGGGCGCAACGGCATCTATGACGTAACCGTTTCCAATCAGAATGAAACCCTGATCGCACAGTTCCGGGGCATATCCCGCGCGATCAATGGCCACCTTTTCGAAGAACAGAGCGAGGAGAAAAAGACGTGAAAGACCTGACTCCGAACAAGGCTGATCTGGACCCGATCGAAATCGCCTCAATTGACGAGATCCGCGGCCTTCAGCTGGACCGCATGAAATGGTCTTTGCGGCATGCCTATGACAACGTGCCGATGTACCGAAAGCGTTTCGACGAAGCGGGCGCGCATCCGGACGATCTGAAAGATCTCAAGGATCTGGCCAGGTTCCCGTTCACCCACAAGAACGACCTGCGCGACAACTACCCGTTCGGACTTTTCGCAGTGCCGAGGGAACAGATCATGCGGGTGCATGCGTCCTCTGGCACCACCGGAAAGCCGACCGTGGTCGGATATACCGGGAAAGACATCGACACCTGGGCCGACGTGGTGGCGCGCAGCCTGCGCGCGTCCGGCCTGCGCGCCGGCGACATGGTTCACAACGCCTATGGCTACGGGCTATTCACCGGCGGTCTGGGCGCGCATTACGGGATCGAACGGCTTGGCGCGACGGTGGTGCCGATGGGCGGCGGCCAGACCGAAAAACAGGTCGGCCTGATCACCGACTTCAAGCCCCAGGGCATCATGGTCACGCCGTCCTATATGCTGAACATCCTCGAAGGGTTCCACAAGGCCGGGATCGACCCGCGGACAAGTTCGCTTCAGGTCGGGATTTTCGGCGCCGAACCCTGGACCAACGCCATGCGCCGCGAAGTCGAGGCCGCCTTCGACATGCACGCCGTCGACATCTATGGCCTGTCAGAGATCATGGGGCCGGGCGTCGCCAACGAATGCGTGGAAACCAAGGATGGCCTGCATATCTGGGAAGACCATTTCTATCCGGAGATCATCGACCCCGCGACCGGTGAGGTCGTCGAGGACGGCCAGGAAGGAGAGCTTGTCTTTACCACGCTGACCAAGGAAGCCATGCCGATGATCCGCTACCGCACCCGCGATCTGACCCGGCTTTTGCCCGGCAGCGCGCGGTCGATGCGCCGGATGGAAAAGATCACCGGTCGCAGCGACGACATGATCATCCTGCGCGGCGTCAACGTGTTTCCGACCCAGATCGAAGAACAGGTGATGGCGACCGGCGGGCTGGCCCCGTATTTTCAGATCGAACTTTACAAATCCGGGAGGATGGACGCGATGCGGGTGCATGTCGAGGTCACACCCGACGCGGACGACGAATTGTCAAAAACCGCCGCCGCCCGGATGTTGACCAAGCATATCAAGGATATTGTTGGCGTAACCACAGAAGTCCTGGTCGGCGGGCCGGGGTCTGTTGTGCGCAGCCAGGGCAAGGCGGTAAGAGTGGTCGACAGCCGGAACAAGGATTGATCCGTGGCACGGACAATCGCGAAAGACCATGATCAGAAACGGATCAACATCCTGAAAACTGCCGCGCGCGTGTTTGCCACCGACGGAATTGCGCGGGCTTCAATGTCGCAGGTCGCCAAGGCCTGCGGCATCTCGAAGGCCAATATCTATCACTACTACGATGGCAAGGACGCGCTTCTCTTCGATATTCTGGACACTTACCTTCGGTCGCTGCGCGACCAGATGGCGGGGCTTTCCCTTGACGGGCTGAGCCCCGAGGAAAAGCTGCGCCAGATCGTGCGCGCAACGCTTCTGGCCTACGAGGGGATGGATGCCGAACATAAGATCCAGACCGAAGGCATCCCGCAATTGCCCGAAGATCAGCAGGACGTGCTCAAGACCTACCAGCGTGACATGGTCCGCCAGCTCAGCGCCGTCCTGCGTGAACTCTCGCCGCGCGCCTTTGATGGCAACAGCAGGAAACTTCACAGCGCCACAATGTCCATTTACGGTATGCTGAACTGGTTTTATGTCTGGAACCAGGGTGCCGACAAGAAAACCCGTCAGGACTATGCAAGCTTGGTATCCGACCTTGCCCTGAACGGCCTCAAAGGGCTTTGACAGTTGGTGGCCAATCCTTTCGGGCGGATTATCCCGGTGATACCGATGTCGGACCCGCAAGGGAGGGCGATTTTGCGTTACAGGAAACTACAAAGCTTCAAAAATCAGTAACATTAATCCTTGTGTGATTCCGGTTTTTGGGATAAACCGACCACGCGGTCAGTTTAACGGAGGAGCGCGGCATGGAGGCGTTCATTTGCGACGGTGTCAGAACCCCGATCGGGCGGTACGGTGGCGGTCTGTCCTCTGTTCGCGCTGATGATCTGGCGGCGATCCCGATAGCGGCGTTGATGCACAGAAATCCGGGTGTCGACTGGACCAGCATCGACGACGTGATCCTGGGGGCTGCCAACCAGGCAGGCGAGGACAATCGCAATGTCGCGCGCATGGCTGCTCTTCTGGCCGGTCTGCCCGAAACCGTGCCCGGAACAACGGTCAATCGCCTTTGTGCCAGCGGAATGGATGCGATCGGCTTTGCCGCACGCGGGATCAGGGCAGGCGACTATGACCTGACCATTGCCGGTGGTGTCGAAAGCATGTCGCGCGCGCCGTTCGTGATGCCGAAGGCGACCAGTGCGTTTTCCCGCAGCAACGCCGTCTACGACACCACCATCGGCTGGCGCTTCGTCAACAGCAAGATGCACGCCGCCTATGGCACGCATTCGATGCCCCAGACCGCAGACAATGTGGCGGCGGATTTCGGTGTCAGCCGGGAAGACCAGGACGCGTTTGCCATTCGCAGCCAGGCCCGATGGGCGGCGGCGCATGCGGCGGGGGTGTTTGCCGACGAAATCGTGCCGGTGTCCGTAGTACAGCGAAAAGGCCCCCCCACCGTCGTCGATACGGATGAACATCCGCGCCCCGATATCACGGTGGAAAAGCTTGGCGCGCTCAAGGGCGTGAACGGGCCCGACCTGTCGGTAACGGCCGGCAATGCCTCTGGTGTCAATGACGGTGCCGCGGCGCTTCTGGTTGCCTCGGAAACATCGGCACTGGCCAACGATCTTTCGCCGATTGCGCGCATCCTGGGCATGGCGGCCGCCGGGGTCGCCCCCCGGATCATGGGCATCGGCCCGGTTTCGGCCAGCCGCAAGGCGCTGGCGCGTTCAGGGCTCACCATTGACCAGATGGATGTGATAGAATTGAACGAGGCCTTTGCATCGCAGGGCATCGCCACGCTGCGCGAGCTTGGCCTGGCGGATGATGACGCGCGGGTGAACCCGAATGGCGGGGCCATCGCGTTGGGTCATCCGCTGGGGATGTCGGGCGCACGGCTGGTCCTGACGGCGGCACGGCAGTTGCAGCGTACCGGCGGGCGCTACGCGCTTTGCACGATGTGCGTTGGCGTCGGGCAGGGAACTGCCATACTTATCGAACGTGTCTGAAATTGGAGGATTGCGGCAATGTACGCACAGATGATCAAATCCGAAGCGACCAAGGAAGACCCCGAGAAACTTGCCGCCTTTCAGGCCCGCATAGATGCAGACGACAAGATCGAGCCGAAGGACTGGATGCCGCTTGGCTATCGCAAGACCCTTGTGCGTCAGATCGGCCAGCACGCCCATTCGGAAATCGTCGGGCAATTGCCCGAAGGGAACTGGGTCACACGCGCGCCGACACTGGAACGCAAGGCGATCCTGCTGGCAAAGGTGCAGGACGAGGCCGGGCACGGGCTTTACCTTTACTGCGCTGCCGAAACCCTTGGCGTCAGCCGGGATGAGCTGACCGAAGACCTGCTGTCCGGCAAGATGAAATACAGCTCTATCTTCAACTATCCGACCCTGACCTGGGCCGATATGGGTGCTGTCGGCTGGCTGGTCGATGGCGCGGCGATCATGAACCAGGTGCCGTTGCAACGCACGTCCTACGGGCCCTACGCGCGGGCCATGGTGCGCATCTGCAAAGAGGAATCCTTTCACCAGCGGCAGGGCTACGACATCATGATGAAGATGGCCAACGGAACCTCTGCACAAAAGAGGATGGCGCAGGATGCGCTTAACCGCTTTTGGTATCCCGCTTTGATGATGTTCGGCCCGTCCGACAAGGACAGTGTGCATTCCGAACAGTCGATGGCGTGGAAGATCAAGATGAATACCAATGACGAGCTGCGCCAGAAATTCGTCGACCAGACCGTTCCGCAGGCCGAATACCTTGGCCTGACCGTGCCCGACCCCGCAGTGAAGTGGAACGACAAGACCAAGCGGTACGACTTTTCGGAACCGGACTGGGACGAGTTCTTTGACGTGATCAAGGGCAACGGCCCGTGCAACACCGAACGGCTGGCCGCGCGCAACAGGGCCTGGGACGATGGCGCATGGGTGCGCGACGGGTTCCTGGCGCATGCACGCAAGAAGGCGGCCCGCCGGATGGCGGCCGAATAGGAGGGAAAGCCATGAGCTCAGTCAATCCTGCGCCCTATGACGCACCAGAGACCGAGGCGGCCAGGCCGCGCGACGAGTGGCCGCTGTGGGAAATCTTCATCCGTGGCCAGCACGGGCTGAACCACCGCCACGTCGGCAGCCTGCACGCCGCCGACGCCGAAATGGCGGTCAAGAACGCCCGCGACGTGTACACAAGGCGCAACGAAGGCGTGTCGATCTGGGCGGTAGAAGCGCGCCATATCGCGGCCTCGTCGCCTTCGGACAAGGGTCCGTTCTACGAACCCGCGCAATCCAAGGTCTATCGCCACCCGACATTCTTCGACATCCCTGATGAAGCGGGGCACATGTGATGACACCGCAAGATCTGTTCCAGTATCTCTTGCGCCTTGGCGACAACACGCTGGTGCTGGGTCACCGCACCTCGGAATGGTGCGGCACGGGCCCGGTGCTCGAAGAAGACATCGCGCTGGCCAACACCGCGCTGGACCTGATCGGACAGACCCAGATGTGGCTGGGCTATGCCGGCGAGGTCGAGAGCGAAGGCCGCTCTGCCGATGATCTGGCGATGTTGCGGGACGTCTGGGACTTCCGCAATGTCCTGTTGGTCGAACAGCCCAACGGCGATTTCGGCCAGACCATGATGCGGCAGTTCCTGTTCGATCTGTGGCATGACCTGATGCTGGCCAATTTGCAGAAAAGCGCCGACCCGCGCATTGCCGAGATTGCTGAAAAGGCCTCCAAAGAGGTGCGCTATCATCTCGAACGCTCGACCGACACTGTTGTCGGCCTTGGCGATGGCAGCCCGGAAAGCCACCGGCGCATGCAGGCCGCGCTGAACCTGCTTTGGCCCTATGTCGGTGAATTGTTCGTGCCCGACGACATCGACGCCGCGGCCGTCGCGGCCGGGATCGGCCCCGATCCGGCCGGCATCGGCGCACAATATCGCAATCTGGCGGACGAGGTGATGGCGCGCGCGACGCTGGCCATTCCGTCCGATCCCTTCGCGCACAAGGGCGGCAAATCCGGCTTTCGCCATACCGAGCATCTGGGCCATATGCTGACCGAAATGCAGTGGCTGCAACGCGCCTATCCGGGTGCGACATGGTAAAGACCCAGCCATCCATCGCCGAGATCTGGACCTGGCTCGACGCTGTGCCCGACCCGGAAATCCCGGTGGTGTCGGTGGTCGATCTGGGCATCGTGCGCGGTGTCGCGCGCGAGGGCGGCAAGATCGTCGTCACGATCACGCCGACCTATTCGGGCTGTCCCGCAACGTCGGTGATTTCGTTCGAGGTTGAGCGGGCGTTGCGCGAAAAGGGGCTGGAGGATGTGGAACTGCGCCGCCAGCTTTCCCCGGCCTGGACCACGGATTGGATCGCCCGGAAGGGGCGCGACAAGCTGGAAGAATACGGCATCGCGCCACCGTCGCCCGCGGGCGGCCCCGAACGCTGCCCCCGCTGCGGCGAGCGCGATCTGGAAAGGATCAGCCAGTTCGGCTCGACGCCCTGCAAGGCACAGTGGCGTTGCAAAAGCTGTCTTGAACCCTTCGACTATTTCAAGTGCATCTGAGGAGCCCGGGCAGTGGCACGTTTTCATGATCTCAAGGTGACGGATATCAAAAAGACGATCCGCGACGCAGTCGTCGTTTCGTTGCAGCCGGCCCCCGAATCCGCAGATGCGTTCGGATTTCGCCAGGGTCAATACCTGACGTTCCGGCGCGAATTTGACGGGCAGGAACTGCGCCGATCCTATTCCATTTGCGCCGGACTCGACGATGGGATTCTTCAGGTTGGCATCAAGAAGGTCGATGGCGGCGCGTTCTCGACCTTTGCCAATGACACCCTGAAAATCGGCGATCACCTGTCGGCGATGCCGCCGATGGGCAGTTTCACCTCTGACCTCGATCCCGGGGCCCGGCGCAACTATCTCGGGTTCGCGGGCGGATCCGGCATCACTCCGGTTCTGTCGATCATGAAGACGGTGCTGAAATGCGAGCCCGGATCGTCTTTCACGCTGGTCTATGCAAATCGCGGCGTCAATTCGATCATGTTCCGCGAAGAGATCGAGGATTTGAAGAATTCCTACATGGGGCGGCTGACGGTCATCCATGTCCTGGAATCCGACGCCCAGGACATCGAGCTTTTCACCGGTCGTGTAACCGAGGAAAAATGCGCCGCACTGTTCGCCCACTGGATCGACCTCTCCACGATCAGCGCCGCCTTCATCTGTGGCCCCGAACCGATGATGCTGGGCATTGCCCGCGCGCTGGAGGCGCATGGGCTTGAGAAATCGCAGATCAAGTTCGAGCTTTTCGCCTCGTCCCAGCCCGGGCGGGCCAAGCGGGTGGAAACGGCGGGCCAGGCGGCCAGTGACACCGGCAAGACCCGGATCAGCATCACCCTGGATGGCGCGACCCGGTCACTGGAATCCGACAGGAACACGTCGATCCTGGATGCCGCGCTCGCGAATGCGCTGGATGCGCCCTTTGCCTGCAAGGCCGGGGTCTGTTCGACCTGCCGCTGCAAGGTGATCGAGGGCGATGTAGAGATGGCCGCCAACCACGCGCTGGAAGACTACGAAGTAAGCCGCGGGTATGTGTTGTCGTGTCAGGCCTACCCGCTCACCGACACGATTGTCGTGGACTACGACCAATGACGGAGATGGCTATGGCAGACGACAACATGACGTTGGAAAGCTACCTTGCTCAGGGCGGAGTCCTGACCAGCCCGGCCAATGCCAGCCCGCGCTACCGGGCCGAGGTGATGAAGATCATGGCAACTTTCGTCGACAGCGAACTTGCCGGCGCGGCGGGCTTTGCCGACGTGGTGAACAAGGCCCCCGGGCTGCGCGAACGGATTGCCGCGTCCAAGATCGTTCTGGAAAAGACCCGGCATGCCGAAACCGTTCTGGAACTGATGGGGGAATTCGGCACCAACACTGCGCGCTACGCGACCAGCCACCCCTGGGCGGCACGGCTTGCCCGCGACGCCACTGCCGATACCCGGCGTTCGGATCACGACATGCGGCTTTCGGTTTTCAACTATCCGCTTTCCGGCTGGGTGGACGCCGTCACCATGAACCTTGTGATGGGGCTGGCCGTTGGCGTGCAGTTGGGCGACCTGCGCAAGCTGTCCTATCAGCCGCTTGCCGAGAAATTCGCCGAAATTGCGCCGGTCGAGGCGAACCATGTCAAGCTGGCCAGCGAAGGTCTTGCCGCGCTTGTCGAGGCCGGAGATGCCGACGCGATCCGCCTGTCGCTGGACTATTGGCGCGCGCGCGTCGCACCGATCTTCGGGTCAGAGGATCCGACGCGTTTCAAATCGCTCGCCGCGCTTGGGCTGCGGCACCGGTCGAGCGCAGAAATGCGCGCCGATTGGGATGCGGCGCTTGGCGATGCGCTGGCCGGGCTGGGGCTTGGCTGAAGATCGGGCATGCGCGCGCAGATACGATGACCTTCGATGAACGCGCGCGCTGCGCTTCGGCAACGGGCGCACAACATCTCTTGCCGCGGCCTCCCGGGTGGTCCGACGTATCATTCTGTCCGCGCAGGCTGCAGAACGCTTGATCATCGCCGGCTTTTGGTCTTCGCTGGCATCCTGCAAGGGAGGGCGCGATGGATCTGGAACTCAACGGAAAACTGGCTGTCGTCACGGGAAGCACCAGGGGTATAGGTCTTGGCATGGTGCGGGCATTCGCCCGTGAGGGGGCAAATGTTCTGGTGAACGCCCGCTCGGCCGAAGCGGCCAAAAGCGTCGCACACGCGATTGAGGACGAGTTCAGGGTGCGTGCCGTACCAGTGGCATCGGACGTGTCGACGGCAAAGGGATGCCAGGCAGTGATCGACGCCGCCGCCGCGTCCGGCGGGGCCGACATCTTCGTTTCGAATGCCGGGACAGGTTCGAACGAGACTGTCGCCGGGGCGCCGGACGACAAGTGGCTTGATTACTGGAACCTTCACGTCATGGCCGCGGTTCGCCTTTCCCGCGGTCTGGCAGACCAGATGGAGGCAAAGGGCGGCGGCGCCATGCTCATGAACGCGTCGATTTGCGCCGTTCAACCGCTTTGGTACGAACCGATCTACAACACGACCAAATCGGCGCTGATGATGTTCGGCAAATGCCTGTCGTCGGAAATGATCAAGCGCAACATCCGCGTCAACACCGTGAACCCCGGCCTGATCCGGACACCGGACTGGGAAAACACGGCGCGCGAACTGCGCGGTGATGAATGGGAAACCTACCTGCAAGAAGTCGCCGACGTGCATGCCGACATCAAGCGGTTCGCAACCGTGGAAGAACTGGCCGACTTCTGCGTTTTCCTGTGCAGTCCAAGGGCGTCCTATTCGGTTGGCTCGGCGTATCATGTCGACGGCGGCATGCTGAAAACGGTTTGACCGTGGGCCGACCCCGGAGCTTTGTGCCAATTCAACCGCACATGTGGGAGTCCCGAAGCACAAGCGGGCATTCCAGCCGTTCCTGGGTGACTTCCAAATCCTTGGAAAGCAGATACTCGACGCACCAGCGGCCCATTTCCCGATGCGGCAGCAGGACGGTCGACAAGGCCGGGCTGAGATGCTGGGCGATTTCCTGATCGTCATAACCCATCACGCCAATGGTGCTTCCGACCGTTTCGCCAAGTTCCTTCAACCCTTCGTAACACCCCACAGCCATCAGATCGTTGGCGCAGAATATGGCATCTGGACGTTTGCCGCCGGCCATCAGCCTGAGCGTCGCGTCACGCCCTCCACTCGGTAGGAAATTGCCCTCGACAATAAGCGACGGATCGACCCGGATCCGGGCGGCACGCAGTGCGCGTTCGTACCCTTCCAGCCGCTGGTCCGCCGCCTCCATCCACGGCTCGCCAGAGACAAAGGCGATCCGGCGGTGACCAGCCCCGATCAGGGCCTCTGTCGCCGCCTCGGCACCGCGCCGCTCTGCCGGGACGATAGAGGAAAACCGAGCCTTCGGATCGTGACAGTTGAGCAGAACCACCCGGTGCCGCAGCAGGGCATCGGGTGGTTCCGCCTCTCGGGTCAGGATCGAGCCATAGACCACGCCCATCACGTTGTCGCGCGTCCATTTCTTGATGATCTCGGCTTCATAGTCCCGATCGCCCCCGGTCATGACGGCCTCGACCATGATGTTGTTCTTCCAAGCCTCCTCTTGCACGCCCTCGATGGAAATGGCGGCAAAGGGACTGGTCGCGATCTCGTCAATCATCAGGCCTATGATGCCAGGGCCGACCGATTTCGGCGGGCGCCCGGCCGTGCGGGGGCGGTAGTTCAGCTCTTGCACCGCATCCAGCACGCGCTTGCGGGTCTCGCGGCTGATGCGCATGTCCTCCAGCCCGTTCAGGACGAATGAAACGGTTGACTGCGACACGCCCGCGCGCACCGCCACGTCTTTCATCGTCACTCTGGATTGTGCGGCGGCGGTTTCATTCTTCATGCCAAAATTTCCCTGCTTGCATTTGCTAATAAATATTGCTAATAATTTTAGCGCAAGAAGAATCGGCGTCGCTCCGGGAGAGAACAATGCGCGGGCGTTCCAAAGCACGAATGAGCCAGACGCAGGCCGCATGGCTTTTGCTGGCACCTTTCCTGATCACCTACGGGCTATTCCTGGTCTACCCATTCTTTCGCGGCGTCTGGATCAGCCTGCATGACTGGAACCTGCTGGCGGTCGCGTTCAATCCCGATGCCAAGGAATTCGTCGGTCTGCGCAATTACGAGCGTATCATGTGGGGCCGCAACATCGAATGGGGGCTTTTTACCCGTCCGTTTCTTCAGCTTCTGGGGCTTGTCGGCCTAGCGGTCTCTGCAATCCTTTACGGGATGGACCGGCTGAGCCGCTTCAACGCCATCGCCCTGGGTGTGGTATCACTGCTGCTGGTTGTCCTCGCCGGTTTTCATCCCGGCGAAGGCGGCCGCTGGTTCGACCGGCGGTTCTGGCCCACGGTCGGCAATACGCTGGTCTTTGTGTCGCTGGCTGTGCCGGGCGTGACGATCAGCGCCCTGGTGCTGGCCGCCGCGATGAACCGCGAAACCCGCGCGATGGGCGCCCTACGGACCCTGTTCTTTCTCAGCCAGGTGCTGTCTGTGACGGTCGTCACACTTATCTGGCAGATCATGTTCTCGCCCCGTCAGGGCCTGATCGCCAATATCACCGAAACCTTCGGCGGCTCGCCGATCAACTGGCTGACGGACGAGCGTTTCGCGATGGCCGCGATTGTCATCGCCACCGTCTGGTGGAGTCTCGGGATCGCGATGATCCTGTTTCTGGCCGGACTTCAGGACATCTCACGCGATATCTACGAGGCGGCGGCGCTGGACAATGCGCGCGGGACCAAGGCCTTCTGGTATGTCACCCTGCCGAACCTGAAGCGCACGATCACACTGGTCGTGGTGCTGCAGATCATCCTGCATTTCCAGGTTTTCGGACAGTCGCACCTGATGACGCAAGGGGGTCCCAATGACGCCACGCAGGTGCTGGTCCGCTACATCTACCAGACCGGTTTCCGCGACAGCGAGCTTGGCCGCGCAAGCGCCATGGCGGTCTTTCTTTTTCTCATCATGGGCTCGTTCTCCGTGATCCAATTCATCGTCGGCAGGGAGAAGGACTGATGAACCGCGGATATTACTGGCTGGTCCTTGCGCTTTCGATTCCCGCCTTTCTGTGGCTGGTGCCGACAATCTGGATGGTGTCGCTGTCATTCCAGCCCAACGAGGTGCTGGCGAGGACGACCTCGACCACCTTTTTCGGCCTGATCCCGATCCCGTTCACAGCCCAGAACTACGTGGCGCTCTTTGCGTTCGGGCAGACCCCCTGGTGGTTCCTGAACTCGCTGATCGTGGCCGTGGGCATGACGCTTGGCGTGCTGGCGGTTTCAACCACGGCGGGCTACGTGCTGGCCCGACTGGAATTCCGGTTCAAGACTCCGGTCACGATCCTGTGCCTGATCGGCCTGATGGTGCCTGAACAGGCTGTGTTTATCCCGCTTTACACAATGTTCGCCGACTTCGGCTGGCACAACAGCTATCACGCGCTGATCCTGCCGCGCATGGCGGTCCCGATCGGGGTGTTCCTGATGATGCAGTTCTTCAAGGCGATCCCGAAAGA
>JAJDOB010000112.1 GCA_022340385.1 Rhodobacter sp.
GCGTTTCGCTATTTGTTCAACGATTCCAGCGTCGGCAGTTTGTCCAGCGTATAGCCCGCTTTGTAGACGGTGATCATGTCCGACATCACCTTGGCCTGCGCCGCCGACGTGACCCCGCCAATCCCGATCTTGCGGCCAAAGCGCCACCACAGCCCAGGGGCCCAGCCTGCCCTTGCCGGTGTCTTCAGCCGCACCAGCAAACCGTTCGACGGCTTGAAGGCGAACGCGCCGCGTTCGACCTTTTCGATATCGTCAAGCAGGCACAGCACCTGCCCGCCGGTGTCGCGCAGGCCCGCGCTGGTCAGCACGATCGCGTTCTCGGTGCTGCGCCGGAGCCGGTCCGCCAGCACCAGAACCCCGGCCCCGCCCACAACGATGATCGTCTTCCAGACCAGGCTGGTCACGCCGTCGTTGAACGCCACGTAGATCAACAGCCCGCCCGCGATCACCAGCATTCCGATCGCCATCCAGCGCCGATACGCCGATGGCGCCATCGCCGCCAGAACCTCGTCATCGTCCGGTCCGGACTTGTCGTTGGTCACGCTGTGTCCGCCTTGTGTTGTCACGCGCCGACCGACCGGCGCACCATGTTCCAATATATCCGCTCGATCCGTTCGCGGCTCAGTCGTCCGCCCTCGCGGTACCAGGTGTTGACCCCGGTCAGCATCGCAATCACCGCCATCGTCGCCAGCTTGGTGTCGGGCACGGTGAACTGTTTGCGGGTGGCGCCGTCCTTCAGGATTGTCTCTAGCGCATCTTCGTAGGTCTTGCGCAAGGCCTCTATCGCGGCAAAGTTTTCCGGCTCCAGGTTGCGCAGTTCCATGTAGGCGATGAAAACCGCGTCGGGGCGGTCCAGGTGAAAGCGGATGTGAAAGCGGCAGAATTCCTCCAGCCGGGCGACCGGATCGGCGCTGACCGGCTCTGCCGCCCAGGCGCTTAGCAGCTCTTCAAGGTGGCTGCGCATCAGATCGAACAGCAGCGTCTGCTTGTCGGGCGTATACAGATACAGCGCCCCGGCCTGCACGCCGACCTCTGCCGCGATCTGGCGCATCGACACCGCCGCATAGCCGTGGCGCGCGAACAATTGCGCCGCCGCCGCGCGAATGCGCGGGCCGGTGATTTCGGAATGCGATCCGGTTTTGCGTGCCATGGCTGCAATCCTTATCTGAACGGGCGTTCATTTCAATCCCTTCCTTGCACCGGTCGCGCCCCGCACGCTAGACTGCCCGCAAACAACCAAGAGGCATCCCAATGCGGCCGTTCCTGTGCCTTCCGGTGATCGCGGCCCTGCTGGCGGGCTGCACCTCTTTTCCGCAACTCGATTCCGCCACCTCGCTGGAAGCCAAGCGCGCGCCCTACCCGAAACTGATCCCCGCCGAGGGCCTGCTGGCCAAGCGCGGCGAGGGCCGCCTGACCCCCGAGAGCGGCGAGGCGCTGCTGGCGCGCGCCGCGCGGTTGCGTGCGCGCGCCGCGATCCTGCGCAGAATTCAGGCCGTCGACGAAGAGACCCGCCTGCGCATCGCGGGCCGGTTGCGACAACTGGGCGGCTGAGCGCAGGACGCGCCGCGCACGCCGTTGCACCGCCGTGTAAAAGCCCGTAACAGACGCGGCATCTGACATGTCTTCCGACGGAGCGCCGCCATGACCAAACCCCTTCGCCTTGGGATCGCCGGGCTTGGCACCGTTGGTGTCGGCGTGGTCAGGATCGTTCAGCGCAAAGCCGATCTGCTGGCCGCGCGCAGCGGCCGCCCGGTCACGATCAGCGCAGTCTGCGCCCGCAACCGCGGCACGGATCGCGGCGTCCGGCTGGGCGATTACGACTGGCAGGACGATCCGGTCGCGCTGGCGCAGCGCGACGATGTCGATGTCTTCGTCGAACTGATGGGCGGCGCCGACGGGCCCGCCAAGGCAGCCACCGAGGCCGCGATAGCCGCGGGCAAGGATGTGGTCACCGCCAACAAGGCAATGCTGGCCCTGCATGGCCAGGCGCTGGCGAGTGCGGCCGAAACTGCCGGTGCCGCGCTGCGGTTCGAGGCCGCGGTCGCCGGTGGCATCCCGGTGGTCAAGGCGCTGACCGAAGGTCTGGCGGGCAACGAGATTTCCCGCGTGATGGGGGTGATGAACGGCACCTGCAACTACATCCTGACCCGGATGCAGGGCGCCGGCCTGCCCTATGACGAGGTCTTCAAAGAGGCAGCGGCGCTTGGCTATCTCGAGGCCGATCCGACGCTTGATGTCGGTGGCATAGATGCGGGGCACAAGCTGGCGCTGCTGGCCTCGATCGCCTTCGGCACCCAGGTCGATTTCGCCAATGTCGAACTGGAGGGCATCCAGCGCGTCGAGATCGCGGATATCGAACAGGCCGCCGACATGGGATATCGCATCAAGCTGCTGGGGGTCGCACAGATGACGGGGCGCGGGCTGGAACAGCGGATGTCGCCCTGTCTGGTTCCCGCCGACAGTCCGCTGGGCCAGCTGGAAGGTGGCACCAACATGATCGTGCTGGAAGGCGACAGCGTCGGCCAGATCGTCCTGCGCGGCGCGGGCGCCGGCGAAGGCCCGACCGCCAGCGCGGTGATGTCCGATGTCATCGACCTTGCGCGCGGCACCCGGCTGTCGACCTTCGGCCAGCCCGCCAGTTCGCTGGCCCGGCCGACGCCCGCGAAATCGGCGGTGCCCGCGCCCTATTACATCCGCATGGAACTGCAGGACAAACCCGGAGCATTGGCCAAGGTCGCCACGGTCCTGGGCGATGCCGGCGTCTCGATCGACCGGATGCGGCAATATCAGCACGACCAGGCCAACGCGCCGGTGCTGATCGTCACCCACAAGACCACGCGCAAGGCGCTGGATACGGCGATCGCCGGCATGGGCGAAACCGGTGTCGTCGCCGGGCAACCCGTGGCGATCCGGATCGAGGAAGTCTGAGCCTCGGCGGTGCCGTGCTTGCGCTAACGGACCGTCTCGCCCCTTGTGCCCAGCCGTTTCGCCGCGATAGGGATGACGCAACCCGCCAAAGCAAACACAGGATAGTCCCATGGCTGCACATTCCAATAAAGTGATTTTCCACGACCGCATGCTCAGCCTCGGGCTGGCGCGCGTCAGCGAAGCCGCCGCCATGGCAAGCGCCAAGCTGGTGGGCCGGGGCGACGAGAAAGCCGCCGACCAGGCCGCCGTGAACGCGATGCGCGACCAGCTGAACCTGCTCGACATCAAGGGGACCGTGGTCATTGGCGAGGGCGAGCGTGACGAGGCGCCGATGCTGTATATCGGTGAAGAGGTCGGCACCGGCAATGGCCCCGAGATGGACATCGCGCTCGATCCTCTGGAAGGCACCACGCTGACCGCCAAGGACATGCCCAACGCGCTGACCGTCATCGCCATGGCGCCGCGCGGAACATTGCTGCATGCCCCTGATGTCTATATGGAAAAGCTGGCCATTGGGCCGAATTACCCAAAGGATCTAGTCAGTCTTGAAATGTCGCCGGCAGATCGTGTCAAGGCGCTGGCCAAGGCGCGCGGCTGCGCCCAGGCCGACATCACCGTCTGCGTTCTTGAACGCCCGCGCCACGAGGACATGATCGCCGAACTGCGCAGCACCGGCGCCGCGATCCGGCTGATCACCGACGGCGATGTGGCGGGCGTGATCCATTGTGCCGAGGCCGAGATCACCGGCATCGACATGTACATGGGGTCGGGTGGCGCGCCCGAGGGTGTGCTGGCGGCGGCGGCCCTGAAATGCATGGGCGGCCAGATCTGGGGCAAGCTGCTGTTCCGCAACGATGACGAGCGTGGCCGTGCCCACAAGGCCGGAATCACCGATTTCGACAAGGTCTATTCACGCGACGACATGGTGACCCAGGACGTGATCTTTGCCGCCACCGGCGTCACCGATGGCTCTATTCTGGCCGGCATGAAGCGCGAGCCCGGATTTCTGGAAACCGAAACCCTGCTGATGCGGTCAAAGACCGGCTCGGTGCGGCGGATGCGCTATCGCAACCCGCTGAAATCCTGATGACCTGATCGAGGGCGCGCGCGCCGATTGCGGCGGCGCGGCCCCGGCTTGCGTTTCGCGCCGCAACCGGCCACATCATCCCTCATGTCCGCGTTCCTGAACATCGACGCCTCATTGACCGGTCGGCGCTGGCTTGGCCCCAGCGTCGAGCAGGATCGCCTGCAGACGGCGATGGCGCAGACCACCGGCCTGCCGATAGCGGTCTGTGCCACGCTGGTGCGCGCCGGGGTCGCGGCAGAGGATGCGCCGGCCTATCTGGCCCCGGCGTTGCGCGACCTGCTGCCCGATCCGATGCGCCTGCGCGACATGGGCCCGGCGGCCGAACGCTTTGCCGCCGCGCTTGAGGCGCGCCAGCGCATCGCGATCTTCGCCGATTATGACGTCGACGGCGGCGCCTCTGCGGCGCTGCTGCTAAGCTGGCTGCGCGACATGGGGCACGGCGCGACCCTGTATGTGCCCGACCGGATCGACGAAGGATACGGCCCCAATGTGCCCGCGATGCAGGCATTGGCAAGCGACCACGACCTGATCGTCTGCGTAGATTGCGGCACGCTTGGCCACGACCCGATTGCGGCAGCGACGGGGGCCGATGTCATCGTGCTGGATCACCATCTGGGCGGCGAGACCCTGCCCGCCGCCGTCGCCGTGGTGAATCCGAACCGGCAGGATGAATCCGGCGATCTGGGGCATCTTTGCGCCGCGGGCGTGGTGTTCCTGCTGCTGGTCGAGGTCAACCGGCGCCTGCGCGACGCGGGCAGGAAGACGCCCGATCTGATGGCGCTGCTGGATCTGGTCGCGCTGGCAACGGTGGCGGATGTGGCACCGCTGATCGGGGTCAACCGGGCGCTGGTCCGCCAGGGGCTGAAGGTGATGGCCGCGCGCCGCCGCCCCGGGCTGGTGGCGCTGGCCGATGTGGCGCGGATGGATACCGCGCCGACCCCCTATCACCTTGGCTTTCTACTGGGACCGCGCGTCAACGCCGGCGGGCGGATCGGTCAGGCCGACATCGGCGCGCGTCTGCTGGCCACGGATGACCCGCACGAGGCCGCCGCGCTGGCCGAACGGCTGGACCGGCTGAACAGCGAACGCCGCGACATCGAGAACGCGGTGCGCGACGCGGCGCTGGAACAGGCGGCGCAGCGCGGTTTTGACGCGCCGCTGGTCTGGGCCGCGGGCGAGGGCTGGCATCCCGGCGTGGTCGGCATCGTCGCCGCGCGGCTGAAAGAGGCCAGCAATCGCCCCGCCATCGTGATCGGGCTGGACGGCGAAGTCGGCAAGGGCTCTGGCCGCTCGGTCACCGGCATCGACCTTGGGGTTGCGATCCAGCGCGTCACGGCAGAGGGACTGTTGCTGAAGGGCGGCGGCCACAAGATGGCCGCCGGGCTGACGGTTGCGCGCGACAGGCTGGAACCGGCAATGGCCCGGCTGGCGGAACTGTTGGGCAAACAGGGCGCCGGCGACATCGGCCCGCGCGACCTGCGGCTTGACGGCGCGTTGATGCCGGGCGCGGCGACGGTGGACCTTATCCACCAGATCGAAACCGCCGGGCCGTTCGGTGCGGGCGCCCCTGCCCCGCGCTATGCCTTCCCGTCGCAGACCATCGGCTTTGCCCGCCGCGTCGGGGAAAGCCATCTCAAGCTTACGATTGGCGACGGCATGGGCGGCAAACTGGATGCGATCGCCTTCGGGGCGTTCGACACCGCGCTTGGACAGGTGCTGTCCGATCACGGCGGCGCGCGGTTTCATTTTGCCGGCCGGCTGGAGGTCAACCAATGGCGCGGCAGGCAAACTCCGCAACTGCGGCTGGAAGATGCCGCGCGCGCCGAATAATCCGGATCGGCAAATCGCTGGCAAAGAATGCAAAAACACCCTTGCTCTTGCCGTGGGCTTTGCCTAAAACCCGCTCACTCGATAGCGCGGTCCCTTCGTCTATCGGTTAGGACGCCAGGTTTTCAACCTGGAAAGAGGGGTTCGATTCCCCTAGGGACTGCCATCCATCCCCGGATTTGTGAGCAATCTGAGATACTTGCGATATTGTCGCGGGAAGTCAAAGGCTTGCGATGACCTGCGCATGTCCCAGACGGCGAACCTGGCGCCGAGACGGCGCCATATCCGCAAACGTCTCGGTTTGGCATTTCCGCCTTTCCAGTTTGGATAATGCCGACGTTGGGAGGGGTCGAAGAGCCTGCGCACCGTTTCTGCCTCGGAGTCTCAGATTGCCAGAGTTCGTCGTGCTGCATCGTGACCGAGCGGGACATATCCCCCCATCCAGAGGCCCCTGCTCTTGGACGCCGCAATCTTGTCGCGGATGCGTTCAGCGGTCCCCCAACGTTCCAATTGTGCAAACGACTGCAGCACATTCAGGGTCAGACGCCCCACACTTGTTGCAATGTTGAAAGATCGAGTCACCGAGACGAACATGGCCTCGGCGGCATCCAGGCGATCCACGAGCCTTGCGAAGTCTGCAAGCGACCGGGTCAGCCTGTCGATCTTGCAGACAACGATCTGGTCCGCCTGCCGTGCATCGACATCGGCCAGTAGCCGACGCAGCGCCGGGCGATCCAGGTGGCCACCAGGATCCCGCCATCATCATTGCGTATCTTCAGAAGCACCCAGGCCTCGTGGCGCTGGCTGGGCATCTCTTTCTCTTTCCTGAGATGTCAGCCCTTTTTGTACGCCCCAGGCGCACATCGCCCGCACAAACCGCAAAACGATCAAATTAATGGCATATGTTTAGAAATACAGCATCTTCCGGCTATTCTTTAGCGCGCCGCCTCCACGTATCCCTCTCAGCCCTTTCGCCCGATGCGGCGCGGGCAGTATATCCCGGCGCATGTCAGCCAGCATGAAGATCGCAGTTGTAGAACCGGATCGGGACAGAGCCATCCAGATCATCGACGCTTTGCGCGACGACGGCTGGACCGACGTCACTGTCTTTGCCGAAACGACGTCTTTGGCCCGGCGCCTCGCCGAACTTGAGCCTGATCTGGTGCTGATTGACCTGACCAACCCCAGCCGCGACAGCCTGGAACAGGTCAGCGCCGCCTCTGACGCCAAGGGGCGTCCCGTCGCCATGTTCGTCGACACCTCGGACGAAGAGATGACAACCGCTGCAATGGCCGCCGGGCTAAGCGCCTATGTCGTCGGCTCGCCCACGCCGGATCGGATCAAGCCGGTGCTCAGGACCGCAATCGCTCGGTTCAAGTTGATGCGCCAGATGCGCAACGAACTGGACGCGGCCAAGCAGGCGCTGGCCGAGCGAAAGACCATCGACCGCGCCAAGGGGATGCTGATGCGCGCCCGCAATGTCACCGAGGAAGAGGCCTATGGCCTGTTGCGCCGCACCGCGATGGACCAGAACCGAAAAGTGATCGACGTCGCCCAAGCGCTGCTGACCGCGGCGGCGCTGCTGAAATGACCTTGGCGCAGCTCAACTGCGGCTATGTCCCGCTCGTTGATGGCGCGCCGCTGATCATCGCGCATGCGCTTGGCTTTGCGACGGATGAAGGTCTGCATCTTAACCTGCTGCGCCAGCCATCCTGGGCCGCCTTGCGCGACCTTGTCGCCCTTGGGCATCTGGATGCCGCCCATATGCTGGCGCCGATGCCGATCGCCATGACGATGGGGCTTAGTGGCATGACCACGCGGATCGACGCACTGATGGTGCTTTCGGTCAATGGCAATGTCATCGGTGTCTCTGGTACTTTGGCTGATGCAATGCGCGGCGCAGGCTGGCAAGGCCAATTCAATGATCCAGTCGCCTCGGCCAATGCACTGCGAAAGGCCGCAGCCCGCCCGCTTAGGGTCGGAGTGCCGTTCCCGTTCTCGATGCACCGGCTGCTTTTCGACTATTGGCTGCGCGACAGCCTCCCCTATTCAATCGTTACGACACCGCCGCCCCTGATGGCAGAGGCCGTCGCGACGGGCGATCTGGATGTGTTCTGTGTCGGTGCACCCTGGGGCGCGGTCGCGGTTGAAAGCGGTGCTGCGGAACTGATCCTGCCTGGTCGGGCGATCTGGGCGTTCGCCCCGGAAAAGGTGCTGGCCGCGCGTCATGACTGGGTGACGCAGAACCCGGATATGTCAGGTGCCCTGATGCGTTGCGTCTACAAGGCGGCCCTTTGGCTCGACACCTCGCAAAATCACGCGCTTGCCAGTGAGATCCTCGCCCGAAGCGAGCATCTGGATCTGCCCGAAAAAACGATCTATGACGCGCTGAGCGGCAGCGTCACGCCGTCGCTGTCGGCTGAGCCGCTGGATGTGCCCGGTTTCCTGCAGTTTCACCGAAAGGCCGCTAATTTCCCGTGGCGCAGCCAGGCGGCCTGGATCGGCGCCCGGATTGCCCTGCACCACCAACTGGACCCATGTGCCACCGTAAGAACCGCGCAATCCTGCTTCCGCCCCGACCTATATCGCCAGAAACTGACGTCCGTCGGCGCCGACATGCCCGGTGCCTCGGCGAAACTTGAGGGCGCGATGATGCACGGCACCGCCGTCGCTTCGACCCGCGGCGACATGATTCTGGGACCGGATGCGTTTTTCGATGGCGCAATTTTCGACTTCGACGATCCGAAGTGATCAAAAAACAGGCGCAACGCCGCAGCGCAGCATTTTTTCTGCAACCGCATCCATACCAACCTTGCAAGCGCCCGCTTTCCGCAGCAATCTGACGCCAGAGGGCAACGCCGCCCACACCATGAACGGTCGATGTTGACCGTCCGAAATAAAGCAACGCCGCTTGATTCATCCGTGCTCCTCCCTGCGCACCTGAATCGAGCGGCGTTTTTTGTTGCCAAATTCTGAAAAGGACCGACGCATGAAAACCGTCACGAAATGGGCGCTTGCCACCACCCTTCTGGCCGCCACACCCACCTGGGCCGAGATGCTGGATCTTGAAAAGGACGAACTGAAATTCGGCTTTATCAAATTGACCGACATGGCTCCTTTGGCCATCGCCTATGAGAACGGATATTTCGAAGATGAAGGCCTGTACGTCACGCTGGAAGCCCAGGCGAATTGGAAGGTGCTGCTGGACGGCGTGATCGACGGCCAGCTTGATGGCGCGCATATGCTGGCGGGCCAGCCGTTGGCCGCGACCATCGGCTACGGCACCAAGGCCCACATCGTCACACCCTTCTCGATGGACCTGAATGGCAACGGGATCACGGTTTCGAACGCGATATGGGAACAGATGAAGCCCAACGTCCCGCTGATGGAAGATGGCCGCCCGCAGCACCCGATCAGTGCCTCGGCGCTTGCCCCGGTGGTCGCAACCTACAAGGATCAGGGCATACCGTTCGACATGGGTATGGTGTTTCCGGTGTCCACCCACAACTATGAACTGCGTTACTGGCTGGCCGCCGGCGGCCTTCAACCTGGCTATTATTCGCCCGATGATGTCTCGGGCCAGATCGCCGCAGATGTGCTTTTGTCCGTCACACCGCCGCCGCAAATGCCCTCGACGATGGAGGCCGGCACGATCTTCGGCTATTCGGTGGGCGAACCCTGGAACCAGCAGGCGGTGTTCAAGGGCATCGGTGTGCCGGTCATCACCGATTACGAGTTGTGGAAGAACAATCCCGAAAAGGTCTTCGGGATGAACGCCGAGTTTGTCGCGCAGAACCCCAACACCGCGCTGGCCATAACCAAGGCGCTGATCCGCGCCGCGATCTGGCTGGACGAAAACGACAATGCCAACCGCGTCGAAGCGGTCGAGATTCTGGCCCGCTCGGACTATGTCGGGGCAGATCAGGAAGTGATCGCCAACTCGATGACCGGCACCTTCGAGTATGAAAAGGGCGACACCCGCGACGTGCCCGATTTCAACGTATTCTTCCGCTACAACGCGACTTATCCGTTCTACTCTGACGCCATCTGGTACCTGACCCAGATGCGCCGCTGGGGCCAGATCGCCGAACCCCAATCGGACGAGTGGTATTTCGAGACCGCCAGATCGGTCTACAAGCCCGACCTCTACCTGCAAGCTGCGCGCATGCTGGTAGACGAAGGCCTGGCAGACGCGGCGGATTTTCCCTGGGACAGCGACGGCTTCAAGGTGGCCACCCCGGCCGAGGACGTGATCGACGGCATTCCCTATGACGGGCGCACCCCCAACGCCTATCTCGAAAGCCTGCCGATCGGCCTGAAGGGCGACATGACAATCGTTGGCAACAAGGTGCAGGGCTAGGCCCGGACCACATCGCCAGTCGCATGAAAATTCGACGATATTCCGATGCCCGGCTTCAGGGTGTCGGACCTTCCATCAAATCCGAATGAGGCCAGCCAAAAATGACCGCAATCGACCCTCAATCGCTGGACCAAAGCGCCGAACGAGAGACGCGCCGACAGCGCCGTTTCACCCGGATCAACAAGGCCGATGGCTGGTTACAGGTGTTCGGCTTTGCCTGGATAACGCCGCTTCTCAGGGCTGCAGCCGGTGACAATCCCCGCGCGCAAGCCTTTGAAATTTGGCGACTTTTGGGCGTTCCGCTACTTGCCATCACACTGTTCCTCGTCGCCTGGAGCACCCTTGCACCCAAGGTGCAAACATCGCTTGGCGCGATCCCCGGCCCGGCGCAGGTCTGGGAACAGGCCCAGAACCTGCATGCCGACGCCGCCCGCGAAAACCAAAAGAAAGCTGCCTTTTACGACCGCCAGGACGTCCGCAACGCCAAGCTTGTGGCCCAGGGGAACACCGACGATGTGAAAGAGCGAGTCTATACGGGAAAACCAACCTATTACGACCAGATCTGGACATCCATCCAGACCGTTTTCTTCGGCTTCCTGATCGCCTCGATCATCGCCATCCCGCTGGGCATCGCCGCCGGTCTGTCCGCCACCGCCAACGCCGCATTGAACCCGCTGATCCAGATATTCAAACCGGTCTCGCCACTGGCCTGGCTGCCCATCGTGACCATGATCGTCTCGGCCACCTATGCCAGCGACGGGTTCTTCGCCAAGTCCTTCCTCGTCTCGGCGATCACCGTGACCCTGTGCTCGCTCTGGCCGACCCTGATCAACACCGCCCTTGGCGTGTCGTCCATCGACAAGGATCTGATCAGCGTTTCCAAAGTGTTGAAAATGAACACCTATACCAAGATCACCAAGCTTGTGCTGCCCTCGGCCCTGCCGCTGATCTTCACCGGCTTGCGCCTGTCGCTGGGGGTGGGCTGGATGGTGCTGATCGCCGCCGAAATGCTGGCGCAGAATCCCGGTCTGGGCAAATTCGTCTGGGACGAATTCCAGAACGGATCGTCGCAGTCCCTCGCGAAAATCATGGTCGCTGTGTTCACGATCGGGATCATCGGCTTTCTGCTGGACCGTGTGATGTTCGCCTTGCAATCCATGTTCACTTTCAGCGCACAAAGGTAATCCAATGAGCATCCTGAAATTCGACAATGTGTCCAAAGGCTTCGGTCAGGGCCTGCACCGCGCGGAGGTGTTGAAGAGTATTAACCTTGAGGTGGTGGAAGGTGAATTCCTCGCGATCGTGGGCTTTTCCGGAACCGGCAAATCGACCCTGATGAATCTGGTCGCCGGGCTGGAAACGCCTGACAGCGGATCGGTCACTTTCAAAGGGGTCGAAATCAAGGAACCCGGCCCCGAACGCGGCCTGGTGTTCCAAAGCTACTCGTTGATGCCCTGGCTGACGGTGGCCGGCAATGTCGGACTGGCCGTGGATGCGGTTTTTCCGCGGCTCGGCAAGGCGGAACGCGCCGAAAAGGTCGCGCAATACGTCAACATGGTCGGGCTTGGCCACGCCATGACCCGCTGCCCGGCGGAACTGTCCGGCGGCATGCGCCAGCGCGTCGCCGTCGCCCGTACACTGGCGATGAATCCGGAAATGTTGCTGCTGGATGAACCGCTTAGCGCGCTTGATGCGCTGACCCGAGCCAATCTGGCGGATGAAATCCTGGATATATGGGAGCAGGACAAGAAGACCTGCATCCTGATCACCAACGACGTCGACGAGGCGATTTTGCTCGCCGACCGCATCATCCCGCTGAACCCGGATGGTACGCTGGCGCAAGCCTTCAGGGTCGACATCCCACGCCCACGCGCCCGTGCCGAAATGAATCACCATCGCGGTTTCAAAAAGCTGCGCGCCGAGATCACCAAATATCTGATGGACGTGGGGATTGAGGCCAAGATCGAAGAAACCCGCGCCCTGCCCAACGTCACCCCGATCCACGGCCTCCCCGCCGCCGTCGCACAAGCGCAGGAGGGCATGACCGAGAATCGGTTCCTCGATTTTTCCGGACTGCACAAGGTTTATCCGACACCCAAGGGTCCGCTGACCGTGGTCGAAGACTTCGACCTAAAGGTCAATCGCGGCGAGTTCATCTCGCTGATTGGCCATTCTGGCTGCGGCAAGTCGACGGTCCTGACCATGGCCGCAGGGCTAAACGAAATCTCAAGAGGTGCCATCAAACTTGACGGTCGCCATGTCGAAGGCGCCGATCCTGAACGCGCGGTGGTGTTCCAGTCGCCCAACCTGTTCCCCTGGCTGACCGCCAAGGAAAACGTCGCCATCGGAGTCGACAAGGTTTACCCCCGCGCCAGTCAGGCCGAACGACAGGAGGTGGTCGAATACTACCTCGAACGCGTCGGCCTTGCCGACAGCATGGACAAGGGCGCCGCGTCGCTTTCCAATGGCATGAAGCAGCGCGTCGGCATCGCCCGCGCCTTTGCGCTTTCCCCAAAACTACTGCTGCTGGACGAGCCGTTCGGCATGCTCGACAGCCTGACCCGCTGGGAGTTGCAGGAGGTGCTGATGGAGGTCTGGTCGCGCACCAGGGTCACTGCCATCTGTGTCACCCATGACGTCGACGAAGCGGTCCTGCTGGCCGACCGGGTGGTGATGATGACCAACGGACCGCAGGCGACCATCGGACGGATCGTCAATGTCGATCTGCCGCGTCCGCGCACCCGCAAGGCGCTGCTGGAGCACCCGGATTATTACGCCTACCGCGACCAGGTTCTGAGCTTCCTTGAAGAATACGAACATGGCAACGCGCCCAAATCGCCCAACACAGATGGGACTCCGAAACCCGAAACCCAGGCCCCAGAGTCGATTGCGGCGGAGTGAGACGATGAGACTTAAAGATCAGGCGCGCTTTGGCGTGTCCTTACCCGGGGCCTTGGAACCAACAATCCGCCCTGTCTTGCCGTCACGCGATGAGGTCAAACCGGCGGCAGACGCCGCTTTCCTGGCAGTCGTTTCGGATTTGAACGCTGTTGTGCACCGTTTGGTGACTGACCGCTTACCGTACAGCGCTTCCCACTCCGCATCGGTCGGAACAGATGTATCGGGATCGGCCACAATTCCTTCGGCGATCTCCGCGTCTTCGGCCAGGGTGTTTTTACGGACGGTCGAGTTCCTCGACATAGCAATTGTTTGCTTTTCGCAGACTTATGATCCGCAATCCGGTTTTGCGAATCGTAAACACGATAACATGAAGGCACTCTTCAGCCAGCACATAGGCGAGAATCCTGCCCTCCAAATGATCTCGGCGCAAATCCGGCACATGGCGCGCCGTTTCCCACTCAAGCGCCCGTGCCTGCTCGAAATCGATACCATGAGTGGCCAGATTCGCCGCGCGCTTGGTCTCATCCCACTCGTACACCAACATGAATCCCGCTTTCAATCTTGCCTTATCGGGGAGAATAGACTGTGAAACAACGACTGGTCATCATCGGCGCGGGCATGGCTTCGGGGCGGGTTTTGGAACACCTGTTCGATGCCGCCCCGGACGCCTATGAAGTCACCCTGTTCAACGCCGAGGCGCGCGGCAACTACAACCGCATCATGCTGTCGCCGGTCCTGTCGGGCGAAAAGACCTATGCCGAAATCGTTACCCATGACGACGACTGGTACGCCGCGCATAACGTCACCTGCCGGTTTGGCGAACACGTGGTCGGCATCGACCGCGAGACAAAAGTTGTCGAAGGTCAGAACGGCCACGTGCCCTATGACAAGCTGATCATCGCCACCGGTTCCGCGCCGTTCATAATTCCGGTGCCGGGCAAGGATTTGCCGGGCGTGATCACATACCGCGATCTGGACGACACCAATACGATGATCGAAGCCTCTGGCAAGGGCGGCAATGCGGTGGTGATCGGCGGCGGGCTGTTGGGGCTCGAGGCGGCAGCGGGGCTGGCGCAACGCGGCATGACCGTCACGGTGCTGCACCTGATGGGCCACCTGATGGAGCGGCAGTTGGACGAGGCTGCCGGATATCTTTTGCGAAAGGATCTGGAGAAGCGCGGGATCACCGTAATGACCAGGGCCTCGACCAAAGCGATCCTTGGCAAGGACCACACCGAAGCGGTGTTGCTGGAATCCGGAGAGACATTGCCGGCGGATCTGGTGGTGATGGCCGTCGGTATCCGCCCCGAGACCCGGCTGGCCAATGATGCAGGGATCGACGTGGCGCGCGGCATCGAGGTCAACGCGCAGATGCAGACCTCGGACCCCGATATCCTGGCCGTCGGCGAATGCGTCGAATTCGACGGGCAGCTTTTCGGCCTTGTCGCGCCGCTTTACGATCAGGCCAAAATCGTCGCGGCGACCCTGCTGGACGAGGCGGCCGCCTTTGTGCCGAAAGAGCTGTCCACCAAGTTGAAGGTCACCGGCTGCGATCTGTTCAGCGCGGGCGACTTTGCCGAAGCCGAGGGTCGCGAAGACATCGTGTTCCGCGACCCGGCGCGCGGCGTCTACCGCCGTCTTGTGTTGCAGGACGACTGCCTTGTCGGCGCGGTGATGTATGGCGACACGGCCGACAGCAACTGGTTCTTCGGGCTGATCCGCGACAAGTCGGAGGTCGAGGAAATGCGCGAGACGCTGATCTTCGGCCCCGCCTATCAGGGGGGCACCCCCCTGGACCCTTTAGCGGCCGTTGCAGCCTTACCGCGTGACGCGGAAATCTGTGGCTGCAACGGCATTTGCAAAGGCACGATCCAGGACGCCATCGCGGGCGGTGCTAATGATCTGGGCGCTGTTCGGGCGGTGACCAAGGCGTCCGGTTCCTGCGGCACCTGCACCGGTCTGGTGGAACAGGTTCTGACCGTGACGCTTGGCGACGATTTCGTAATTCCCGCGGCGCAGGGCATCTGCGGCTGTACTGATCTCAGCCACGAAGACGTGCGCCGAATAATCAAGAGCCAGGGCCTCAAGTCGATGGATGCCGTTTGGCAGGAATGCGCTTGGAAAACCCGCGATGGCTGTCACATCTGCCGCCCTGCGCTGAATTATTACCTGCTGGCGGACTGGCCGCTTGACTACCGCGACGATCCGCAATCGCGCTTCATCAACGAGCGCAAGCACGCCAACATCCAAAAAGACGGCACGTTTTCCGTGGTTCCGCGCATGTGGGGCGGCATCACCACACCCGGCGAGTTGCGCGCCATCGCCGATGCGGCAGAAAAATTTCATGTGCCAACGGTCAAGGTCACTGGCGGCCAGCGCATTGACCTGCTGGGCGTCAAAGGCGAGGATCTGCCAGCAATCTGGGCCGATCTGAACGCGGCTGGCATGGTCTCGGGCCACGCCTATTCCAAGGGCCTACGCACGGTGAAAACTTGCGTCGGCACAGATCACTGCCGCTTTGGCACGCAGGACAGCACCGGGCTGGGGATCAAGCTGGAAAAGACACTGTGGGGGTCGTGGACGCCGCACAAGCTGAAACTCGGCGTGTCGGGATGTCCGCGCAATTGCGCCGAGGCGACGTGCAAAGACATCGGCGTGGTCTGCGTCGACAGCGGCTATCAGATCAGCATTGGCGGCGCGGCGGGCATGGACGTGCGCCAGACGGAACTGCTGTGTCAGGTGCCGAGCGAGCAGGAAGCCATCGACGTCATCAAGGCGATGACGCAACTTTACCGCGAGAACGCCAAATATCTCGATCGTATCTACAAATGGATGGCCAAGGTCGGGCTGGACTGGATCAAGCGGCGCGTGTTCGAGGACACGACAAGTCGCGCCGCCCTCGTTGAGCGTTTCGAACTTTCCCAAAGCATCTATCGCAAAGACCCTTGGGCCGAACATGCCGCGCATAAACCGCAAGCCTATCAGCTCCTTGCCAATCTGACGCTGGAGGCCGCCGAATGACCGACTTGATCGACATCGCCGCCCTGGACGACATTCCCAGGCGCGGGGCGCGCATCGTAAAGACGCGGCTTGGCTGCGTGGCGGTGTTCCGCACCGGCGACGACATGGTGTATGCGCTCGACAATGC
>JAJDOB010000169.1 GCA_022340385.1 Rhodobacter sp.
CACCTTGCGGTTTTACGAATCCAAGGAACTTCTGTCGCCGATCCGCGAGGGTCAGCGCCGCCTGTTCACCAAACGCGACCGCGGCCGGCTGAAACTTATCCTGCGCGGCAAGCGGTTCGGCTTCAGCCTGGAAGAGATCCGCCAGTTGCTGGACCTGTACAACATGGGCGACCAGCAGCAGACCCAGTTCCGCAAGACCTACGAGATCGGAATGAAACGTCTGGCCGACATGGAGCGCCAACGCGACGAACTGATCGAGACCATCGGCGAGTTGAAGCAACAACTGGAATGGGGCGCGAATGTCATCGCCTCGTTCGATAACGAGCAAGCGGCCGAATAGGCCAAACAAACGGAGCCCGGAATGCCTATCTACAATGCCCCCACCAAGGACATGCAGTTCATCCTTCACGACATGCTGAATGTCGCTGCGTCCGATATTCCGGGCTACGCGGATCTGGATCGCGATTTCACAGGTGCCATCCTGGACGAGGCCGGCAAGATCGCCGGGCAGGTTCTGGCACCGCTGAACCCGGTCGGCGACAGCCAGGGCTGCGTGCTGGAGAACGGCGTCGTGCGCACGCCCGACGGCTTCAAGGCGGCCTTTGACGAGGTCCGCGAGGGCGGCTGGACCGGCCTGGACATGCCCGAGGAATTCGGCGGCCAGAACATGCCATACATCATGGGCATCACGATTACCGAGATGTTTTCGGCCGCCAACATGGCCTTTGCCATGTACCAGGGGCTGACCCACGGCGCCGCCTCGGCCATTCTGGTGCATGGCTCGGATCAGCAAAAGGCGACCTATCTGCCAAAGATGGTCAGCTGCGAATGGACCGGCACCATGAACCTGACAGAGCCGCATTGCGGCACCGATCTGGGCCTGATGCGCACCAGGGCCGAACCGCAGGACGACGGTAGTTTCAGGATTTCCGGTCAGAAGATTTTCATCTCGGCCGGCGAACACGACATGGCCGACAACATCGTGCATCTTGTGCTGGCAAAGATTCCCGGCGGACCCGAGGGCATCAAGGGCGTGTCGCTGTTCATCGTGCCGAAATTCATCGTCAACGAGGATGGCTCGCTGGGCGCGCGCAACGGCGTTTCCTGCGGCAAGATCGAAGAAAAGATGGGCATCCACGGCAATTCCACCTGCGTGATGAACTATGACGGCGCCACCGGCTGGCTGCTGGGCGAGGAACACAAGGGCATGCGCGCCATGTTCACGATGATGAACGAGGCCCGCATCGGTGTCGGCGTGCAGGGTCTGGCACAGGCCGACGCCGCCTATCAGAACGCCGTCGCCTATGCCCACGACCGCCTGCAGGGCCGCGATGTGACCGGCGACAAGAATCCCGACGGCCCCGCCGACCCGCTGATCGTGCATCCCGACATCCGCCGCAGCCTGATGGATCAGAAATCCTTTATCGAGGGCGCGCGCGCCTTCACGCTGTGGGGGGCGCAGCTGATCGACCGCGCCCATCGCGGCAAGGACGACGAGGCCGACAACATGATCTCGTTGCTGACCCCGGTGCTGAAAGGCTTTCAGACCGATCTTGGGTTCCAGATGACGATACAGGCGCAGCAGGTCTATGGCGGCCACGGCTATATCGAGGAAACCGGCATGAGCCAGTTCGCCCGCGACGCCCGCATCGCGATGATCTACGAGGGCGCCAACGGCGTGCAGGCGCTGGATCTGGTGGGCCGCAAGCTGGGGCTGAACGGCGGCAAGACGGTGATGGCCTTCTTCAACCTGGTGAAGGATTTCATCAAGCAGAACGAAGCCAACGAGGCGCTGAAAAAAGGCTATCTCGACCCGCTGAAAGCCGCCAGCAAGGATCTGCAGGCGGCGGGGATGTATTTCATGGCCGAGGCGATGAAGAACCCCAACAACGCGCTGGCCGGATCGAATGATTTCATGCACTTGTTCGGCCATGTCTGCCTTGGGCTGATGTGGGCCGAAATGGCAAAGGCCAGCTATTCCGCACTTGACGCCGGCACCTCGGATACGGAATTCTATCAGTCCAAACTGGCCACCGGACGCTACTACATGGCGCGCCATCTCCCCGCGACGGCAATGCATCTGGCGCGCATCCGGTCCGGGGCCGAGCCGGTAATGGCGCTGGAGGCCGCGCGGTTTTGAATGGTGCGGCGGGGCAAGCCCGGCCCTGCGAAGGTTGCGAGGAAAGACACATGCCGAAACGCTTTCGACTGACCCGCCGCTTTCCCTGTGCGATGACCGAGGACGCCTATCGCCGCCTGAAACGCTTTGCCGGCAGTTCCGGTCTGGACGAGTCCGAAGCGCTGTCGTTTCTGTTTGAGAATTTCGACAGTGTGACCCATGAAGAAAACCTGACGGCGCGGCTGCGGCTGTTCATCGCCGAACTCGACGCGCGCAAGAAATAAGGGAGAGTCCGAACCATGAATGAAATGTCCGCGCAGGGTTGGATGACCGACGAACACCGGATGCTGGCGGACATGACCCGGCAGTTCATCGAAAACGAATGGATGCCGCTTTACGACAAATGGCGCAAGCAGGGCGAGATGGACCGCGAAACCTGGGCACAGGCCGGGGAACTGGGCCTGCTGTGCCCGTCCATCCCGGAGGAATACGGTGGTGCGGGCGGCGATTTCGGGCACGAGGCGGTGATCCTGCTGGAAGGCAGCCGCGCCAATCTGGCCAGCTGGGGCCACGGCATCCATTCCGGCATCGTCGCGCATTACGTGCTCGCCTACGGCACCGAGGAACAGAAACAGCGCTGGCTGCCCAAGATGGTTTCCGGAGAGATCGTCGGCGCGCTGGCAATGACCGAACCCTCGGGCGGCTCTGACGTGCAGAACCTCAGAACCCGGGCGATCCGCGATGGCAACGCCTATAAACTGTCCGGGCAGAAGACATTCATCACCAACGGTCAGCACGCCAACCTGATCATCGTCGCGGCCAAGACCGACCCCAAGGCCAAGGCCCGGGGCACCTCTCTGGTGGTGGTCGAGACCGACGCGGCCGAAGGCTTTTCGCGCGGCCGCAACCTGGAAAAGATCGGTCTGCACGCCGCCGACACGTCAGAGCTGTTCTTCGACAATGTCGAGGTGCCGCCAGAGAACATCCTGGGCGGCGAGGAAGGCCAGGGCTTTTACCAGATGATGCAGCAATTGCCGCAGGAAAGGCTGATCATCGGCTGCGGCGCGGTGGGCGCGATGGAGGGCGCGGTAGAGCGCACGATCACATATTGCCAGGAGCGCGAGGCCTTCGGCGGGCCGATCATGCAGTTTCAGAACACCCGGTTCAAACTGGCGGAATGCAAGACCAAGACAGTGGTGGCGCGCGCCTTTCTGGACCGTTGTATCGCCGAGCATCTGGACGGCAAGCTGACGGTCGAAAAGGCGGCGATGGCGAAATACTGGCTGACGGACACCGAGGGCGAAGTGCTGGACGAGTGCCTGCAACTGCATGGCGGCTATGGCTTCATGCAGGAATACGCGGTTGCGGAAATGTGGACCGACGCACGGGTGCAGCGGATCTATGGCGGCACCAACGAGATCATGAAAGAACTGATCGCGCGCGGCTTTGCCGGGGATCACAGTTGAGTTCGCGTTCCGCCATTCCCTGTTTCGCCGTCCCTTCGGGCCGTCGACCGGGGCGCCGCTTCGCGGCGCGCCTCCGGCGGAGGTATTTGGGAAGAGAAGAAGCCATGACGTTTGGTCCACCCCGCCACCTTGGGCGTCAGACGCATCAGCGGCGGGGCTTCTCCTCTTGCGGTCATCGGCTCCTCAGCCTGTACCGCAGCTCTCAATTGACCCAGATTTGGTTAATGTTGCGTAAAAAGGTCCAGTCTTCTTCTCTTTTTAAATACCTCACGGGGGCGTGG
>JAJDOB010000170.1 GCA_022340385.1 Rhodobacter sp.
CTTGACCGTTTCGATCAAGCCATTCTTGATCTCGATCTGGCGATAGTTGCCCGCCGATTCACCGGGGCCGATCAGTTCGACCGCCGTGGCGCCGACATAGTCAATGTCACCGCCACCGGCGATGATATCCAGCGCCTTGCCCAGTTCGCCGGGGAAGATCTTTTCGCCCGGAGCGTTGGCGACCTCCATGACCTTGCCCGCGAAATCGGTGCCATTGGACGACCCGGCAGCCTGCATCGCCAGCATGATCAATGCAGCCGCGTCATAGGATTCCGGTGTGAACGGCGAGGTGGCGTCGAACATGTCACCGACCATTTCGTTGAACTTGGCGTTGCCCTCGCTGTCGGTGCCGGGGTGCTGCCCGGTGGAACCGTCAATCTCGGATCCGAAATTGTCCTGCAACGCCTGGCTGATCATCCCGTCGGGAAAGTGGAAGGTTTCGAAGGCACCGGAATCAAGCGCGGCGCGCACGATGCCCGATCCGCCCTGATCGACATATCCCGCAACCACCAGACGGTCGCCGCCGGCAGAGGCCAGCGCGCCGATCTCGGCCGAATAGTCGGCCTTGCCGTCCTCATGGGCGGCGTTGATCGTCACGGTGCCGCCCGCGGCCTCGAACGCGGCCTGGAAACTGTCGGCCAGCCCCTTGCCATAGTCGTTGTTGGTATAGGTGACGGCGACGGTGTTGATGCCGTTTTCCATCAGGACCTCGGTCATCACGACACCCTGGCGCGCATCCGAAGGCGCCGTGCGGAAGAACAGACCGTTGTCTTCTGCCGTCGACAGCGCCGGCGATGTGGCCGAGGGCGAGATCATCACGACGCCATTGGCGACGGCGACGTTGGCAAGGATCGCGCCGGTCACACCGGAACAGTCGGCGCCCATGATCGCGCTGACGCCATCGGCGGTCACCAGACGTTCGGCAGCCGCGGTTGCGGCACCGCTGTCGATGCAGGTCGAATCGGCACGCACCGAGGTCACCTTTGCGCCCCCAAGCAGCTTGCCGCTGTCGGTGACTTCCTTCATCGCCAATTCGGCGGCATCCGCCATCGAGGGTGTCAGCGATTCAATCGGCCCGGTGAAGCCCAGGATCACACCGATCTTGATTTCGTCGGAATGGCTGGCTGCCATTGCGGCAGTGGCCAGCCCGGAAACAGCGGCCGTAGCCAGTAGAAGTTTTTTCATTTTTTACTCTCCCAAGGGTGAAGGTCCCTGACCGTATTTTCTAATGCGGCAAAATTAAAAAGGAAAGCCTGCCTTGGTGGGCCGGTTTTCCGATTGGCATTGGCCCTTGCGGCAGCACGCCCTAAATCTGGTGAACCGGCAAAAGGAGTATTCAGATGCGGATCTTTCTGGGGCTGATCCTGGCAGTCATGGGCGGCACTTCGGTGTCGGCGGATATCGACAGTTCGTCGGGGCGGATCGGGGTCGAGAAACTGGTCGGTGGCCTGACGGAGCCCTGGGCGATCGGGTTCCTTCCGGGGGGCGGGGCGCTGATCACCGAACGCGGCGGGCGGCTGTTGCATCGCGCGACCGATGGGACAATGACCGAACTGCGTCACGGGCTGGAACTGGCCGTGATCGGGCAGGGCGGCCTGCTGGATGTGATGATCCCGCGCGATTTTCCCACCAGCCGCGACGTGTTCCTGAGTTTCTCGATCCCGCAGGGCAGCCCGACGCAGGCCGGAACCGCGCTTGCCGTGGGCCGGTTGAATGAGGTCGGCGACCGGCTGGAGGACATGCGCCTGCTGTTTCAGATGGCTCCGGGTACGCTTGGCGGGCGGCATTTCGGATCGCGCATCGCCGAGTCCGCCGACGGCAGGCTGTTCCTGACGATCGGCGAGCGCGGCGACCGGCCCGAGGCCCAGAACCTTGACAGCCACAACGGCACCGTGGTGCGGCTGAACCGCGACGGGTCGGTCCCGGACGACAACCCGTTCGTCGGCGTTCCGGGCGCACGGCCAGAGATCTACAGCTACGGCCATCGCAACCCGCAGGGCGCGGCGGTCGATGCGCAGGGCCAGCTTTGGGCGGTCGAACATGGCGCAAAGGGCGGTGACGAGATCAACCGGGTTGCGCCGGGCGCGAATTACGGCTGGCCGGTCATATCCTACGGGCGGCATTATTCCGGCGCGGTGATCGGCGAGGGCACAGCCCGGGAGGGCATGCAACAGCCCGAATTCTACTGGGATCCCTCGATCGCGCCATCGGGCATGATGATCTATTCGGGCAAACTGTGGCCCGACTGGGCCGGTGACTTCTTTGTCGGGTCGCTGAAATTCGACTATATCGCCCGTCTCGACGGAACGCCGTTGCACGAAACCGAGCAGTTGCAGTCAGACGAGACCATCCGCGTGCGCGACATCCGCGAAGCGCCCGACGGGTCGATCTGGTTTCTGAGCGTCGGGCAGGGCGCGCTGTACCGGATGACCCCGGGCTAGGCCTGCGCCGCCTCTGCCCGGGCAATATCGTCAATCACCCGGGACCACAGTTCCGGCGGCTGTGCGCCGGGCACCGCGTGCTGGTGGTCGACCACGAAGGTCGGCACCCCGGTCACCCCCTTTTCGCGCGCCCAGGTATCGCGCGCGCGAATGTCGTCGAGGTCGGCCTCGCCCTGCAGCAACTGGCGCACCATCGCCGCATCCAGCCCCGCGCTGTCGGCGATATCTGCCAGAACCTCGACATTGCCGATGTCGCGGCCTTCCTTGAAATAGGCGCGAAACAGCGCCGCGACCACCGGCGTCTGGCGCCCTTCAAGACCGGCCCAGTGAATCAGGCGATGCGCGTTCAGTGTGTTGGGCGTGCGTTTGATCGCTGCAAAATCAATCTCCAGCCCGGCGGCCTCTGCCGCTTCGGCGATGCGGCCGTAGACCTCGACCGCCTGCTGCCTGCCGCCGAACTTGGTCTCTAGATATTCGCGCCGGTCCATGCCGTCCGCGGGCATGTCGGGATTAAGCTGGAACGGGTGCCACTCGATCTCGAACGGGTGATCCCCGGCCTTCTCGAGCGCGCGATCCAGATTGGCCTTGCCGATATAGCACCAGGGGCAGATCGGGTCTGACAGGATATCGAGTTTCGCCATGGCGCGTGCCCTTTTCGATGTGACGTGGGGCCGGTGTGCCAGACCGGCGGACGCGCTGCAAGCCTGGGGCCGGCCACGCGGGGATCAGCCGTCGGGCGGTTCCGCCGCCCAGGTGTCGCGCAATTGCCGGCGCAGCAGCTTGCCGTTGGCCCCCTTGGGCAAGGCGTCGACCCGGCGATAGATGCGGGGCTGTTTGTATTTCGCCAGCGATCCGGCGGCGAATGCCCGCAGCGCGTCCGGGTCAAGCTCTGCCTCCGCCACGTAGAACGCGGCAATCACCGAGACATCCGCCTTTACCGGCACCTCGACGGCGGCGCATTCGGTGATGCCGGGATGCGCGTTCAGCGCGGTTTCGACCTCGATCGGCGACACCCGCACGCCGCCGGCGTTCATCATGTCATCGCCGCGCCCCAGATAGGTGATCGACCCGTCCACCGCCATCGATACGGTGTCGCCGGTGCGAAACCACGGCTCGGCAGATAAGGTGGGCGCGGATTTTCCGGCGTCCCAATAGCCCAGCATCAGCCCCGGATCGCCGCGCGCGATCGCCAAAGTGCCGGGCTGGTCGAACGCCACCGGGCCGGCATCGTCCAGCACAGCCACGCACCGGCCGGTTTGCGGATAGCCCAGTTTTCCCTCGGGGGCCGGGCGGTCCGGGGCGCCCGAAATGAAGGTGGAACATTCCGACATGCCGTAAGCCTCGTGTATCGGGGTGCCGGTGGCCCTGACCCAGGCTGCCCGCGTCGAGGCCGGCAGTTTTTCACCCGCAGACAGTCCGTGGCGCAGCTTGGGCAGGGGCGGCATGTCGTGGCGCAGCACCTGGCGATAGACGCCGGGGGCAGCGGCAAAGATCGTCGCGTCATGGCGCCTGAGCAGCAGCGGCAGCTGTGCCGGGGTGACGCCGGCGCCCGGGATCAGCGCGGTGGCGCCGATGGTCCAAGGATCCAGCAGCCCGGTGCCCAGCGTATAGGTCCAGTTGAACGCGCCCGCATGCAGCAGCCTGTCCTGCGGGGTCAGCCCGTACCATCCCTGCCACATCATCCGCCGCGCCCAGATCGCGCGGTGCGCATGGGTGACGGCGCGCGGCACCCCCGACGTGCCGGAGGTGTAGATGATATAGCCCGGCCGGTCGGGGTCGCCCATGACAAAATCGGCCGCCGGCAGCGCGTGCATCTGCGCCAGATCGGCGGCGCCGATCACCGGGCAATCGACATGGTCCGGCAGCGCCACGCCGGATTGCGCCACGATCAGCGCGGGGCGCGTTTCGGCCGCGATCCCGCTGACCTCTGGCCCGGTCAGCATGGCAGAGGTCGGCACCGGAATCAGCCCCGCTGCCAGTGCGGCCAGATAGGTGATCGGAAATTCAACGCTATCACCCAGCTGCATCAGCACCCGGTCGCCGGGACGCGCGCCATGCCGTGCCAGACCGGTGGCGGTGCCCAGCACCGCGCGGGTCAGCCTGTCATAGGACCAGCGTTGCGCACCGGTCTGCGTCAGCACCGCCAGCGCGATCTTGTCGGGCGTTTCGGCCCCCGCGGCCAGCACGTATTGCGCCATGTTGAACGGCGCGGGGCAGGACGGTGGCGGGCCTTGGTCGAAAATCGCATGCATCAGGCTGCTGCTAACGAGCGTTACCTCAAGTTGCAAGTCACGGCCCATGTCACAAATGTTCCGGTCGGAACTTGTGCGCGGGCGTAGCCTGATGTGTCCGCTTCGATTTTGAACCGGACCACTGTCCTAGGAGGAAACCATGTCTGCACCAGCCTATATGATGATTACGGTTGCGTCTTGTTCCCCTGATTTTCTGACCGATGCACTTGCCCATACCGGCAGTCTGGCCGAAGAACTGAAATCCGATGCCGGCGCGATCTCGACGCGGGTCGGCGTGATGGCGACCGGCAATGAAACCGGGTCGCTGTTCCTGTTGCAAACCTATTCCGAACTGAATGGAATCGAAGGCGCGCTTTCTGTCTACAACACATCCGATCACTACAAGGCCCTGATCGGAAGCGGGAAAATCGCCGTCACCCTGCGCAACATCGTCAAGATCGAAGATGTCGGGCTGGCGAACCCGGATATGGGGCGTCCGGCCTACGGCGTGGTGACGCGCATGGGCACGCAGGGGCTGATGCTGGACGAGGCGCGCGCGCTGGTTCCGAACTTCGAGAACAACGGCGCGATGATCCTGCGCTATGGCACCCTGATCACCGGCAGCGCGGCCGGGCGGCGCCTGCTGGCGGTCGCCTATCCGTCGATGGACGCCATCGAGAAGGTCTATGAGTCGTTGCGCGGCGATCCGAAATATGCCGCGTTCCTGTCCAAGGCAGAGATCGATTTCCGCAACATCATCCGTATCACCGCGTAAATCGGGCAACGGGGCTGCGCAGATTGCAGCCTTGGGTTGACTCCGGTGGCGTCGCCATGACGCCGCCGGAAACCGGGCCGTGCATCCGCCTGGGTCGCACGGGCTAGAACGTCCGCTTCATCGCCCGGCCGGCATTGGAAATATCCTGCCCGACACCTTCCACGGTTTCGCATGCCCCTAAGGCAAGCAGCGCCAGTATCAGTATTGCATATCTGCGCATCAGCTTTCCTCCCACCACCAGACATCGGGCTGCCAGTTGATCCAGTCGCCGTAGATCGGCAGCGTCTCGGGGTACTTCAGGCGCTTGTCATGCGCAATACGCGAGATTGTCCACTGATAGATCGGGATCACGTAACGCCCC
>JAJDOB010000118.1 GCA_022340385.1 Rhodobacter sp.
TGACCGGCGCTTCACGGTGCGGCTGGTGAAGGGCGCCTATTGGGACACCGAGATCAAGCACGCACAGGTGATGGGCGTCGAGGGTTTTCCGGTTTTCACCCGAAAGGCGGCCACCGATGTGTCCTACATCGCCAATACCAAGCGGCTGCTGGGCATGACAGACCGGATCTATCCGCAATTCGCCACCCACAGCGCCCACACCGCCGCGGCGATCCTCGACATGGCCGGGCTGTCGCGCGATTTCGAATTCCAGAAACTGCACGGCATGGGCAACCGGCTGCACGAACTGGTGATGGCGCAGGCCGGCACAAGCTGCCGCATCTACGCCCCCGTCGGTGCGCATCGCGATCTTCTGGCCTATCTTGTGCGGCGGCTGTTGGAAAACGGCGCCAATTCGTCCTTCGTCAACCAGATCGTCGACGAGGATGTCAGCCCGGCCCAGGTCGCGGCAGACCCGTTCGCAGCCCTTGGCCAGACCACGCCGCTGCTTTCGGCCCCCGACCTTTACCGCCCCGAGCGGGTCAAATCGCGCGGCTGGGACATTGCTCACCGTCCGATGCTGGACCGGATCGAGGCCGACCGCGCCGCCTTTGGCGCAACCAAATTCGAGGCAGCGCCGCTATTGGCCACCCGCGCCGAACCGCACCCTGCCCTGCCGGTCCTGAACCCGGCGACCGGCGACACGGTCGGCAGCATCCGCAACGCCACTGCCGGCGACGCGGCCAATGCCATTGCAGCGGCCGCACCCTGGGACGCACCCGTGGCAGAGCGCGCGCGAATCCTGAACGCCGCCGCGGATCTGTACGAACAGCACCACGCCAGATTGTTCGCCCTGCTGGCACGCGAAGCCGGCAAGACCCTGGCCGACGCGGTTGGCGAGTTGCGCGAGGCTGTCGACTTCCTGCGCTATTACGCGGCGCGGGCGGAAATCTTCGACCGTCCGGCGCGCGGCGTGTTCACCTGCATCAGCCCGTGGAATTTTCCGCTGGCGATCTTCACCGGCCAGATCGCGGGCGCGCTGGCCTGCGGCAACGGCGTGCTGGCCAAACCCGCCGAGCGGACGCCCCTGATCGCCCACGCGGCGGTATCATTGCTGCATGAGGGCGTGCCGGCCCATGCCCTGCAACTGTTGCCCGGCGACGGCGCAACGGTGGGCGCGGCGCTGACAAGTGATGCGAAGATTGCCGGGGTCGCGTTCACCCGGTCGACCGAAACCGCCCAGATGATCCGCCGCAGCTTGGCCGCGCATCTTGACCCCGGCGCGCCCCTGATCGCCGAGACCGGCGGGCTGAACGCAATGATCGTCGATTCAACCGCCCTGCCCGAACAGGCGGTGCGCGATGTGGTGCAAAGCGCCTTCCAATCCGCCGGACAACGCTGCTCGGCACTGCGCTGCCTGTATGTGCAGGAAGAAATCGCAAGCGATTTCAAAAAGATGCTGTTTGGCGCGATGGAGTCTTTAGCCCTGGGCGATCCCTGGGATATCGCCACCGATGTCGGACCGCTGATCGACGCAGAGGCGAAAGACGCCATCGCCGCGTATATCGACAAGACGCGCCGCGACGGCCGCGTGCTGAAACAATGCGCAAGCCCGGACATCGGTCATTTCATCGCTCCCACCGTGATCGCGGTCGACGGCATCGCCGACATGGACCGAGAGATCTTTGGCCCCGTCCTGCATATCGCCACCTTCCGCGCCGACAAGATCGACCGCGTGCTGGCAGACATCAACGCCACCGGCTATGGGCTGACATTCGGCCTGCACACCCGCATCGACGACCGGGTGCAGCATGTGGTGGAACGGCTGGCGATCGGCAACATCTATGTCAACCGCAACCAGATCGGCGCCATCGTCGGCAGCCAGCCCTTTGGCGGCGAAGGGCTGTCCGGCACCGGGCCAAAGGCGGGCGGGCCGGAATACCTGACAAGGTTCACCGCCCCCAGCCGGGTGAAGTTTCCCGCACAAGCCTCCGGCGACATCGCGGCTGTGACGGTACAGTCGCGCATCGACTCGGCGGATCAGCCGGCGCTGTTGCCTGCCGATGTTCTGGTGGAACGCCATGTCTGCGTCGACACCACCGCGTCGGGCGGCAACGCAGAGCTGCTGGCCGAAGTCGCATCCGGCTGATCCGGGCAACCGGAAACACCACCCGACCCGCTTGACGACCGGCGCGTCAGCGGGAAGGGTGGCGCCATGTTTCCGATCCGCGATCATAACCCGTCAGAAAAGACGCCCTTTGTCACCTACGCGCTGATTGCCGCGAATGTGCTGATTTTCATCAGCTACTGGCATCTGTTCAATGACCAACGCGCGCTGGCGCGGTTCTGGTTTGACTGGGCCTTGCTGCCGGAAAATATCAGCGACGGGCGCAATTATTACACGCTGGTCACCTCGACCTTTTTGCATGGCGGCTTCATGCATCTGGCCGGGAACATGCTGTTTTTGTACATTTTTGGCGACAACCTGGAGGAAGATCTGGGCCATGTCGGCTTTCTGCTGTTCTACCTGGCCTGCGGTGTCGGGGCCGGGCTGATCCATGTGCTGGCCGCGCCCTATTCCGGGGTGCCCACGGTGGGTGCGTCGGGGGCGATAGCGGGCGTGATGGGCGGCTATTTGCTGCTGTATCCCAAGGCGCGGGTCGATGTGCTGATCATCTTTATCGTGTTCTTCAAGGTCTTCCCGGTGCCGGCGTGGGTCATGCTGGGTATCTGGTTCGCCCTGCAATTGATCAGCGGCACAAGCATGGACGCGGCGGCCAGCGGAGTTGCGCATTGGGCGCATGTTGGCGGCTTTGTCATCGGTTTCGGGCTGGTTTTGCCCTATTGGCTGAAACGCGGCGGCGTGGCCTTCTGGTCACGCACTGACGGCCACCCGGATCATCCGGTGGCGAAATACAAACTTGGCAAAAGCTCTATCCCAAGGGTTCCTCGACGCCGATGACACAGAAACTGACCTGCCATTGCGGCGCTGTTGAACTGGAAGTCACGCTAAGCGACGGGCTGAACACGGTGCGCCGCTGTGATTGTTCCTTT
>JAJDOB010000151.1 GCA_022340385.1 Rhodobacter sp.
TCACCTCTCTGTGAACTGCGTCCTCGATGCTTTCGCCGTCACGCCGATAGCAATAGGGCCGCCGCCAGTGGCCGACCGGCTCCCAGTCGGCGCCGTTGGCCGCGTGCCAGTCATGCATCGGCGTGCGGCGCAGCGGCTGAAAGATCTCGCCGCGCGCCTCGCCGGCAATCGCCCCCATCGAGATCGGCGTATAGGGCGGGCGGAAGGTGGTTGTGCCAACCTGCGGGATTTCCGCGTTCAGCGCCTGAGAAAGCACTGCCAGACCATTGATATTGCTAAGTTTCCCCTGATCCGTAGCCATGCCGAGCGTGGTGTAGCGTTTGGCATGTTCGACACTTTCGAACCCTTCGCGCGCGGCCAATTGCACGTCGCTGACCTTGACGTCGTTCTGATAGTCCAGCCACATCTTGCTGCGCAGCTTGATGCCCGCGCCCTGCGGCATCACCCAGACCGGGGCCATCGGCGCATCGGATTCCGGTTCGGCCTCGGGCGAAGAGGTCTCGTGGTTTGCGTGGCCGGTCGCGGCGGCGGCCGCGCGCCCCTTGATATCGGCGTCGCCCAGAACCTCGGCGGTGGTCATCGCACCGCTGGCAATGCCGGCGGCGCTGACAAAGGGGTCGCCATCGGCGCCGGTCGGGGCGCGGTCGGGATCGGGACGGAAATGCGCGTTTGCCACATCCCAGATCAGCTTGCCGCCGCAATGCGACCACAGATGCACGACAGGCGACCAGCCGCCCGACATCGCCACGGCATCGCAGGCGAGTTCTTCCAGCACGGCGCCCTCGCCGGCCTGTGTCGCGATACATACGCCCTCGACCCGGACGCGGCCCTTGACCTTTGCGACCGCCTTGCCGAATTCGATGCGGATGCCCAGTTCGCGTGCTTGGCGCACCAGCGGCCCGTCGGACCCGCCGCGCGCGTCGATCACCGCCGGCACCTGCAACCCGGCCTTAACCAGCGCGATGGCAGTGCGGTAGGCGTCATCGTTGTTGGTGACCACAATGGTGCGGTCGCCGGGACTGACGGCCCAGTTGATCACATAGTCGCGCACCGCGCCGGCCAGCATCACGCCCGGCACATCGTTGCCGGCAAAGGACAGCGGGCGTTCGATGGCACCGGTGGCGGTGATCACCTGGCGGGCGCGGATACGCCACAGGCGGTGGCGCGGCAGGCCGTCCTCGGGCGCATGATCGGTCAGCCGTTCATAGGCCAGCACATAGCCGTGGTCATAGACCCCGGCCCCCATGCAGCGTGTGCGGACACGCACGTTGTCCATGGCGGCAAGCTCGCCCAGCGTGCGCGTGATCCATTCGGCGGCGGCGATGCCGTCGATCTCGGCCCCGTCGACAGGCGCGCGCCCGCCCCAGTGGGCGGTCTGTTCGACCAGCAGAACCTGCGCGCCCGCCGCCCCCGCCTGCCGCGCCGCCGCCAGCCCGGCGATGCCGCCGCCGATCACCAGCACGTCGACATGGGCGTGGAAATGTTCGTATCTGTCCGCGTCGCGGTCCCTGGGCGCCTGCCCCAGACCGGCGGATTTGCGGATGATCGGTTCGAACACATGCTTCCAGGCGGCGCGCGGATGGATGAAGGTCTTGTAATAGAACCCGGCCGGCAGGAAACGCGCGGCGTAGTTGTTGATCACGCCGATATCGAATTCCAGGCTGGGCCAGTGGTTCTGGCTGGTCGCGGTCAGCCCGTCGAACAGTTCCGTCGTGGTGGCGCGCTGGTTCGGTTCGAACCGCCCGCCGGTGCCGAGATTGACCAGCGCGTTGGGTTCCTCGGCCCCGCTGGCGACGACACCGCGCGGACGATGGTACTTGAAACTGCGTCCCATCAGCATTTGACCGTTGGCCAGCAGCGCCGAGGCCAGCGTATCGCCGGCGTGACCCGTCAGGCGACTGCCGTTGAAGGTGAATTCGACCTGCTTGCTGCGATCCAGCAGGCGGCCGCCGGTGGCCAGACGGGTGCTCATGCGAAATCCCTCCACGACCAGCCGGGTCGTTTGGCGGTGACGGCGTCGCGGATATCCTGCGGCGGGGCGGTCAGCTGCGCGGAATAGGTGCCGAAGACTTCCAGGGTGACGGTGTCGCGGGCGGCGTGGAACCACTTGCCGCAACCATTGGCGTGGCGCCAGCGTTCGAAATGCACGCCCTTGGGGTTCTCACGCCCGAACAGGTAGGATTCGAACTCGGCATCCGAGGCACCGGGACCGAAGCGTTTGACATGCGCCTCGCCGCCGGGATGCAGTTCGGTCTCATCGGCGTCGATGCCGCAGCAGGGGCAATGCAGGATCAGCATGGCAAGGCTCCGCGGGCGCAAACGCCCGGTGTTCTGGGTGTGAGCGGGAAATGGGCGGGGACCGCAGCGCGGACCAAAAACACCCGCGCCGGTCGCATGGCCGGCGCGGGTGCAGCAGGATCGGGGCGTGCCGCGTTGACGCGGCGCGCAGTGTTATTCCGTGGCAGGTGTCGGCGTGGCCGGTGCGGATTCGGCCCCGCCGGCTGCGGGCATCGCAGAGCCGTCATCGACAAGCCCGCCGTCGGTCGAGGGTGTGCCGCCCAGCATGAACAGCGCAACGATGACAACAAGGACGATGCCGGTGCCCAGCACCCACAACCCGACATTGCTGCTTTCGTCGTGATAGTGATGCGCCCCGTCGCGCCGCTGGTCAGGCTGGCGCAGGTCGTAGTCTGACATGATGTATCCTCCATTAACCACGACCATGATGGCGCGCGATTTCCGAACGATACAATCCGAGCGGGAATCCCCGGTGGGTTTGGGCAATTCCTTGCAGGATCCGCCTGCAAGGATGGGCCATTGGTTGCCGATATTGCCGGGTGGAACCGCATCAGTGCGCCACCCCCGCCGCCACCGACTCGTCGATGAAGCGGCCCTCGCGGAACCGGTTCAGCCCGAATTCCGCCGTCAGGGGCGAGGCGCCCTTGGCCATCAGTTCGGCCATGCCCCAGCCCGATCCGGGGATCGCCTTGAATCCGCCGGTGCCCCAGCCGCAATTGATGAAACAACCTTCCAGCGGGGTGGCCGACAGGATCGGCGAGCGGTCGCCGGTCATGTCGACGATACCGCCCCACTGGCGCAGCATCTTCAGGCGAGAGATCATCGGGAAGGTTTCGACCAGCGCCCTGACGGTTTCCTCGATGTGGTGAAAGCTGCCGCGCTGGGTGTAGTTGTTGAACCCGTCGGTGCCGCCGCCGATCACCATTTCGCCCTTGTCGGACTGGCTCATGTAGCCATGCACGGTGTTGGCCATCACCACCACGTCCATGCAGGGCTTGATCGGTTCCGACACCAGCGCCTGCAATGCGATCGATTCCAGCGGCAGGCGGAAGCCGGCCATCTCGGCGACATGGCCGGAATGGCCCGCGACCACGATCCCCAGCTTGGAGCAGCCGATATCGCCGCGCGTGGTGGTGACGCCGGTGACGCGGCCGCCCTCGGATCGCACGCCGGTGACTTCGCATTTCTGGATCACATGCATGCCCATGTCGGAACAGGCACGCGCATAGCCCCAGGCCACGGCATCGTGACGCGCGGTGCCGCCACGCGGCTGCCACAACGCGCCCAGCACCGGGTAGCGCGGCCCGTCGATATTCATGATCGGGCACAATTCCTTGACCCGCTGCGGCGTGATGAATTCGGTGGTCACGCCCTGCAGCGCATTGGCATGTGCGGTGCGCAGATAGCCACGCACCTCGTGCTGGGTCTGGGCCAGCATCATCACCCCGCGCGGGCTGAACATGACGTTGTAGTTCAGCTCCTGGCTGAGTGTTTCATAAAGCGAACGCGCCTTTTCATAGATCGCGGCAGACGCATCCTGCAGGTAGTTCGAGCGGATAATGGTGGTGTTGCGCCCGGTGTTGCCGCCGCCCAGCCAGCCCTTTTCTAGGATCGCGACATTGGTGATGCCGAAATTCTTGCCCAGGTAATAGGCCGTGGCCAGACCGTGCCCGCCGGCCCCGATGATGATAACGTCATAGGACGCGCGCGGGTCCGGCGACGCCCAGGCGCGCTCCCATCCCATGTGCTGGCGCAGGGCTTCCTTGGCGATGGCAAAGGCGGAATAGCGTTTCATCGGCGAATCCTTGCAGGCGGCCAGTCATCGGCTTTGGGCGCCTTAATGAAGCCGGAACGCCGATATGCCAAGACGCCCTGCGGCACTCATATGCGTTTTCGCGACATGGCCGCACGGATAAGTGTGTTGCGCCGCCCCGCTTTGGGGGTTTTGCGGGCGCGCGCGGCACGTTAGAGGGATGCAACTGACGGAGGAAGCATGCTGTTCTGGGTGATCGCAGGGGGATTGGCGCTGGCCGTGGGCGGCCTGTTGCTGGGCGCGCTGCTGGGATCGCGCGAGGGTGGCGCGCCGGCGGCAGCCTATGACATGCAGGTCTACCGCGATCAGCTGGCCGAGGTCGAACGGGATCTGGCGCGCGGCGTGGTCGCCGAGGACGAGGCGGGGCGTGTGCGGCTGGAAGTGTCGCGCCGCCTGCTGGAGGCCGACAAGGCCGCGACCGGCGCCCGCAAACCGGGCAGCGCGCCGCGCGGTCTTTCGCGGGCTGGTGCGGTGGCGATTGCGGTGGTGGTGTGCGGCGCGGGCGGGCTTTATGCCTGGCTTGGCGCGCCGGGGTATCCCGATCTGCCACTGAAACAGCGGATTGCCGATGCCGATGCGGCGCGCGCCACACGCCCCGCCCAGGCAGAGGCAGAGGCGTCGATCCCGGCATACCTGCCCCCCGAAGGCGTCGACCCGAAATTCACCGAGCTGATGGAAAAGCTGCGCGCCGCCGTGGCGGCGAACCCCGATGATCTGCGCGGTCAGCAACTGCTGTCGGGCAACGAGGCGCGGCTGGGCAATTTCGCCGCCGCGCATGCCGCCCAGCAGCGCGTGGTCGCGCTGAAGGGCGATGCGGTGACGGCTGATGATTTCGCCGGGTATGGCGACATGCTGATCATGGCGGCGGGCGGCTATGTCTCGCCCGAGGCCGAGGCGGCGCTGAACCGGGCGCTGGAGCTGGACCCGCGAAACGGCCCGGCACGCTATTACACCGGGCTGATGTATCTGCAAACCGGGCGGCCCGATCTGGCCTTCCGCATCTGGCGCGCCCTGCTGGGCGAAAGCCGCCCCGAGGCGCCCTGGGTGCCGCCGATCACCGCCCAGATCGAGCGTGTCGCGCAACTGGCCGGCGTGCGCTATGTGCCGCCCGTGACCGGACCGGCGCTGTCCGGGCCAAGTTCCGCCGACATGCAGGCCGCCGCAGAGATGAGCCCCGAAGACCGCCAGGCGATGATCCGCAGCATGGTCGACGGGCTGGCCGAACGGCTGGCCAGCGAGGGCGGCCCGCCGGAAGAATGGGCCCGGCTGATCACCGCACTGGGGGTGCTGGGCGACACCGCCCGCGCCGGCGCGATCTGGACCGAAGCGCAGACCGTGTTCGCCGCGGCGCCCGCTGCGCTGGCAACCATCCGCACCGCCGCCGAAAATGCCGGGGTCGCGAATTGATCTGCGCTGACATCGCCGAATTCGCCGCCGCCCTGCCCGCGACCGGCGCGGTCGCGGGTCTCGATCTGGGAACGGCGACCATCGGGGTCGCGGTGTCGGACGCGATGCGCGGCGTCGCCAGCCCGCTGGAAACCATCCGGCGAAAGAAATTCGGCCTCGATGCCGCGCGGCTGCTGGCCATTGCCGCAAAGCGTGACATCGCCGGGCTGGTGCTGGGCCTGCCCTTCAACATGGACGGCTCCGAAGGTCCGCGCTGCCAGTCGACCCGCGCTTTCGCACGCAATCTGGAACGGCTGACGCCGCTTCCGATTGCCTTCTGGGACGAGCGGCTTTCGACCGTCGCCGCGGAACGCGCGCTGCTCGAGGCGGATACGTCGCGAAAACGTCGCAGCGAGGTCATAGATCACGTCGCCGCCGGGTATATCCTGCAAGGTGTGTTGGACCGCATGCGGCATCTGAGGGCGAACGGGTGAAAAACGAAGACGTCTGGAGCAGGGACGAGATAGAGAGCCCGTGCATACGGATCTGCGTGGTCCATCCCGAGGCGCGGCTTTGCACCGGCTGCCTGCGCTCCATCGACGAGATCACGCGCTGGTCAAAGATGGCGCCCGAGGAGCGACGCGCGATCATGGCGGAATTGCAGGGGCGCACCGGACAGGTGCTGAAGCGCCGCGGCGGACGCGCCGCGCGCCTGAAACGCGGCGTTTGAGTGCGGCCGCGCCGGGCCCGAGCCGCGTTAACGCTGTCAATACATTCCGCCCGGAACCCGTAGCGTTCCTTGAAAATATAGATGTTTTTCCATAGGATACCGGTTTTCCGGTTTTCCGGTTTTCCGGTTTTCCGGTTTTCCGGTTTTCCGGTGAAACCGATCACGGCCAGGCGATCCGTGCAAGCCCCTGCCCGCTCAGGGCAGCGCAATCCAGTCGCTGATCGGCCCGGGCAGTTCGGGGCGGAAATAGGCGATCATCCGGGCCTCACCCGGGGCATCGTCACCGGCAGTCCACGGGGCCACGCCATGCAGCGCCAGCCGGTGCACCAGATAGGCCTCGCCGGGGCCGGCATGAAGGCACATGCGGGCACAGGTTTCGAAAACCTCGCGTCGCCCGGCGTGGTAGGCCTCGGTCAGGTCGACCTCGCCCCAGCGCTCAACCGGCTGGTCCTGCAAGACCGCCCCCAGCGCGCGGCGCATGATGTGGTGGCTGCCCTGCCACAGCACGAGGGGGCTGGCATCGGCCGCAGCCTCCCCCAGCGGCAGCCCCAGAACGAAGGCATGCGGCTCGGACAGGATCCGGCGTCTTTGGTCGCCCACCGGATGCAAGCCGTCGACATGCGCCGCGTCCCGGTCGCGCCGATACCGGTATGCCGCGTCGCTTTCGCCGGTGCGCGGCTTGGGATAGCCCGGATAGATCACCGATACCTGACCGCGATCCCAGGCCTGCACCGGCAGGCCAAGCGCGGCAGCCGTTTCGACGATCGCGCCGCGCAGCGGCCCCGATCCGTTGACCGCGCCGGACGCATCGTTGGCCAGCACGTTGACACCGGCGAACCAGGTGCCCTGGCACCGCATCCAATGCGCGTTGGCAGGATCCGCGACTGCGGCGCGGGCGGCCGGGATGGCATGCGTCAGCCATTGCAGCAGCACCGGATCCGTGCCGCATTTCAACCAGCCTTCCTCATGGAACTGCGCCTTGCAATTATCCGGCGTCATGGCGTCGTTTTCCGAATGATTTCAGCGTCATGATGCCTGCCGTTCCTGCACCTCGTCAATACAGGCCAGCGCCGCGTCGACGACCTCCAGCCCGGCACCGTCGCGATGGCTATGCTCTGACAGCATCCGCCGCCAGCCGCGCGCGCCCGGACGCCCGGAGAACAGCCCCAGCATGTGTCGGGTGACGGAATGCAGGCGCCCCCCCTGCGCCAGATGCGACGCGATATAGGGGCGCATCAGCTCGACAATCCCGCGAGCGTCGGGCCCGCTGTGCCCACCGGTCGCGCCGAATATCCGCACATCGGCATCAAGCAGGATGTCCGGAGGCGTGTGATAGGCCGCGCGTCCGATCATGACGCCATCCATGCCGGCGGCCAGGTGTGCCTCTGCCTCGGCAAGCGAGCCGACACCGCCGTTCAGCGACAGATGCATGTCCGGAAATGCCCGTTTCATCGCATGGACCAGCGGATAATCCAGCGGCGGGATATCGCGGTTCTCCTTCGGACTCAGCCCCTTCAACCAGGCCTTGCGGGCATGAATGGCCATCCGGCGCACGCCCGCCGCGCGCATGGTTTCGATGAAGGCGGGCAGAACCTGGGTCGGATCCTGATCGTCGACGCCAAGGCGGCATTTCACCGTGACCTCGACAGGTTGCGCGGCAATCATCGCGCTGACGCAATCGCCGACAAGCTGCGGCTGTTCCATCAGGACGGCCCCGAAACAGCCCGATTGCACCCGGTCCGACGGGCAGCCGATGTTGAGATTGATCTCGTCATAGCCCTCGTCTGCCGCCATCCGCGCCGCCTCGGACAGTTCCCCGGCATCCGAACCGCCAAGCTGCACCGCGACCGGATGCTCCGCCCGGTCGAAACGCAACAGATGCCGCGCGCGCCCGCGCACCAAAGCCGGAGCGGTCACCATCTCGGTATAAAGCAACACCCGCTGCGACATGCATCGGTGCAGATACCGGCAATGCCGGTCGGTCCAATCCATCATAGGGGCGACGGATAAACGGGACGCATTGAGAACATTATATTTTTTATCTTTATCAGCCATTTACCGCTCAGCTATCCGTCCTGCTCTTGTCTCATATGTTGTAATTCGCGCCCATTTTTGGCATAGTTTACAACAAATGTTGTAACTCAGGCCTCATGTTGTAACCCCATGGGTACCATCATCAAGCGCAAGCGGAAAGACGGCTCCATTTCCTGGCTCGCCCAAATTGCGATCCGGCGAGCAGGTAAGACGGTTTTTCGCGAGAACCGTACCTTCGAGCGCCGCTCGATCGCCGCAGCCTGGCTCGAGAAACGCGAGAAGGACTTGGCGAAACCCGGTGCGTTGGAGGACTTCCGCGCAGGCGACCACAAACGCCGTGATGTAACCCTCGCTGATGCCATAGATAGATATGTCGATGATAGCGCAAAGGCAATCGGTCGCACCAAGTCCCAAGTGCTCAAGAGCATTAAGAATTTCGACATCGCTTCTAAGCCCTGCGCTGAGATCGACAGCGCGGAGATCGTCGCCTTCGCACAGGAAAAACTGAAATCGGGTGTGACGCCTCAAACGGTGTCAAACTACATGTCGCACATGAGCGCCGTCTTCACCGTTGCTGGACCCGCCTGGAACTATCCCCTGGACGAGAAAGCAATGCGCGACGCCCTAATTGTCGCGAAGAAGCTCGGCCTGACCCAGAAGAGCCGACATCGGGACCGGCGGCCGACGTTGGACGAGCTTGATCGACTGATGACGCATTTCCTCGACCGGTCGATCCGACGCCCCTCCTCCGTACCGATGCACCGCGTCATGGCCTTCGCGATCTTCTCGACCCGCCGGCAAGAGGAAATCACGCGCATCAAATGGGCCGATCTCGACCAGGACGGCAAACGTGTGCTGGTTCGGGACATGAAGAACCCGGGCGAAAAAATCGGCAACGACGTGTGGTGCGACATTCCTGATCCAGCGCTCGCTATCATTGAGGCGATGCCCCGGCATTCGGACCGGATCTTCCCCTACTCGACCGACGCGATCAGCGCTTCCTTCACACGCGCAAACCAGTTTCTCGGCATCGAGGATCTGCGCTTCCACGACCTGAGACATGAAGGCGTCTCCCGCCTGTTCGAGATCGGCTACAACGTCCCGCACGCCGCTGCGGTTTCTGGGCACCGATCTTGGGTATCACTCAAGAGGTACACGCACCGGCGTCAGACGGGTGACAAGTACGAAGGCTGGGGCTGGATAACGGAAGTCACCACACACGACCCAAAGCAGCGCAAGAGAAGGCCAGTTCGACGTCCGGCTACCGTCCGAATCCGAACGAAGTCGGCTCGAAAGCACGGGAATTAACGCTTTAAGATAGATGCGCAATACACTGTTATAAATATAACTTAACCTCAAGATACTTGGAGCTCGCTCGTCTACTATTCGCCACTCGTAGCATTCGTCTGGTGCGATCTGCTCCTCAAGAAACTCCAGCGGATCGAGCGTCCACATCATAGATCGGGCCAGCGGATGGTTCGCAATCACAGTTGGTTGCGGGGGCTCGCAACCAACGCCTCTCACTGTCAACGGCGGTGCAAAAACCGGCCATGTGGCGGAGCAAAAGTAGGCCAATTGCGGGTTTCTGGATCAGAAGCCGGGAATGGGTTTCGCGCCCAGGTGCCCGCGCTCTCCATTTAGCTGGCGGGTGCCTGGGCGCTGGCC
>JAJDOB010000279.1 GCA_022340385.1 Rhodobacter sp.
TTGTGGCCGACGAAACTGTCGAAGGTTTCGGGGCAGCCCGCCAACATCGGGTCGGTTCGGCCCTCTGACGTCTGCGTGCAGGTCGAGGCGCCGACGGGTTCGCCATAGCGCGCCTTGCTAACTTCTGCGCCCAGATGATGCGCCAAAATGCCGATGCCATAGCAGCAGCCCATGAACGGGATGTCGCGTTCGGTGATTTCGGGCATCAGCGCCAGCACCGCGTCCTCGATGCGCTGATCGAGCGGCGACTTGGCGTCGGGCGGGTCGCTGACACAGCCCGGACCGCCGCCGACGATGACGCCGCTGTAGTCGACGAGGTTCAGGTCGGCGGGGATATCCTGATGCTCCAGCCGGATGCGGCGGGTCTGGTCCGGTGTCAGCGCGCCCTTGTCGAGAAACGCCTGATACTCGTTGTCAGAGGCCGCCGGCTCTGGTCGGAGTTGCAGGATCAGGAAGGGTTTCATCGGGCGCGCGGGTCCGCGGACAGTCTTTGGGAACCGTCAGATGGCGCGAAACCGGGGCGGGCGTCAATGGGCATCGGGCGGTATTTCAACGAATGCGGCGCGCGCGACGGCACTGGCCCGGTGCTGCGTCACCGGTGGGCGGTCGCGCGCGACGGGGTCAGGCGGGGTCAGGCGCAGGCCGATTGCGGCGGGCTGGTCACCGGGTAATGCGCGCGGACCAGTTTCTGGTAGGTCGCGGTGTGATGCTGGTGCATGGCCTGCGCCGCCCAGAGATTGCGGTCGATGATGCTGTCGTCGAACTGGCCCGGCATCAGCAACCCGGTCTGCGGCTGCGAATACCCGATGCCGGTGGCCTGCGCGGTCGCGAACAGATGGTCGATCGGCGCCCATTCGGCAATGCCCCAGTGCAGGTCATGCGCATCGTAGATATGTTCGATCCGGGGTCTGGACCACCACATCAGCGGCGCGATATCCAGGCTGTTCTGAAGCCGCCACAGGAAGCCCTGGTCGTTGATCAGGACGGTGTTGAAGTAGGTGTTGAACCCGACGCCGCCCGGCGTCAGCCCGGCAAAGGACCACAGCGCCATGCTGTTCGCCGGTCCGGGGCCGTTCAGCATGGCGTTGAGATAGGCGAACAGCGGCGCGCACAGGGTTCCGCCCAGGCTGTGGCCGGTGACATAAATGAAATCCGGGTCGGCGGCGTGCAGGAATTCGACGATGCTGGTGCCGGTGGCGGGATCGCGCAGATGGATGAGATCGCTCATCCCGTTGAAGGTGCCTTGCGAGATCAGCGCGGTGTCGGGTGCGCCGGGCGGGCAGCCGGGCAGGGTGTTGAAGGCAGGCGTCGGGCTGAGGTCGAAATCCTCGTCCAGCCAGGAATACAGGCTGTCGGGGTTGGTGCCGCGGATGACCACCCAGGTTTCGCCCGTGGCCGGGTTCGAGGCGAGGTAGACAAGGCTGTAGGCGACGCCCAGCCAGCCGGTCAGTTCCGCCGGGCCCCAGATCACATCCAGGCCGGTCTGCGATTTGACCGCGGGCGGGATCTCCGCCACGTCGTCATAGGCGATCGCGCAAAGCCCGATCGCGGTGTTGGGGTAATAGTTGTAGGGATTGCCGGTGTTGCTGAGGAAATCCATGAACAGTCTCCGGTTGTGAAAAGGGGTTTTGTGATCAATCGCGACACATGTCCTGATCCTATGGTAGACTGTTTCGGGCGCGGGATGATCGCGCAGGTGACATTGGGCGGCACAGGAGGCCCGCCAGCAGGCGCAGCGCGGCCGCAGATCGCGGTCGGGGGTGGCCATGGCCGGCGCAACTGAAAGATGGACAATCGGGTGAAATCCTCCAAGGTTGTGCCGCACGCCTTTTGACGCGTGACAGCCGGACTTACACCAACGTCGCATTGGCGGCGCCGATCTGTCGCCGTAAGCTCGATTGCAGACCAAAGGAGAGACTCCAATGAAAATGGCAGCAGAACGCGATATCGCCGCCGACCCGCGCGTGGTTTGGGCGGCGCTGCTTGACAAGGATGTGCTGAAGGCATGTGTTCCGGGGTGTCAGGAAATGACAGGCTCGCCCGAGGACGGATTCGAGGCCACGGTGGTGCAGAAAGTCGGCCCGGTGAAGGCCACCTTCAAGGGCGCCGTCACCCTTTCGGACAAGGTCGAGGGCGAAAGCCTGACCCTGTCCGGCGAGGGCAAGGGCGGTGCCGCCGGATTTGCCAAGGGCGGCGCCAAGGTGCGGCTGGAGCCGATCGAGACCGGCACGCGGCTGAGCTATGACGTCGAGGCCAATGTCGGCGGCAAGCTGGCGCAGCTTGGCAGCCGGATCATCGACGGATTCGCCCGCAAGATGGCGGATCAGTTCTTTCAGCGGTTTCAGGAAACGGTTGAAGGCCCCGCCGAAGATGCCGAGGATGAGGCAAAGGAATCGGTTGAAAAGAAAAGCTGGTTGAAGCGGCTGGTCAAAGGCTGAGCGCCGGCCACCAATATTGCAAGACAGGGAGATCAGAATGACGACAGTTTCTATGACCGTGAACGGGAAATCCGTTTCCGGAGATGTCGAGGGGCGCACATTGTTGTCCGCCTTTCTGCGCGAGGGACAGGGGCTGACGGGAACGCATGTCGGCTGTGACACCAGCCAGTGCGGCTCGTGCGTGGTGCATGTGAACGGCGCGGCGGTGAAAAGCTGCACCTTGTTCGCCCTGGAGGCTGACGGCGCCGAAGTGACCACGATCGAGGGCATGGCCAATGCCGACGGCTCGCTGGGGACCATCCAGCAGGCGTTTCAGGATTATCACGGGCTGCAATGCGGGTTCTGCACGCCGGGCATGGTGATGTCGGCGGCGGCGCTGCTGAAGGACAATCCCAAGCCCACCGAGGCCGAGGTGCGCCATTACCTGGAAGGCAATATCTGCCGCTGCACCGGATACCACAATATCGTCAAGGCCATCATGGCAGCCAGCGGCCAGGACGTGGTCGCCGTGGCGGCCGAATAACAACAACATTTCATTCGTAGGGTGCGTGAATTCGCGCATCACTCCTTGGGAGGATACCTAATGCCCAAAGACAGTGGCATCGGCGCCAGCAGCAAGCGGCGCGAAGACGTGCGGTTCCTGACGGGCCGTGGCAAGTATACCGACGACATCAACCTGCGCGGTCAGGCCTATGTGCATTTCCTGCGCTCTGACGTGGCGCATGGCCGGATCAACGGCATAGATACTGGCGAGGCTGCGGCAATGCCCGGTGTTGTGCGCATTTTCACCGGTGCCGATTTCGAAGGCGTCGGCGGCCTGCCCTGCGGCTGGCAGGTGACGGACCGGCACGGCAATCCGATGCAGGAACCCGCGCATCCGATCCTGGCACAGGGCAAGGTGCGCCATGTCGGCGATCCGATTGCCGCCGTGGTTGCGGACAGCTATGCGCAGGCGCGTGACGCCGCCGAGGCGATCGTGCTGGACATAGAGGAACTGCCCGCCGTCATCGACATGAAAGCCGCCGTTGAAGGTGGCCCGAAGGTGCATGACGATCTGGAAAGCAACCTGTGCTATGACTGGGGCTTCGTCGAAGAGAACAAGGACGCGGTGAACGCGGCCTTCGAAGCGGCGGCGCATGTCACCACGCTGGAGCTCAAGAACCAGCGGCTGGTTGCGAACCCGATGGAACCGCGCGTGGCGGTCGGCGATTACGCGCCCGGCACCGGCGATTCCACCTTGTACACGACCAGCCAGAACCCGCATGTCATCCGTCTGTTGATGGGCGCATTCGTGCTGGGCATTCCGGAACACAAGCTGCGCGTCGTGGCGCCGGATGTGGGCGGCGGCTTTGGCTCCAAGATCTTCCACTATGCCGAAGAAGCCTTCTGCACCTTCGCCGCCAAGGCGATCGAGCGTCCGGTGAAATGGACCTCCAGCCGGTCGGAAGCGTTCATGTCGGACGCGCATGGCCGCGACCATGTCACCAAGATCGAGCTTGCCCTGGATGCCGACGGCATGTTCCAGGCGATCCGCACCGAAACCTTCGCCAATATGGGGGCCTATCTTTCCACTTTCGCGCCCTCGGTTCCGACCTGGCTGCATGGCACGCTGATGGCGGGCAACTACAAGACTCCGCTGATCTATGTGAACGTCAAGGCGGTGTTCACCAACACCGTGCCGGTCGACGCCTATCGCGGTGCAGGCCGCCCCGAGGCGACGTTCCAGCTGGAGCGGGTGATCGACAAGGCGGCGCGCGAGATGGGGATCGATCCGGTCGAACTGCGCCGGAAGAATTTCATCACCGAGTTCCCCTATGCCACGCCGGTCGCCGTCGAATACGACACCGGCGACTACAACGCGACGCTGGACAAGGCGCTGGAAGTGGCCGACGTTTCCGGGTTCGAGGCGCGGCGTGCCGCGTCGGCGGCCAAGGGCAAGTGGCGCGGGCTGGGGCTGAACTGTTATATCGAGGCCTGCGGCATCGCGCCGTCGGCGCTGGTGGGACAGCTTGGCGCGCGCGCAGGCCTGTACGAATCCGCAACCGTTCGGGTCAATGCCACCGGCGGCCTGGTGGTGATGACCGGATCGCACAGTCACGGTCAGGGCCACGAGACCGCGTTTCCGCAAGTCATTGCCGAGATGATCGGGATTGACGAAAGCATGATCGAGATCGTCCATGGCGACACCGCGAATTCGCCGATGGGCATGGGCACCTACGGATCCCGCAGCCTGGCAGTCGGCGGGTCAGCGATGGTTCGGGCAACCGAAAAGATCATCAACAAGGCCAAGAAGATCGCAGCCCACCTGCTGGAAGCCTCTGACGCGGATATCGAGCTGAAAGACGGTCAGTTCAGCGTTGCGGGCACCGACAAGTCGGTGGCCTGGGGCGACGTCACGCTGGCAGCCTACGTGCCGCACAACTACCCGCTGGAAGACCTTGAACCGGGGCTGGAAGAGACGGCGTTCTACGACCCGTCGAACTTCACCTATCCTGCCGGGACCTATATCTGCGAGGTCGAGGTCGATCCCGATACCGGCAAGGTCAGCATCGAACGCTTCACGGCGGCGGATGATTTCGGCAATGTCGTCAACCCGATGATCGTCGAGGGCCAGGTGCATGGCGGGCTGGCGCAGGGCATTGGCCAGGCGCTTCTGGAAAGTTGCGTCTATGACGCGAACGGCCAGATCCTCAGCGCCAGCTACATGGACTATGCGATGCCGCGCGCCGACGACGTGCCGTATTACAGCGTCGATCATTCCTGCCAGACGCCGTGCACGCACAACCCGCTGGGTGTCAAAGGCTGCGGCGAGGCCGGGGCGATCGGATCGCCGCCGGCGGTGGTCAATGCGGTGGTCGACGCGTTGCAGCGCAACGGCAAGGATGTGACGCATATCGATATGCCGCTGTCGCCCGCGCGCGTCTGGGCGGCGATGAATGGATAAGGCGATGGACCCTTTCCCGCGTCGCGGGAAAGGGAACACCCATAGGGAGTAAGACAAGATGCATAACTTTGAACTGGTGAAACCCACCACCATCGCCGACGCCGTCGCCGCCCTGTCGGGCGAGGATGCGCAGGCACTGGGGGGCGGACAGACGCTGATCCCGACGATGAAACAGCGGCTGGCCGCGCCGACCACGCTGGTGTCGACCACCGGGATATCCGAGATGCAGGGGGTGTGCGTCGATGACGCGGGCCGCGTCTGTATCGGCGGGGCGACCACCCATGCGACCGTTGCCGCCGAAGCGGCGGCGCATTATCCCGGGCTGGCGGCGCTGGCAGGCGGCATCGGCGATCCGGCGGTGCGCAATCGCGGCACGATCGGCGGTTCGCTGGCCAACAACGACCCGTCGGCCTGCTACCCGTCGGCGGCGCTTGGTTCGGGCGCGACGATCGTGACCAACAGTCGCGAGATCGCGGCGGATGATTTCTTTCAGGGCATGTTCGAGACGGCGCTGGAAGAAGGCGAGATCATCACCGAGGTCAAGTTTCCGGTGCCGCAGGCGTCGAATTATCAGAAGTTCCTGCAACCCGCGTCCCGCTTTGCCCTGGTCGGCGTGTTCGTCGCGCGCTACGCCGATGGCGTGCGGGTCGCGGTCACCGGGGCCTCGGAAAGCGGTGTATTCCGCTGGAGCGAGGCCGAGGCGGCGCTTTCGGATTCGTTTGCGGCCTCGGCGATTGGCGGATTGTCGGTGCCCGCTGACGGGATGATCGGCGATCTGCACGGCACCCCGGAATACCGCGCGCATCTGATCGGCGTGATGACCGGACGGGCGGTCGCCGCGGCAGGCTGAACCGTTTGACAAAGCTGGAACGCCGCGGCCCTGCAGGGGCTGCGGCGTTTCGCGTTCAGGATTGGCCAAGCGGTGGATCGCACCGGGGGCGGACCCGCGCGGCGTTTGCGTTTGGGACAAGAACAGGCTGCGGGATCACCTGAACTGCTGAACGGCGATTCCGGCATCGCTCAGCCCGTCGCGCACAGCGCGGGACAGGGCAACGGCCTGTTCATTGTCGCCATGCACGCAGATCGTGTCGATACGGCTGGGGATGTGCTTGCCGCTTTCGGTGATGATCGCGCCGGCCTGCACCATTTTCGTGATCCGGTCGGCGGCATGGGCGGCATCGTGGATCACGGCGCCGGGTCTGGAGCGGTCGACCAGCGTGGCATCGTCGTTATAGGCGCGGTCGGCGAAAATCTCTGCCGCGTAATTGCAGCCGAGATCGCGCACGACGTCTTCCATCACCGTGGCGGCCAGCACCATGATGATGAGGTCCGGATCGACGCTGAGGGCCGCCTCGAAACAGGCGCGCGCCATCGCGGCGTCTTCGCAGGCCATGTTGGACAGCGCACCGTGCAGTTTCAGGTGGCGGACATGGCCGCCTGCCGCTGCCGCCATCGCCCGGGCGGCGCCAAGCTGGTAGCGCACCATGTTGCCAAGGCTGGCATGGGGCACCTGCATGCGCTGCCGCCCGAAGCCCTGCAGATCGTTGAATCCGGGATGGGCGCCGATGCCGACGTTGTTGCGGACCGCCAGCGCCATGGTTTTCGCCATCACGTCCGCATCGCCGGCGTGGAAACCGCAGGCGATATTGGCCGAGGTCACGATATCGAGCAGGGCTGCGTCATTGCCCATCGGCCAGGGGCCGAAGCTTTCGCCCATGTCGGCGTTCAGGTCCACGGATCCGGGCATCGTTCAGGTCTCCTCTTCGCCGGTGATCATGCCGCCGATCAATTGATAGGACAGCAGGTCGCGGATGTCATGCGGATTGCGGACCAGCGGGCGCGGGGCAAGGGTTTCGACATGCGCGCGGGCGTTGCGGTGGATCGCCAGCGCGGCGTCGCGCGCGATGAACTGGAACCGGATCGGATCGCCGGCGCGGGCCTGTGCGATGCGCGGAATGTCGGGCGGAATCACCGTGCCGATGCGGGGATAGCCGCCGGTGGTCTGGCACTCGCCGAGCAGCACGAAGGGCGTGCCGTCGCCGGTGATCTGGATGTCGCCGGGCACCACCATTTCGCTGAGGATGTTCAGCTGGCCCTCGGCGGTGAAGGGCGCGCCGTCAAAGGCCATGCGCGCGCCCATGCGGTTGCCGCGCGGATCGCGGGTGAAGGTGGTCGCCTGTAGCCGGGCAAGGGTTTCGGCGTCGAAGCGGCTGGTCTGGACGCTGGGCACGATGCGGATGGTGCCGCCAGAAAACCGGTCGGCCGGATCCAGCGCCAGACCGGTTTCGGTGCCGGGATCGTCCCCGACGGGCAGGACCGCAGCGTCGCCCGGCGGCGCGCCGATATGGGCCTGCAAATGGGCCGAGCGCGAGCCAAGGAAGGCCGGTGTGGCGATGCCGCCGCCGACATGCAGATAGCCGTAATTGCCGGTCAGCGCCGTGCCGAGGGTCAGTTTCTGCCCGTCGTACAGGGGGTGGCTGGCGTTCCAGGCGATCCTTTCGCCCTCGACGCTGGCCGGCATGGGCGCGCCGGTCAGGGCGATGCGCAGGTTGCCCCGGGCCTGGAATATGCCGCCCATGCCGGCAAGCTCGATCGCGGCGTGATCCGGCGATTGCCCCAGCAGCGCGGCGCCTTCGGCCAGCGCCAGCATATCCGCGGCACCACCGACCGACAGGCCGTGGTCGAGAAATCCGGGACGGCCCCGGTCCTGGACGGTGACGCCGGGACCGGCGCGCAGAACGATCAGGGCGCGGGTCATGTCAGCGCCTCGCGCGTGGCACCGCCGTCGCCGGTTTCGTCTGTCGCGGCGATGTCGGCCAGTTCTTCGGGCGTGATCTCGTGGAAGGTGACCTCGTCGCCCGGGGTCAGGGCAAAGGGTGTGTCGGCCTTCGGGCGGAAGCATCTGAAGGCGGTCTGGCCGATGTGGCGCCAGCCGGTCGGGGCGGGCCCGGCGAAAATGATCAGCTGACGGATGGCGACGACAAGCGAGGCACCGGGCACCTGCGGGTTCAGCGTGGTCATGCGCGGAATATCCCAGGCCGGCGGCAACTGGCCCATGTAGGGCTGGCCGGGGGCGAAACCGATGGTCAGCACCCGAACACGGGCGGTCGCGATATCGGCGCGCGCCTGTTCAGGGTCACGCCCGGCAGCCTGTGCGGCATCCGCGAACTGCGGGCCATGAAGGCCGCCCAGCACGGTCGGGATCCGCCAAAGCGTGCGCCCGGTGGGCAGGGGTGCGGCGAACCAGTCGGCCCTGGCCAGCAGGTCGCCCAGATGCGAGTCGAGCGCGGCGTGTGACAGTGCTAGCGGGTCGAAGCGCAGAAAGACCGATGTCAGCGAGGTGGCGGTTTCCTGCACGCCGGGCCAGTCCTGGGTGGCCAGCGCGGCGCGGAAGGCCAGCGCGGCGCGGTTGGCGGATTCCGAAAAGCTGTCGGCGAAGCTGACAAGCTTGCCGGTCAGGCCGACGTCGCGGATCACCGGGAAGGCATCAGGCGGGGGCATAGAACCTCCGCATCAGAATCGGGGTCAGGTACATCGGCACCTGATAGCAGCCGATGAAGGTCAGCACAGGGTCGGTGACGCTGGCCGGCAGCGCAACGAGAAACAGCGCGATATTGCGATTTCCGGCGATGACACTGGCGGGCACGGCCTCTGGGCGCTGGCGCAGGACCGCGAAGCCAAGCCCCTGCATCCCGAAGTTGACGGCAAAGGCCAGCGCCAGCCAGCCGGCGAGCGCGGCGGGGTCGCGGTGCAGGGTGGGGCCGACCGCGCTCATCAATCCGACGACGATGATTGCCAGCGACAGCGCGGCAAGGCCGTCGAGCATCCGGATGGTTTCGGGCGCGGGATCGGGAAAGAACCGGCGGCGCAGCGCGAATGCGGCGGCGACGGCGGTGGCGATGACAGCGGTCAGCCGCAGGGCGGCAAGCGCGACATCGGCCAGCCCGCCCAGTGCAGGCGTCAGCCAGAACACCGGCACCACGGTCAGCGGCAGGATCGCGGTGCCAAGGATCAGCAGGCGCATGGCGGGGGCGGGATCATGGCCCAGCATGACGGTAAGGGCCGGGCCGCCAGAGATCGACGGGCCCGACATTGCCAGCACCACGGCCAGCCCGACGGCGGACCCGTGCCAGCCGAAGACGGCAAGGATCGCGACAAGCATCAGCGGCACGCCCAGTTGCAGCGTCAGGACCAGCCACAGGTTGGCGCGCGCCTGTGCCAGACTGCCAAGGGCGGCGCGCAGGCCGATGCGCAGCGCGCTGATGAACACCAGCCCGGCCACCATCGCGGGAAGCGCGGGTTTCAGCATCGCCGCCAGTCCCGGCAGCGCGAACCCGGCGATCAGCCCCGTCACCAGGGCAGCGCGCCCGTGGCGGGCGATCAGGCGCAGGGCGTCAGCCAGAAACATGCGTTGCCTTTCGCGAAAACAGGAAGACCCGGCGCGGCCGAAGCCGCTAGCCCCCCGGTGCCTGACGGACATTGTCGGGCAGCCAGGTTGCCAGATCCGGCACCGCGATCAGGATGAACACCATCAGCACCATGATCAGGAACATCGGGAACGCGGCGCGCGCGATAAAGCCCATCTCGTGATTGGTCATGCCCTGCAATACGAACAGGTTGAACCCGATCGGCGGCGTGATCTGCGCCATTTCGACGACCACGACGATGAAGATGCCGAACCAGATCATGTCGATTCCGGCCTCGCGCACCATGGTTTCGACCACGGCCATCGTCAGCACCACCGAGGATATCCCGTCAAGGAACATGCCGAGGATGATGTAGAACACCAGCAACACCATCAGCAGCTGGAACTTGCTGAGATCCCAGCTGGCGATCAGGTCGGCCAGACCGCGCGGCAGCCCGGTAAAGCCCATTGCCAGCGCCAGAAATGCCGCCCCCGCCAGGATCAGCGCGATCATCGCGCTGGTGCGGGTGGCCCCCATCAGGCTTTCGATGAAGGTCGACCAGGTCAGCGAGCCCTGCAACGCGGCCAGCACCAGCGCGCCGATCACGCCGATCGCCGCCGCCTCTGTCGCGGTGGCCAGCCCGGCGAACATCGACCCGATCACCACCGCGATCAGGCACAGGACCGGGATCAGGAAGCGCGAGTTCTTCAGCTTGTCGGACAGGGACATGCCGGTTTCGGCAATCGGGTTCCACTTGCGGCTGACCATCGCGTAGATCCCGACATAGGCCATGAACATCGCGGCCAGAACCAGCCCGGGCAGGACGCCGGCGAAGAACAGCTTTATGATGCTTTCGTTGATGGTGACGCCGTAGACGATAAGGGTCAGCGACGGCGGAATCATCAGCCCCAGCGTTGCCGCGCCGGCCAGCGTGCCGATCACCATATGTTCGGGGTATTCGCGTTTGCGCAGTTCGGGGATCGACATCTTGCCGACCGTGGTCAGGGTCGCCGCCGAGGATCCCGACACGGCGGCGAACACCGTGCAGCCGACGATATTGGTATGCACCAGACCGCCCGGCAGCCTGGCCATCCAGGGGGCGAGGCCGCGAAACATGTCCTGGCTGAGCCGGGTCCGGAACAGGATTTCGCCCATCCAGATGAACATCGGCAGCGCGATCAGCGTCCAGCTTGACGAGGCGCGCCAGATCGTGGTGGCCATGGTGTCGCCCACCGGGCGCGTGGTGAACAGTTCCATCCCGAAAAAGGCGACTCCGACCAGCGCCAGCCCGACCCAGACACCGGTGCCCAGCAGGGTGAACAGCACGAACAGGAACAGCACGATCACATAGGCTTCTTGCATCGCAGCTACTCCGCGTGGGCGTCGGTCACATCGCGGACGATGCGATGCTGGCCGGTAAGGAAAAGGCTGATCAGGTTGTCGGTCAGCGCGATGGCCAGGATGATCGCGCCGATCAGCATCGGCAGCTGCGGAATCCACAATGGCGTGGCGTCCTGTCCCTGGCTGACGTCCTTGAACTTGATGGCGAAACCCAGCATCCGGTAGGTGTAGTAACTGACATACCAGGCGGTTGCGGTGCCGATGGCGAAGCACCAGACTTCGAGCCAGAAACGCGCGCGCGGCCCCAGGGCATTCAGCAGGATCGAGACCCGGATGTGGCTGCCCCGGTTAAGCGCATTGGCGAAAGCCAGGAAAGAGGCCGCGGCCATCGCATAGCCGGCGTAATCGGGGATGCCGGGGAAGGTTTCGGTCAGCGGGCGGAACACCGGCGCGGTGAATCCCCAGCGGGCGAACATCTGTATCACGATCAGCAGCAGGATGACGACCAGACACAGGGCCGCCAGCGCCGCTGCCAGCGCGTATATCGCATCCAGAGTCCTGCGGATCATGCCACTGCCCCCCTTGCAGATGGATTGCACCCCGGACGGATCGCCCGGGGTGCATGGCTTGTCAGTTGTGGAACGCGTCGACGATGGCCTTGCCCTGCTCACCGGCGGCTTCCAGCCATTCGTTGGTCATGATGACGCCGATCTCTTTCAGGTCGCTGACCAGCTGATCGCTGGCCGGGCCCACCGTCATGCCACCCGCGCGCAGCCCGTCCAGCGTGAACTGGGTATAGGCCTTGGACGCTTCGAGCCCGTCGGCGGCCGCGGTGTCGGCACAGGCCAGAATCGCGGCCTTGTTGTCTTCGGACACGCCCGACCAAACGTCGCTGTTCACCATGACATGGTTGTAGGGCAGCCAGGCGTCGACCTCGTAGAAATGGGTCAGCGATTCCCAGACCTTGCGGTCATAGCCCGTGGCGCCGGACGAGATCATCGATTCGGCGACCCCGGTGGCGAAAGCCTGGCTGATTTCAGCCGCTTCGATGGACACGGGCGCCATGCCGGTCAGTTCCGCCAGACGCGCGGTGGCGTTGTTGTAGCTGCGGAACTTGATGCCTTCCATGTCGGCGACAGAGTTCACCTCTTTCTTGAAATACAGGCCCTGCGGCGGCCACGGCACCGAGTACAGCAGCGTCAGGTTCTGGTCGGCCAGGATGCTTTCAAGCGTCGGGCGCGCGGCGGCGAACAGTTTGGCGGACTCGTCGAACGAGGTGGCAAGGAACGGCACCGAATCGAAGCCGAAGATCGCGTTTTCGTTCTGGTGGCCCGACAAGAGACGCTCGCCGATCGGCACCTGGCCGGTCTGGATCGCGCGCTTGATGTCGGCCCCCTTGAACAGCGAGCCCGAGGCATGCACGGTGATGTCGATGGCGCCATCGGTGCCGGCGCGCACGCAATCGGCGAATTTCACCCCGTTTTCGGAATGGAAGTTCGAGGCGGAATAGGCCATCGGCATATCCCATTTTTCGGCGTGGCCGGCCGCGGATACGGCCAGTGTGCCCGCTGCGGTGATTGCCGTGGCGGCCAGAAGTCCGGTCAGTGTTTTCATGGTTGTCTCTCCCAGTTGTGGTTTCCTGAATGTCGTCTTCAAGCTATCATCCGGCGAACCGTGCCGGAGAATAGGGGGTAAGGTCAACGTTTGGTTGCCGGCCCGCGATCAGCTGGGCCAGCAGCCGCCCGGTCCTGGGCCCGCCGGTCAGGCCGATGTGATGGTGGCCGAAGCCGGTGAACACACCCGATGCGCCGGGCACCTCGCCGATGACGGGAATCGAATCGGCGGGTGCCGGGCGATGGCCCATCCATTCGGTCTTTCTGGCATAGGTCAGCCCGGGCAGGGCGGCCAGCACGTTGCGTTCCAGCAGTTCGAACGGCGCGCGCGACGGGGCGGCATCCAGCCCGCCGAACTCGACAATACCGGCGGCGCGCAGGCGGCCCTCCATCGGGGTCATCACGAATTTGCCGCTGGCCACCATGACCGGCGATTTCGGCATCACCGACGGTTCCCAGAATTCAAGGTGATAGCCGCGTTCGGATTCCAGCGGCACCTTGAGGCCCAGCTTCGTGCACAGCGGCCCGGACCAGACGCCGGTGGCGATGACGGCGGCGTCGCAGCCGATCGTCTCGGCGCCCGCGCGCAGACCGGTGACGCGACCGTTTTCGCGAATGATATCGCTGACATCCGCGGTGATCAGCCGCCCGCCCTGTGCCACCACATGCGCGGCGAGGTCTTTGACATACTGGCCCGGATCGGCAATGCGCCCGTGATTGCCAAGTTTGACGGCAAAGCCCAGATCGCGCCCGAAAGCAGGATCATAGGCGTGGAAAGCGTCGTCTTCCAGTTCATCCCAGACAAAGCCGTGATCGCGGCGAATGCCCCAGCCGAAAGCGTCCCCCGCGAAATGCGCGCGGTTGTTGTAGATGTAAAGATAGTCCGACGGCACGATCCATTTTTCGGCGCCCGTACCGGCGGCCAGCGCCTGATGGTCGGCCAGCGAATCGCCGACGATTTCCCTGATGGCGGTCGCGATGCGCCGCGTGTCATCGGCATTGGCATGGCGAAGGTATTTGATCAGCCAGGGCAAAAGCCGCGGCATGTATCCCCATTTGACGAACAGCGGCTGGTTGCGGTCCAGCGCCATGCGCGGGGCCTTCGCGATCAGGCCGGGCCCGGTGACGGGAATGAACGAACAGGACGCCAGCACACCGCCGTTGCCATAGCTGGTGCCCTCTGCCGGACCGGCGCGGTCGATCAGGATCACCTTGTGGCCATCGCGCTGCAGCCAGATCGCGGTGGAGACACCGACAATGCCTGCGCCGATGATGGCGATGGTTCTGCTCATGCGTTCCTCGCGTAGTGTTTCAGTCTGGCGGGATCGGGCCGGATGCCCAGCCCCGGGCCATCCGGCACCTGAACATGGCCGCCCGCGCAGGGGAAGGGGGATTCCAGGATATCCTCGGCCAGATAGTATTTCGCCTGATAGAATTCGCAGCCAAGGGTGATTTCCGGTGTCGCGGCGATCATGTGCGCGCCGGCCAGATGCGCGAGGCCGGCCTCGAACATGTCACCGCCATAAGCCGACAGTCCCGCCGCGCCGGCCATTTGCGCCACGCTGCGGGCGCGCTGCAATCCGCCGGATTTCATGATCTTGACCGACACCCCGTCGGCGATGCCCTCACGGAGGGCGCGGACCATGTCCTCGGGGCCGAACACGGATTCGTCGGCCAGCAGCGGCACGTCGATGGCGGCGCGGATATCGGCCATCAGCGCATGGTGATGCGCGCGCACCGGTTGCTCTATGAAAGTGGGTTTGAACGCGGCGACGTCGCGCACCCGCCGGATTGCGTCGAAGGGATCGAGCCCCTGGTTGAAATCGACCCGCAGGTCGAGATCTGGGAAGTCGCGCGCCAGTGCTTCCAGCCGCATGATGTCGAAGGCGTGGTCGGCGAATCCCGCCTTCAGTTTGACGATGCCGACGCCGTCGTCGGTGATCCGCCCGATCAGGGCGCGGTCGGCGTCCCAGTCGGGATTGGCAAGGCTGACCGACAGCGGGATCGTGTTGCGCGCCTTGCCGCCCAGCAGCGCCCAGACCGGCAGGTTGGCGATGCGCCCGGCAAGATCCAGCAGCGCGGTTTCAAGCGCGGCCTTGGCCTCGGTGCAATGGGCGACGCAGGTCTGCGCGCGCGCCATGATCGCGGCCGTGTCGCTGACCCGGTGGCCGACGACATGCGGGCGGATATAGCGGTCGAGCGCGGCAAGGGCGGCCTCTGGCGAGCCGGTGAACACCGACCAGGGCGCGGCTTCGCCCCAGCCCGTTGCGCCGCCTTCGGCGGTCAGGCGCAGGACGACGATCTCGCAGGCGCCCTCTACCGTGCCGATGCCGTGGTCGCGGCGCGAGACAACCGGCAGGGACAGGTGCCAGAGGTCGAATCCGGTGATCTTCTGATGCAGGTCCGTCATGGCCGGTCACCGCGCGTCTTGCTGCCGCGAGGCCCGACGGCGCGGATGGTTCCGACCCGAGGGCGCCGCGAAGCGGGCATCATGCAACCCATTCGCTGACCGGGGCGGCGGCCTCGTGCAGCGGTTGGCTGATGACGTCGACCAATGTGGGCCCCGGGTGGGTAATGGCCTCTTTCAGGACCGGGATCAGGCTGGCCGGGTCGGTGACGGTCCAGCTTTTGACGCCAAAGGCGCGGGCGACGGCGGCGTGATCGGTGCGGTTGAAATCGACGTTGTAGAAACGCTGGCCGAAGCCGGCGTTCTGGCCGGCCTTGATCCAGCCGAAGGTGGCGTTGGAAAAGACGATCGCGGTGATCGGGATGTTGTAGCGGGTGAGGGTTTCGAATTCGCCGCAGCAGAACCCGAACGATCCGTCGCCCATTACCGCGACGGTCTTGGCCGCGGGGCGGCCGACGTGCGCGCCCATCGCAGCGGCCAGCGCATAACCCAGCGCCCCGTGGGCGCGGTTGGTGATGAACTGGCGTCCCGGCTTGCGCCAGCGGTAATGGGCGCTGAAATACGGGCAGGGCGTGCCGGGGTCGGCGACGATGATGGCGTCGTCCGCAAGCGTGTCCATCAGCGCGGCGACCACCGATTCGGGGCGGATCGGGCGATCCTGGCTGGTGGCGAGCGGGTGGAAGCCGGCAAGCTTGGCCTGCCAAGCGGCGGCGGCGCGGGTGCGGCCATTCTGAAGTTGCGGGACTCGGGTTTGCAGGTCGGCCAGCAACGCGGCAAGCGCCAGTTTCGCATCGGCGCAGATCGCCACGTCGGTGGGATAATTCGCGCCAATCACCATCGGGTCGCTGTCGATGTGAACAATGGTCTTCCCTTTCGGGGGCGAGCGCCAGCGTTCGGTGGTGACCGAACCGGCGCGGCAGCCGATGAACAGGATCACGTCGGCGTCGTCGATCACCGCTCGGGTCGCGGGCACGCCGCCGTTCGAGCCGACGACGCCCAGCGCCTGGGGGTGGGTCTCGGCGAGGCTGCCCTGCCCGGAAACCGTGGTGGCAATCGGCAGGTCCAGCAATTCGGCGAGGGCCTGCAACTGCGCCTCGGCCCCGGCCAGCACCGGCCCGCCGCCACAGATCGCGACGGCGCTGGTGGCACCGGCAAGTATATCGGCGGCGTCGCGGATTGCCTGCGGATCCGGCGCGGCGCGTTCGGCGGGAAAGGTGCGGTGGCGCGGGTCGGCCCAGATCTCGGCGGCATCGACCGCGCCTTTCTGGGTGTCGAACGGCAGGGCCAGATGCACGGCGCCGGGCCGCCCGGTCGTCATCGCGCGGAATGCCTGGCGGATCGCGGCGGGCAGGCGGGCGGCGTTGTCGAGCGAGGTGTTCCACTTGGTCAGCGGGCGAAACAGCGCCGTCTGGTCCAGTTCGGTCAGCGGATAGCGGCCGCGCGAGGTGGTGGCGACATCGGTGGTGATCGCCAGGATCGGGACAGAGCTGTCGTTGGCCTCGACCACGCCGGGCAGGATGTAGGTTGCGCCACCGCCTGACGGCCCCTCGCACACGCCGGGCTTGCCGGTGACGCGGGCATAGGCGTCGGACATATAGGCCGCATGCCGTTCGTCGCGGGTCAGGAAATGGGTGATGCCGTGATCCATCCGCGCCAGCGCGTCATAGAATGGCAAAGTGGTATCACCGCACAGGCCGAACATATGCTGCACGTCGTAGGCCTGCAGCATCTGCACCATCGCCTCGGCGCCGGTCGGCTGGTTGGTACGCGGTTCGGGCATGGTGCGTCCTGTGCGGATAATTGCGTTCAATTCTGAATACAGGGTTGCATTTAGGCGATGAGTCGGCTTTGCTGTCAACCGGAAAACCGGAAAACCGGAAAACCGGAAAACCGGAAAACCGGAAAACCGGAAAACCGGAAAACCGGAAAACCGG
>JAJDOB010000295.1 GCA_022340385.1 Rhodobacter sp.
GAATGCGCGGTTGCCGACCTTTGCGCGGACACGCTGGCGGCAGATGCCAGCCACGCCGCCGCGATCAAGGCAATGGTGGCGGGCTAGCGAAATCACGGCACCGACGGGCAGATTCTGCAACCCCGCTGGCCAGGTATCGCGCCATACCGGCGCGCCGATCCGCCGCCACGGCCGCCGGCGCCACTTGCACAGCCCTGCGCGGACGACTACCTGAACCCCACGCCAGTTATCGCCAGAGGCCAAATGTCCGACCGCCTGCAATCCCTGACCGCCCGCCTGCTGGACGCCGCCACACGCGCCGGGGCGGACGCCGCCGATGCCATTGCCGTCGATGGCACATCGATCTCGATCGACGTGCGGATGGGCAAGCTGGAGCAGGCCGAACGCAGCGAAGGCATCGACATCGGTCTTCGGGTGCTGATCGGCCAGCGGCAGGCCTGCGTGTCTGCATCCGACATTTCCGACAGCACGCTGACCACGATGGCCGAACGCGCCGTCGCCATGGCCCGCGAAGCGCCCGAGGATGCCAATATCGGCCTTGCCGAACCCTCTCAGCTTGCCCGCGACTGGGATCTGGCGACGCTCGACCTGGCCGATCCCGACCCGGAACCGTTGCCGCAGAACCTGGAAGACAGGGCGCGCCGCGCCGAGGCCGCCGCGCTGGCCGTCGAGGGTATCACCAAGATCGACGCGGCCGCCGCGGCCTATGGGCGGCGAAATATTCACCTTGCCGCCAGCAACGGGTTCTCTGGTGGCTACAGCCGCACCAGTCACAGCACATCCTGCGTCGCGATCACCGGGGACGGCACCGGGATGGAACGCGATTACTACGGCGACAGCCGCGTTCACGGGTCCGACATGGAAAGCCCCGAACACATCGGGCGCATCGCCGGCGAACGCACGGTCGCACGCGCCGGTGCGCGCAAGCCGCCAACCGGTTCCTTTCCGGTGCTCTATGACGAGCGTGTCGCGGCATCGCTGATCGGCCACCTGTTGCAGGCGGTCAACGGCACCGCCATCGCGCGCGGGTCCAGCTGGCTGCGCGATGCGCTGCACGGCGCGGTCTTGCCCGACACGCTGAGCATCGTTGAAAACCCGTTGCGCCCGCGCGCCTCCGGCAGCCGTCCGTTTGATGCCGAGGGGCTGCCCAGCGCCCCGCGCAACATCGTCGAAAACGGCGAGTTGCGGAGCTGGACGCTGGATCTGTCGACGTCCCGGCAGTTGGGCATGACTTCCACCGGCAACGCGTCGCGCGGCACTTCTGCGCCGCCCAGCCCCAGCGTCGGCAACATCGCACTGACACCGGGCACGCAAGCCCGCGACGGGCTGATCAGGGACATGGGCACCGGCTTGCTGGTCACGTCGATGATCGGCAGTTCGATCAACGCAACCACGGGTGACTATTCACGCGGGGCCAGCGGCTTCTGGATCGAGAATGGGGAAATCACCTATCCCGTCAACGAATGCACGATAGCCGGCAATCTGCGCGATATGCTGCGGGGGCTTGTACCCGCCAATGACGCGCGCACCCATCTGTCGCGCGTGGTGCCGTCACTGCTGGTCGAAGGCCTGACGCTTGCCGGTAGCTGATCTTCCCCTGCTGATCGAGGCGGCACATCACGCCGCCGAAATCGCGCTGAAATACTGGCAGACCGACCAGCGGGTCGATTACAAGGATGGCGGCTCTCCGGTCAGCGAGGGCGATCTTGCCGTCGACGCCTACCTGCGCGAGACCCTGCTGGCAGCGCGGCCCGGCTATGGCTGGCTGTCCGAGGAAACCGAGGATGACCATGCCCGCCTGACACATGACACCGTGTTCATTGTCGATCCGATCGACGGCACCCGCGCCTATGTCGATGGCCAGAAGACCTGGGCGCACAGCATCGCCGTGGCGCACAAGGGTCAGCCAACGGCGGGCGTGGTCTTTCTTCCGTTGCGTGACAAGCTTTACACCGCCACTACCGGACAAGGCGCGTTTCTGAATGGTGAAATTATTCGATGCGCCAGCCGTACCGACCCGAACGGTGCCGATATTCTGGCCCCCAGGGCCAGCCTCGATGCGCAGTGGTGGCGCGGCGACGTGCCCGCGTTTCAGCGCCACTTCCGGTCGTCACTCGCCTATCGGTTCTGCCTGATTGCCGATGGCCGGTTCGACGCGATGCTGACCCTGCGCGACGCCTGGGAATGGGATATCGCCGCCGGTATCCTGATCGCGGCAGAGGGCGGCGCAAAAGTGACGGACCGCAAGGGCGAGGCGATCACGCTCAACAGCCGCAAAGCGCAATCGAGCGGCATCCTGACGGCCAACACGGCCCTGCACCGCGCGATCGGCAACCGGCTGTAACCCGATCCCCGCGATCCGTGCACGCCGATGCCGGCGCAACAGCCCTTTTCGCGCGCCCGCGCCTGCTTTAGGTTGCAGCGGAATTCGCAACTGGAGAACCCGATGACCCAACGCCTGCACCTGGTCTTTGGCGGTCAGCTGACAGACCCGTCGAAAAACACGTTCAAGGACGTCAAAGACATTGATATCGTTGGCATGTTTCCCGACTACGCCAGCGCATACGACGCCTGGAAATCTGCGGCACAGCGCACTGTGGACGACGCCCATATGCGGTACTTCATCGCACATATCCACCGATTGCGCGATGAAGAGGCAGAAGCCTCGCCAACCGAAGAGCTTTGTAACTAGCTGATATAAATGGTAAAATCGCTAACGCTTGCGCTTTATCTTGCTACCCGCGCGCGGTCGGACCGGGCCGCGCGGCGAAGCGCTGCGACCGGGACCGAAAGCGGGGAAAACCATGACAACGAACGGCTGGGCGAAGCCAGCGATGTCCGGCCGGAAGGCGGATCTCTGATCTGGTTTCATACCGGTCACGACCGCCATGCCCTTGCCGCCCGCGAACTGGCCGGGCGCATGAAATCCGAACGCGACGATCTGTGTTTTCTGTTCACGACGCATGCGGAAAAGCGCCGCAAAAGCGAACCCGGCCTGTTTTCGCAACTGGTCCCGGATGACGCGATGCCCAACGTGCGTCGGTTTCTGGACCACTGGCGACCGGATATCGCAATCTGGACAGAGCCGGATCTGAGCCCGGCGCTGATCACCGAAACCGGGGATCGCGAAATTCCGTTGTTCCTGGTCGATGCTCATACGGCCGCGCCGGATCCGCAATCCTGGCGCTGGCTGCGGGGCATGTCCGGTTCGCTCTTGTCCCGGTTTCGCAAGATCCTGACGGGCGATGCCAAGACCGCCAACGCGCTGAAGCGGCTGGGTGCCACATCCGAACAGGTCGAGATCGCCGGCTATCTCGAAGAAGGCACGCCCGCCCTGCCGTGTAACGAGGCTGACCGTAACGCCCTGGCCCACGCCCTGGCCGCGCGCCCCGTGTGGCTGGCGGCGCGGATCACCAATGAAGAGTGCGCGGCGATCATTGCCGCGCATTCGCGGGCTCAGCGCCGCGCGCACCGGCTGTTGCTTATTCTGGTGCCCGACGAGCCGGATGAAGGGGCCGCCTGGGCCGAACGGCTGATCACCGACGGGCACCGTGTTGCGCAACGCTCCAAGGGCGAGGAACCCGACGCGGACACGCAGATATACGTGGCAGATACCGAAGGCGAGATGGGGCTTTGGTACCGGCTGGCACCGGTAAGCTTTCTGGGCCGGTCGATGGGTGACAATGGCGGCGACTTCGGCGGCGTGAACCCCTATGAACCCGCCGCGCTTGGTTCTGCCATCATCCACGGCCCCGGCATCGCGGGCTTTCGCCAGGCCTATGTCCGGCTGGAGGCGGCTAAAGCGGCGCGGCTGGTACATACAGCCGAGGAGTTGTCAGAGGCGCTGGAACAGTTGCTGTCCCCCCACACCGCCGCAACGATGGCGCATGAGGCCTGGAAGATCTGCTCGTCCGGGGCCGAAGTGACCGACCGGGTGCGCGATCTGATCTTCAGCGAACTCGACATCGACGAGGAAGACTGATGCGCCCGCCGGGCTTTTGGTATGGGGCTGCCGGCGCCCCGGGTCTGCGCGCCCGCCTGCTGGCCCCGGTTGCCTGGATCTATGCCCGCGCCACCGCTGCCAGAGTTGCGAAAACCGGCTACAGGGCCGGCGTGCCGATCATTTGTATCGGCAATATCAACCTTGGCGGAACCGGCAAGACCCCGACAGTGATCGCGCTGCTCGACCGGTTGTCGCAGCGCGGCATATCTGCCCATGTCGTGTCGCGCGGCTATGGCGGCAGCCTTGCCGGCCCGCTGCGCGTCGACGAGCGCCGGCACAGCGCCGCAGAGGTCGGGGACGAGCCGTTGTTGCTGTCGGCCTTCGCGCCGGTCTGGGTCGCGCGGGATCGCGCCGCGGGCGTCCAGGCCGCACAGTCCGCGGGGGCGGCCATGATCCTGCTGGATGACGGGTTTCAGAACCCGTCGGTCGTCAAGGACATCAGCGTCGTCGTGGTCGACGCGGGCGTCGGGTTCGGCAATGGCCGGGTCGTGCCCGCCGGCCCGCTGCGCGAGCCGGTTGCCGCCGGGCTGCGACGCGCCGATTGCGTGCTGTCCATCGGCGATGGCGCGCAGCAGGCAGCGTTTGGCCGGGCCTGGGGTCATGCGATCCACGTGCCATTGGTTCAGGGCCGGTTAAGGCCGCTGCAAACCGGGATGGACTGGGCCGGTCTGGATGTTCTGGCCTTTGCCGGGATCGGGCGTCCGGGGAAATTCTTTGCCACGCTTCAATCGCTTGGCGCAAACCTGATCCGCGCCGAGGCGCTGGACGACCATCAGCCCCTGACCGACGCGCTGATGAAACGGCTGGAGCTTGAGGCGGCCGCGCTGGGCGCTCAACTGGTCACCACCGAGAAAGACGCGGTACGCCTGCCGGCCACATTCCGCCAGAAAGTGCTGACCCTGCCGGTGCGGCTGGAAATCGACGACTGGTCGGCGCTTGACGCCGCGCTGGACAGTGTCGGGATCAGCGGTTCTTCAGGTCTGCCCTGATTGCGTCGCCATGTTCGTCAAGGTTCGGCGACGGGCGGTCCAGCACCACGTCGGCCCCCGAGAAATGAAATGGCGGGCGCACGGTAGGCACACCGTCCAACGTGTCGCGCAACCCGCGATGCACGACCTGCGGGTCGTCAAATACTTCGCCCAGGTCGTTGATCGGCCCGGCAGGCACACCCTGCGCCTCGCACGCGGCCAGCAAGTCGGCCTTGGTGAAGGTGCGTGTCGCGTCGGTCAGCCGCGCGGCAAGTACGTCTCGATTTGCGATCCGGTCCGCATTGCCGCGAAAATCGCCCTCAAGCGCCAGGTCCGCCATGCCCAGCAACGCGCAAAGCCGTTGAAACTGGGCATCATTTCCGGTGGCGATAATGATCCAGCCGTCGGCGCAGTCGAATACCTGATAAGGCGTCAGATTGGGATGGGCATTGCCCAGCTTGCGCGGTGCCACACCCGTGGTCAGGTAGTTCATCGCCTGGTTTGCGGTAATCGCCGTGGCGCAATCCAGCAGCGCCATGTCGATATGCTGGCCGCGCCCGGTGGAATGCCGCTGCTGCACCGCTGCCAGAATGGCGATGGTCGAATACAGCCCGGTGAAAATGTCGGTGACTGCAACGCCGACTTTTTGCGGCTGACCGTCAGGTTCGCCGGTGATCGACATCAGGCCCGACATGCCCTGAATGATGAAATCATACCCGGCGCGATGCGCATAGGGGCCGGTCTGGCCAAAGCCGGTGATCGAGCAGTAGATCAGGCGAGGGTTCAGCGCCGCAAAACTGGCGTAGTCCAGTCCGTATTTCGCCAACCCGCCGACCTTGAAATTCTCGATCAGTATGTCGGCATCGGCCACCAGCGCGCGCACTTCTGCCTGGCCTTCGGCGGTGCGGAAATCCACCGCGATGGAACGCTTGCCGCGGTTGCAACTGTGATAATACGCCGCCGAAGACTGCCCGGCGCGTTCCACGAACGGCGGGCCCCATTTGCGGGTGTCGTCGCCGTCAGGGCTTTCGACCTTGACGACATCCGCGCCCAGATCAGCCAAGGTCTGGCCGGCCCAGGGGCCAGCCAGGATGCGGGCCAGTTCGACGACCTTCAGGCCGGCCAGCGGTGCGTTCACTATTCGGCCAGCCTCGCGTCCAGAAGCGCCGAGAAAGCCGCGAAGCTTTGATCGCCCGCCACAAGTTCGCCATCTATCAGGAAAGACGGTGTCGAACGGATGCCATCGCGTTCGGCGTTCTCCTGGTAAACGGCAACCATCGCCTGCGCCAGATCGCCGTCCTGCAGGCAGGCGTCCACTTCTTCGGAGGTCAGCCCGGCGGTCTTGCCGATTCTGGCCAGGTTGTCGGCGATCGCGGCGGGTGTGTCGCCCGCGGTCCAGGTCGACTGCTGATCATAAATCATGTCGGAGATGCCGAAATACCGCTCTGGTCCGCCACAGCGCGCGACCATCCCGGCCCACAGACCGAACCGGTCGAAATACACCTCGCGGTAGATGAACCGCACCCTGCCGGTGTCGATATAGCTGGACTTGAATGCAGCGAATGTATTGTCGTGGAAACTGCGGCAATGCGGGCAGGTAAAGCTGGCATATTCGATCACCGTCAGCGGCGCGTTCTCGTCGCCCAGCGTCATCTCGACGACCAGCGAAGTGTCAACCTCGGCCTGGGCAGTCTGCGCCTCGGCGCTGCCGAACGCGGCCAGGTCGGTGGCGGTGCTTGGTTGCAGAAAATAGGCACCACCCAAAAGGGCCAGCGCGGCGGCTGCAATTGCGATGTAACGGTTCATGTGGCTCTGCCTCGATTGCGTTTTGCTTGTGTTAGAACGTTTTCGCCCAGCGCTTCAAGGGCGCGGCGCAGGGTCTCGTCGGTAACCGGCGCCGCGGCACTGCGCGCAGCGGCCTGCGCGGCGAGGTCCGGACCGAGGGCTTCTTTCGGTGCGGGCGCGAATTCCACCTGCCCCTCGGCAAAACCGTTGGGTGCGGTCTGGGTGATGGTGATGCGGGCGATCGCGGAATAGCCGTAGCAGGCGTTCACCCGTTCGCGCAGCGTTTCCTTCTGCATCTCCAGCATCGGCGCCCGGGCGCCGGTGGTCAGCACAGTCAGGGTCGCGCCGAACCCGCCCTTGGCATAGCTGACCTTGACGGGCCGCGCGACATTGGCGAAATCCTCGCCCACGAACTCGGCCCAATGGGTCAGCAGCCGGGATTCGGCAAAACCGCGCTTTTCGCTTGCCTTGCGAATCTGGCTTTGCAGCAGCCCGGCGGTGCGTTCAAAACCGCGTTTGCGGTAGATGGGTTTGTTTGGTGGGCGCGTCATCGCTGGCATGTCCTGTTGTCCACGCTATTCTAGTGGGCACGGCGGGCAGCGCCAGTGCAAAGCCGGAGAGGGAGCCATAAAGATTGCGTGAGACTGACCTCAGCACCGCGTTACTGACCTGGTACGACATCCACGCGCGGGCGATGCCGTGGCGGGTGTCCCCGGCGGACCGGCGCGCGGGGCTGCGCCCCGATCCCTATGCCGTCTGGCTGTCAGAGGTGATGCTGCAACAGACCACGGTGGCCGCCGTGCGCGACTATTTCCGCCGGTTTCTGGCGCGCTGGCCCGGTGTCGCCGATCTGGCTGCGGCCAGGGATGCCGACGTGATGGCGGAATGGGCCGGGCTGGGATATTACGCGCGCGCCCGCAATCTGCTGAAATGCGCCCGCGCCGTGGTGCAAGAGCATGGCGGCACCTTCCCGGACACGCGCGACGGACTGCTGGACCTTCCCGGCATCGGCCCCTACACCGCCGCCGCGATTGCCGCGATCGCGTTTGACGAACCAGCCACCGTGGTTGACGGAAATGTCGAGCGGGTTATGGCGCGGATGTTCTGCGTCCAGACCCCGCTGCCCACTGCCAAACACAAACTGACCGCCCTCGCCACACGCCTGACGCCGGACCGGCGTGCTGGGGATTATGCGCAGGCGGTGATGGACCTTGGCGCCACGATCTGCACGCCGAAATCGCCGGCCTGCGGCATCTGCCCGTGGATGACGGCCTGCAAGGCGCGCGCCGGCGGGGTGCAGGCCGATTTGCCGCGCAGATTGCCCAAAATGGCGAAACCGACACGCCACGGCATCGCCTATATCGCGCGCCGTTCCGACGGTGCCTGGCTGCTGGAGCGGCGGCCCGACAGGGGCCTGCTGGGCGGCATGCTGGGTTGGCCGGGGTCGGACTGGGCCGACTCTGCAATCGAAGCACCGCCGATCAGTGCCGACTGGCGCGACCCCGGCGGCGAGGTGCGCCACACCTTCACGCATTTCCACCTGCGGCTTGCGCTGCGGGTGGCCGAGGTGCCGAACTGCGCCAAGCCTATGACCGGACATTTCATCGCCGGGCCGGATTTCAGACCCTCGGACCTGCCCACCGTGATGCGCAAGGCCTTTGACCTTGCGTTCGCCGCAAAACCGCCGAATTGATCGACCACAGATTTGGCCCTATCTTCGCGCCCGGGAACCGATGACACAGCAGGCACCGCCCTTTTCCGCCAGTATCGCAGATTGGCAGCACGCGTTGCCGTTCTGGGCTTCGCTGGCGCTGGTTCCGCTGGCGATCGTCGAGGCGGTCCACGGCGGCTGGACGGTCCTGGCGCTGCCTGCCGCCTCCTGGGGGCTGTTCATCCTGCTGGATGCGATAACCGGCCGGGACGAGGCCAACGCCGACCCCGCGACCCCCGACGACCAATTGTACTGGTATCGCCTTGTCACGCTGATCTGGTTTCCGATCCAGCTTGCCGTGCTGGCGTGGGCCGTCTGGTACGTCCCGACCGCCGCCCATTTGACAACGTTTGAAAAGATCGCCGTCTTCTTTGGAATCGGCGTGCTTTCGGGCACTGTCGGCATCAATTACAGCCACGAGTTGATGCACCAGAAGAACAGGCTGGAACGCTGGCTGGCGGATCTGTTGCTGGCGTCGGTGCTTTACAGCCATTTTCGCAGCGAGCATCTGTTGGTGCACCACCGCTATGTCGGCACGCCGCGCGATGCCGTAACGGCGCGCTACAACGAAGGGTTTCACCGCTTTTTCCCGCGCGTTCTGCGCCAGTCGCTGCGGTCCGCCTGGCGCGCGGAAACGGCGATGCTGGCGCGGAAAGACCTGCCCTGGCACAATGCCGCCAACCCATTCTGGCGCTATTGGGCGTTGCAGGGCGGCTTTCTTGTGCTGGCGTTTCTGCTGGGGGGATGGGTCGGTGTGGGGCTGTTCATTTACCAGGCCTTTATCGCCGTCTGGCAACTGGAACTGGTGAATTACATCGAACACTACGGGCTGACGCGCAAACACCTGGGCGATGGCAGATACGAGCATGTACTGCCGCGCCATTCGTGGAACTCGGCGCAGATGGCGTCGAACCGGCTGCTGATCAACCTGCAGCGCCACTCTGACCACCACTACAAGCCCGACCGCCGTTTTCCGCTGCTGCAGAACCATACAGAGGCCGAGGCGCCGCAACTGCCCTACGGCTATCCGGTGATGACACTGGCCGCCATGGTCCCACCGCTGTGGCGGCGCGTGATGAACCCGCGCGTGCGCAGATGGCGCGGGCAGTATTACCCCGAGATCACCGACTGGAAGCCCTATTCGAATGGCCGCAATCCGTTGCCGCGCTAACGCGTATCCGAAACGCGGGCACCGGATGCCAGAGCCGATTGCTCGGACATCCTATGGGCAGACAAACAGGCTGACATACCAGAACGTCGGGGTGCCGGCGTTCGCCGCGCGTGCCGGCGGGGGCAATTCAAACTGTGACAGGATCGTCGCAATCCGCGCCGCTTCATTCGCCTCCGGGTGTTTCACGTCGATATACACGGTCGTGCGGCCGCGTTCCGGAGTCAGGGCTTTTTCCAGTTCCACCGTCGACGGCCGCAGCCGCACCCGGCCGAAATCATTCTTTGCCAATGTCTCTGCAAAGGACCGCGCCGTCATGACCAGCCTGACATTTTCGGTCTGATCCGCGCAGATGAATACATCGACATCGGTAAACTGCGCACCGCCCTCGGTCCGACCCTGAACATCGCCATAGGCCGTGCGCACACCCGTCAGGCCTTGCAGCTTTTGCTGCAACTGAACCAGTGCAGGCAAATCAATCGGGCGTCCCATGGCCACCGACTTGCGGTATTGGCCGGTCATCTCCAACGCCTGTGCGACAGTTCGGGGAGTCCATGCAGATTCCTCGGCGCTCAGCAGCAGGTTCAGCGCGTTCCCGCGCTTGGTCAGGGTAGCCTTGCGATCTTCGTCGCTGGCGCGGGCGCCTTGCGCCACTATCGCTATCGCAGCTTCGACCAAAGCCGGATCGTCTGAATAGCCGCCCCGCAGCTCGGCCATCGCCCGCAACGCGGTGATGCGGTTTTCCGAACCGATAGCCAGAAAAAGCTCTGATCGCCGCAACGCTTCCTCTGCGACTATTTCGTCGATGCCTTTGGACGGCAAGGCCATCTGCTCCAGCCCGGCTGCCTGAACCGGACCCGCCAGTGCGGACAGAAGAATCACCACGGACAATTGCCTGAGCATCAGCATCCCTCCGTCAGTTGAATGCGCGTTTCCAGCGCGCTGACTTCTTTTTCCAGATCCCGCCGCCGCGCCTGATAGCCACCGCGCAGCACAATCACGGCTTCAAGCTGGCGTTCCTCCGGTCCGGTCAGTTCCCGGTTGGCAAAGGCGTTTTCGGCCAGCTGCATCGCCTGTTCCAACTCGCTGTAAGCTATGACGAGGGCACGGTATTCATGGCGCTGCGAACGCAGCGACTGGCGGCAATTTTCGATCAATAGCTTGTCTTCCTCGATGAACCCGCCCAGATCGCCGGGGCGCACCATGTCCGCGGCCAGTTCATCAATACGCGCGTTGATCTTGTCGTCCGCCTGAAAAAGCTGGTCGCGAATATCGTCAAGCTTGGCATACCCGGCAATCGCGGTGCCGCCGATTGCGACCAGAAGTGTCAGAAATTTCCAGTACTCGGGAACCCGGCGCCAGAACGAGCCGATCTTCTCGGACTGGCCAGCATCAATATCGGCCATGTACAAACTCCTGCTTAAAATACGCGCACCGATTGTATCACGCATTTCAAAAACACGCCGCATTTTTATCCGTGGCAGCGCTGCGCGCAACAAAAAGCCCCGCCAGTTGCAAGTACTGGCGGGGTCAGTTGTGCCGTGGACTGGCCACAGGCACCGGCGGTAACCGTTTTATGCCATTGTTAGTTCAGTTCATCTCTGCCCGGATTTGTTGCCGCAGCACGTCGATCGGCACCTGTTTGCCATCGCGTTTGAATTGCCAGTAGGTCCAGCCATTGCAACTGGGCGCGCCCTCCAGCGCGGCACCGACCTGATGGATCGACCCCTTGACATCCGAGGCCACCAGCGTGCCGTCAGCGCGCACCTTGGCCGTCTTGCCGTTCATCGAGGTCAGCACCTCGCCCGGGCGCAGCATGCCGCGTTCGACAAGCTGGCCAAACGGCACGCGGGGTTCGGCGCGTTTGCTGGTGGAAACTTCCAGCGCCGACCTGTCCAGCCGTCGCACCCGGTCCAGCCGACGCTCTGCGACCTTGCGATAGGCCGCTTCGCGCTCGATCCCGATAAAGTCGCGGCCCAGCATCTTGGCGACAGCGCCGGTGGTGCCGGTCCCAAAGAACGGGTCCAGCACGACGTCGCCCTGATTGGTGGTCCCGATCAGAATCCGGTGCAGCAGGCTTTCGGGTTTCTGCGTCGGGTGCGCCTTGTCGCCATTGCCATCCTTCAGGCGTTCATGCCCGGTACAGATCGGCAGCACCCAGTCAGACCGCATCTGGATACCGTCGTTCAGGGCCTTCAGCGCCTCGTAGTTGAATGTGTATTTCGCGCCTTCGGTCTTGCTTGCCCAGATCAGCGTCTCATGCGCGTTGGTCAGCCGCTTGCCGCGAAAATTCGGCATCGGATTGGATTTGCGCCAGACCACATCGTTGAGAATCCAGAACCCCTGGTTCTGCAGTTCCGCACCCATGCGGAACACGTTGTGATAGCTGCCGATCACCCAGATCGCGCCATGCGGTTTCAGCAACCGCTGCGCGGCCGACAGCCACGCCTTGGTGAACTTGTCGTAGACCGCGAAACTGTCAAACTGATCCCAGGCGTCATCGACCGCGTCGACCTTGGAATTGTCCGGGCGGTGCAGATCGGCCTTGAGTTGCAGATTGTAGGGCGGGTCGGCAAAGATCAGGTCGACCGACCCCGCCGGAAGCGAATTCATCACTTCAACGCAGTCACCCGCAATGATCTGATTCAACGGCAGACGGATGTCTGCGGCGTCATTTAGCTTCGTCATCTCTGCCTCTGTCCCCGCACCATTTGCTGGCGCTTTTGTTGGACAGAAGATGAGTCAAAGCTGATTCGCCGTCAATTTCTTTTTTGAATCAGGTGGTTAGTTATTTTTCTTGATACAAGATGTTGTGGACGGGGGCAAAGCTGCGCCTATGGTGTGGGGTGACGCCAAGATGTCGAAGCGCATAAAGATGCGCCGCCGTGCCGTAACCGGCGTTTGTCTCCCAGCCATAGCCGGGATGCTGTTGCGCCAATCCCACCATCAGCGCATCGCGACATGTTTTTGCCACAATTGAAGCCGCCGAAATCGACTGTGACCGCGCATCTCCCTTGACCAGGGCCTGCGCCGAAAGCGTCAGGCTTTGCGGAATCGCGTTGCCGTCGATCAGCACGTGGTCGGGTCGGTGCGCCAGCCCGTCGATGGCGCGCTGCATCGCCAGATGCGAGGCGCGCAGAATATTGATCCGGTCGATCTCTTCGACACTGGCGTGGGCAATCGAAACCTCGGCGCGGGCATGAATCTTTTGCGCAAGCACTGTGCGGCGCGCGGCGGTCAGCCGTTTGGAATCGTTCAGGCCTACGGGGATGTTCTCGGGGTCCAGCCTGACCGCGGCGGCGGTGACCGGCCCGGCAAGCGGCCCGCGGCCGACCTCGTCGACACCGCACACCCACAGGGCACCGCGAGCCAGGGCTTGGGTCTCGAACTCGAAATTGGGAAATGCGGATGGCATGGGCTGCGTCATACAGTGGCGACGACCCGAATCAAACCCGGGGCAGGCGACCCGCAAAAGCACCTACCCCGGGATGTGGCCCGGTTGCCCGGGCCACTGCTCGAAACCATTTACGCGTCTACACTCGGTAATCGATCACGGTTTCAATCTCTGTTTCGGCTGTCTCAGCCAAAGACCCAGCCGTTGCGGCGCATGCAGGGGGCGGAATAGACTGTCCGGCCACCTTCCCTGGTCTGGATCGTGTAGGCGCACTGGCCCGGCAGGCGATTCGTGTGGCGCATGTTTTCGGTCAGGCAGTGACGGAACAGAATCTGCGACGGGCCACGACCCCAGCGGTTATGCTGCACGCAGGACGCCGGGGCGACCATGCGGCGCGACACATGCGGCACCGGATCGTTGTAGCGACGGTTCACATGGCCGTGGTTGTAGTTGTGGTTGTTGTAGGTGTTGTAATTGTGGTCGTTGTAGCTGCGGTTGCGATCGTTATGCGACAGCGCGTTTCCCAGCAGCAAGAGCGCGCCGGCCCCGACTACGAATCGCGCGATTTCGCCCCGGTCCGCTGCGGCAGCCGGTGCTGCGGTAAAGCTGGTCGCGGCAAGGCTTGCCGCCAATACGGTTGCTATAAGACGTCTGGTCATCGGTTGTCCTTTCGTGGGCGTTGACGCCCGGATGCGGGCGCCGTTGACAGATGCCACCCATATCGGACCGTCCCGCGATGCTAAGCAATATCGGCCGCTGGTTATTGGATAACATCGCGATTCAGGCCGCTTCGGACGTGTCTGATATTGAATAACATCGACCGATGGCTCAGGTTCCGGCGCATGAAACACGCATTCTCCATATTGGCCCTCGTCATGGCCCTGTCTGCCACATCGGCCAATGCCGCATGTGTTGCAGAGTACAAAGCAAAGCGCGACAATCCCCTGAAACTGGACTACGGTACAGTGACAGTTCCCGGCAGCAACTGCACTGCATCCGCGGTGCAGGGCGCGGTCCGGGCCGAACTGGCATCACGGGGTTGGACACTATTAAGTATTCTCTCAGTCCGCCAAAGCGGCTAGCATCCGGGCGATGAGCCTGGCAGAGAACAGTGCAGATGCTGCGGCCACCCGACGCTCCGGCGGACGGGTGGTTGCGTTTGGGCTGATGGCGATTGTGGCGATCCTGCTGGTCGCGTCGATCCTGTTGTTCGTGAACCTGCCCGACGCCAATGCCTTCAATGACCGGGTCGAGACGATTTTCGTCGAGAACGACAACCTGACATCGGATTCGGAAATCAAGCTGCTGGAGATTCTGGCCCAGTCCGGCACCACGTTCAACGATGTGCTGGTGTCCTACCGCCGGGTGATCTTTGTCCTGCTGGTATTCTCGACCGCCCTGCTGATCGCTTCGCTGATCTTTCTGGTCACGATCATCATTCTGAACCGCCGGATGGGAGAGATCGAGCGTTCGGGCATTCAGGTGTCCTCGCTGATCATCAGCCGCGAAGAACGCAAGGTGTATCTCAACAACATGGAGTTCGCCCTGACCGTCGCCGCGATTGAAACGCTGGCGGTGCTGGCAGAGGCGCGGATGGACGAAGACGTATTGTCGGGCGCCGAGATCGAGGCGATGATTTCCGGCAAGAGCGCCGCCGACTGCGACGAGGCATCCGGCGCCACCCGAATCAAACGCCTGCGCGACGCGCTGGGCAACCAGATGGTCAGCGAATTGCTGATCAAGAACATCGCCCGCAAAGGCTATATGCTGTCGATCGACAAGGATGTCATCCGGATGCTTTGATCGGTCGAAAGCAGCTTTCCGTCAGCGTATCCCTTATTTGCCCAATCGCCCGAT
>JAJDOB010000019.1 GCA_022340385.1 Rhodobacter sp.
CATTCCCGAGGACAGCCGTCCGTCTAAGGACCAGCCGTTCTATCATCTGCTGGCGGAAAACGATCAAAGCTACTACGTCGCTTATGTTTCGGAACAGAATCTGGTGGCCGATTATTCGGGCGAGCCGGTGGATCATCCCGATTTGCCCGATCTGTTCGGGGATTTCGAAGACGGCCATTATCCGCTGCATTTCCAGATGAACTAGGGTGAAGCCCGAAAACCGGGAAGCCGGTTTTCAGGATGATTTTCCAGGAATATCAAAATCTTGACAAGGCGCGGCCGGTTCGACCGGCGGTCGCTGATATGCGTTTGCGGGCCGGTCGCGTCAGTTTTGGTCCAGGTCCACCGGCGCGCCGGATTTGCGCCAGGCGCCGAATCCGCCTTCCATCTCGGCGATGTTTTCCACGCCCATGTCCTGTAGGGTCCTGACCGACAGTGCCGAACGCCAGGCGCTGGCGCAGAACAGCACCAGCGTCTTGTCGGTGGCCAGTTCCGGTTTGTGATAGGGCGAGGCCGGGTCGATCCAGAATTCCAGCATGCCGCGCGGGGCGTGGAACGCGCCGGGAATGCGCCCGTCACGCTTCAGCTCTCGCGGGTCGCGAATATCGACCAGCAGAGCATCCCCGGCCTGCTGGCGGGTTTGCGCCTCTTCGACCGACAGTGATCTGATCCGGGCCTTGGCCTCTGCGACCAGGTCTTTCACGGGGCGGATTGCCATGTTCGTATCCTTTCGTTCTTGCACCTAGTCAGACCGGAATCCGGTTCGAATGCCTTGCCTAGTATCCCAGCGCACAGCCGTCCTTGCGCGGATCCGATCCGCCTTCGAGAATGCCAAGCTCGTGGTTGATGCGGATCGCCTGCGCGCCGCCGATCGCAGAATCGGCGATCGAAACATCATGGCCCAGATCGGTCATCCTGCGGCGCACCGCGTCGCTGTAGCTGCGTTCCATCTGCAACCCCCCGGCGTCGCTGAAACAGCGCGGCGCGTCGATGGCGGCCTGTGGCGACATGCCGAAATCCACCACGTTGGTGACAAAGCGCGCATGGCCCGTGGCCTGATACTGTCCGCCCATCACGCCGAAGGGCATGATCAGGCGACCGCCCTGTCGCAGCATGCCCGGGATGATCGTGTGCATCGGGCGTTTGCCGCCCGCGGCCTCGTTCGGGTGGTCCTCTTCCAGCGTGAATCCGGCACCGCGATTGTGAAACAGGATGCCGAACCGGTCAGAGGCAAGGCCGGAGCCGAAGTTGTGAAAGATCGAATAGATCAGCGACACCGCCATGCGATCCTTGTCGATGACGGTGATATAGATCGTGTCCTTGTGCACCGCCTCTGTCAGCGGCGCGACGGCGGGCATGGCCCGGGCCGGGTCGATCAGCGCCGCCAGCCGGCGCGCGGTTTCCGGGGCCAGCAGATGCGCCAGCCGCGTCATGTGGTCGGTGTCCGCGACAAGGCGGTTGCGCGCGTCATAGGCCAGCTTGGTCGCCTCGGCCTCTATGTGGGCGCGCTCTGCCCCGAATGGATCCATCGACGCGATGTCGAATTCAGCCAGGATATTGCACAGCAGGATTGCCGCCGCGCCCTGCCCGTTGGGCGGGTGCTCGACCAGTTCGATGTCCTTGTAGGTGCCACAGACCGGCTGGGTGTAGGTGCAGCGCGTGTTTGCGAAATCGTCGGCTGTGTGCACCCCGCCAAGGGCGCGCAGGCTGGCGACCATGTCGTCCGCGACCTCGCCCTCGTAGAAACCGGCCCGGCCGTCGCGGGCGATCCTGCGCAGGACATCGGCCTGGGCGCCGTGGCGGAACGGCTGCCCGACCGCCGGAGCCACGCCAGAGGCAAGGTAGAAATCGCGGGCCGCCCCCTGAAGGGCATCGGCAGAGGACGACCAGTCGCGTGCGACCCGTGGCGCCACCGGCACGCCGGTTTCGGCGTAATGCGCCGCCGGGGCCAGCGTCGCCTCGAGCCCGAGAAGGCCGTAATCGTCGGACAATGTGCAGAATGCATCAACAGCCCCCGGAATGGTGACGGATTCGGGGCCATCGACCGGTACGGTGGCGTGCCCCTCGTCGCGCATCCTTGCGGCGCTCAGCCCGGCGGGCGCGCGGCCCGATCCGTTCAGCGCGATGATGCGTTCTTCGCCCGCCGGTTTGATCAGCGCGAAACAGTCGCCGCCGATGCCGGTCATATGCGGCTCGCACAGCCCCAGCAGCACCGCGCCGGCGATTGCCGCGTCCACCGCGTTGCCGCCCGCTTCCAGCGTGTCGATGGCGATCTTGGCGGCCAGCGGATGAGAGGTGGCACACATACCATTGCTGGCAAACACGCCGGAACGTCCGGGAAAGTGGAAATCGCGCATCTGGTTCCTCTGCGTTGGGTCGGGCGGACCCTAACGCGATTTGCGCGGATTGCCAGCCCGGAGGCACGGGTTTTGCAGGGGGAATGCAGCGCAGGAGTTCCGGTGTCGCACACTGGGTGGGGGCTGTGACGGTGCGACACCGGAAGAAGCCATGCAGCTACCCTGTCTTGATGCAGGCCGATTGCGGCAGGGTTGCGGGCGGATTGTGACCATTTGGCGATCCGGGCGGGGATTGTACGCGGCGCGTCAGGCGCGTCAGATGCGTCAGGTGCGTCAGGTGCGTCGGTCGATGACAAACCGCAGCCGGTTCAGCCCGTCCTGGCGACGGTATGACAGATCGCGGGTCAGTTGGCGGATCATGAACCAGCCAAAGCCGCCCTCTGGCAACAGCGCCGGATCCTCGCCGATGTCGGCGGCGGCACCCTTCGGCAATCGCAGGCCGGGCATCGGATCGCCGTCATCGCGCACCTCGAACGCCATGCCGGAACCGGCGGCGTCGCATTCCAGCACCACCAGCGCATCGGGACGGTCGGGCAGCGCATGTTCGACCACGTTGTTCAGAATCTCGGCCAGAACCTGTTCGGCGGTGGCGCAGGTGGCCGGGTCAAGCCCGAGGTCGCGCCAGCCGCCGCGCGCCTCTGCCAGGGCATCGCGCACCGCCATCGGCGTCGCCCGGAGCGTGATCTTGATCGGGGATCGCGGCGCGCGCGGTGTCAGCGCCGCGTCATGTGACATGCGCCAGACCGACGACCGCCGCGCTGGCGTCCTTGTGGATGGTGAACACCGTGTCCATCCGCGTCAGGCGGAATACCTTTTCCACCATCGGGGACAGGCCGGCCAGTTCCAGCTTGCGCCCCGCACCCAGCTGTTTCATCGCGGCGACCACTGCCCCAAGGCCGCTGCTGTCGAGAAAATCGACCTGCGTCACATCCAGCACCACGCGCGCGGGCTCGGTGCCCGCCAGTTCGCGCAGCCGGTCCTTGAACTGGATCGCGACCGCGGCGTCGATGCGCCGCTCATCCACCTTTATCAGAATTGCCTCGCCGTAATCCTGTCGTTCCAGTTGCATGTCCACGCTCCAGCTATAGGGTTCGGCGGGCAGGCTAGACGGCATTGGTTATCATTCGGTAAGCACGGGACGTGTTTCTGAATCTTGCAGAAGGGGCAAAGCCATGAGGGAAGTATTCATCGCAGGCGCGGCACGCACGCCGATGGGCGGGTTCCAGGGCGTGTTTTCCGATGTCGGCGCCCCGCAACTGGGCGGCGTCGCGATTCGCGCCGCGCTGGACGGTGCGGGCCTGGCCGCGGACCGTGTCCAGGAGGTGATCATGGGCTGTGTGCTGCCTGCGGGCCAGGGTCAGGCCCCGGCGCGGCAGGCCGGTTTCGCCGCCGGGCTGGGCGCGGACGTACCCGCCACCACGCTGAACAAGATGTGCGGATCGGGGATGAAGGCGGCGATGATCGGGTATGACCAGATCGCGCTGGGCCAGTCGGATGTGGTGGTCGCGGGGGGCATGGAAAGCATGACCAGGGCGCCCTACCTGTTGCCCGGCATGCGCGGCGGCGCGCGGCTGGGCCACGGGCAGGCGATGGATCACATGTTCCTAGACGGGCTGGAGGATGCCTATGACAAGGGCCGCCTGATGGGCACATTCGCCGAGGATTGCGCCGAGAAGTACCAGCTGACGCGCGAGGCGCAGGACGACTATGCGCTGGCCTCGCTGTCACGGGCAAAGGCGGCACAGGCCAGCGGCGCATTCGCGGGCGAGATCGCCCCGGTGACGGTGACATCGCGCCGGGGCGACATCGTGGTGGCCGAGGACGAGCAGCCCGGGCAGGCGCGGCCCGAAAAGATCCCGCATCTGAAGCCGGCGTTCCGCAAGGACGGCACCGTCACGCCCGCGAATTCGTCGTCGATTTCCGACGGCGCGGCGGCGCTGGCGCTGGTTTCCGGCGAGGCCGCCAAAGGGCTGAACCTGCGGGCGCGCATCGTCGGCCATGCCAGCCACGCCCAGGCGCCGGGCTGGTTCACGACCGCGCCGATCCCGGCGGCGCGCAAACTGCTGGACCGGATCGGCTGGGACGCGGCGGATGTCGACCTGTGGGAGGTGAACGAGGCCTTTGCCGTGGTGCCGATGGTGTTCATGCAGCAGTTGGGACTGAGCCACGCGATCGTGAACGTCAATGGCGGTGCCTGCGCGCTGGGCCACCCGATCGGCGCGTCGGGCGCGCGGATCATGGCGACATTGCTGAACGCGCTGGAAAAGCACGACCTCAGGCGCGGCGTCGCGGCGATCTGCATCGGCGGCGGCGAGGGTACGGCAATCGCGATAGAGCGGGTCTGAGCGTGGCGGTTGCGGACAGGCGCGCCGATTATGCAACGCTGGCCCGGACCATCGCTGCGCTGACCGACGGCGAAAGCGACCGGGTTGCCCTGATGGCCACGGTTGTCTGCGAGTTGCACCACGCCGACGACCGGTTCGACTGGACCGGGTTCTACCGGGTGGTGGCGCCGGAACTGATGAAGATCGGCCCCTATCAGGGCGGCCACGGGTGCCTTGTGATCCCGTTTTCGCGCGGTGTCTGCGGCGCGGCGGCGCGCACCGGTGCGGTGCAGATCGTCCCGGATGTCGATGCGTTTGCCGGCCACATCGCCTGTGCGGCCTCGACCCGGTCGGAAATCGTGCTGCCGGTGCGCGACCGCACCGGCGCGCTGATCGCCGTGCTGGATATCGACAGTGACCGGCCGGACGCGTTTGACGAAACCGACGCCGCCGGGTTGGCGGATATCCTGGACATGGTGTTCGCCAGCTAGGCGCCCGGTCGCGCCGGCCGGGCCAGAGACGCAAAGTTTCAGGCGGCCCTTCAGGCCTGCCAGTTGGCGATCACGGCGTCGGCTTCGAACTCGACCAGCCATTCGGGGTTCACGAAGCGGTTGATCGCCATGATCGTGTCGACCGGGCGCACATCGCGGAAATATTCCTTGCGCACGTCGATGGCGGCTTTCCAGTCGTCGATATTGGTCAGAATGACGCGGGTGCGCACCACGTCGTGCAGCCCCGATCCGGCCTGTTCCAGCGCGGCCTTGATGATTTCGATACATTGCCGGGTCTGTGCGGCGACATCGCCGATACCGACGGTCTTGCCGTCGGCGCCGACCGGCGCAGTGCCGCCGATCGAGATATAGGGCCCGACGCGCACGGCGCGGCTGAAGCCGACGATCGCCTCCATCGGGTTGCCATTGGAAATCAGTTCACGGTCATAGTCCATTCTTTGTCCCTTCGATCAGGATGCGTCGGGCGGCCCGCGGGGTGCGGCTCGCCCGGATCCTTGGCATAGTTGCCAGCCGCTGCTGCCGGATCTTGACCGCACAGGCGTTGCTGTCAAGTTCTGCGCGCGCTGGAATTGCGGGCGATAGTGGCGTAACGTTGGACTTACCGCATGGAATCGTCTGGCCCTATCGCAAAGCCGGTTTCTGTGGTGTCGTTGCATTTGGAAAAGTCGCCGTGACTTCGCCATTCCCAATTTCCCGACGGAGCGTTTCGCCATGGATCTGACACTGTCACCCAATGATATTTCCGAAGTGGTCGAGGCCGACCGCGCGCATCTGTGGCATCATCTGATGCAGCACAAGGTGCTGGAAACCACTGACCCGCGCATCATCGTCGAGGGGCGCGGCATGCGCGTCTGGGATGCCGGCGGCAAGGAACATCTGGACGCGGTGTCGGGCGGGGTCTGGACCGTCAACGTCGGCTATGGCCGGGTTGAAATCGCCGATGCGGTGCGCGACCAGCTGGTCAAGATGAACTATTTCGCACAATCCGCAGGCTCGATTCCGGGTTCGCAATTCGCCCACCGCCTGATCGAGAAGATGCCGGGGCTGAGCCGGGTCTACTATTCGAACTCGGGCTCGGAGGCGAACGAGAAGGTGTTCAAGATGGTGCGCCAGATTTCGCACCGGCACCACGGCGGCAGGAAGTCGAAGATCCTGTTCCGCGAGCGCGACTATCACGGCACCACGATCACCACGCTGTCGGCGGGCGGTCAGCCCCAGCGCGGCGCACAGTACGGCCCCTATACGCCGGGCTTTGTCGAGGTGCCGCATTGCCTGGAATACCGTGCGCAATGGGATCTGTCGGGCGAGGAATACGGTCGCCGCGCGGCGGACGCCATCGAAGAGGTGATCCTGCGCGAAGGCCCCGACACGATCGGTGCGATCTGCCTGGAGCCGGTCACCGCCGGGGGCGGCGTCATCACCCCGCCGCCGGGCTATTGGGAACGGGTCCAGGAGATCTGTTCCAAGTATGACATCCTGATCCATATCGACGAGGTGGTCTGCGGCGTCGGGCGCACCGGCACCTGGTTCGGGTATCAGAACTACGGCGTAAAGCCGGATTTCGTGACGATGGCCAAGGGCGTCGCCTCTGGTTACGCAGCGATTTCCTGCACCGTGACCACCGAAGCCGTGTTCGAGCAGTTCAAGGACGATCCCGGCGATCCGCTCAGCTATTTCCGCGACATCTCTACCTTCGGCGGCTGCGCGGCGGGACCGGCGGCGGCGCTGGCAAACATGAAGATCATCGAGGATGAGGGCCTGCTGGCCAACACGCTCGCGCGCGGCGAGCAGTTGCTGGCCAATCTGAGCACTCTGGCCGAAAAGCACCGGGTGATCGGCGATGTTCGCGGCAAGGGTCTGTTCTGCGGGGCGGAACTGGTTGCGGATCGCGGCACGAAGGAACCGGTCGATGAAAAGCTGGCACAGGCGGTTGTCGCCGACTGCATGGCGCAGGGCGTGATCATCGGCGTGACCAACAGGTCGTTGCCCGGCTACAACAACACGCTGTGCCTGTCGCCGGCGCTGATCGCGACGCCCGATGATATCGACGAGATCACCGTGGCCATCGACAAGGCGCTGACGAAAGTGTTCCAGTAGGCGTTCGCGCCGCCCCGGGGAGGCCCTTCGGGAGATATGCGACCAGAACAGGCTGGGATCGGCATCAGGAATCGGGTAAGTCCAGTTCATTGACTGGATAAGGCCAAACCGATGGCGATCCCCGCCGAAAGTTTCTTTCTCGACCCCGAATACGGGGGATCGTTGCAGCAGCAGATTCAGCAGCTGGTGACCGAAGGCATCCTGTCGGGGCGTTTGCGGGCGGGCGAGCGCATGCCGTCAAGCCGCAAACTGGCCGAACGGCTGGGCGTCAGCCGGATCACCGTGACGCTGGCCTATACCGAGCTTGTCTCGAACGACTACCTGACCTCGCGAGGGCGGTCGGGGTATTTCGTATCCGAAAACGCACCGCTGCCGCCGCAATTCGACCTGCCGGCGCAGACAGGCCCGGCGGACGGCGTCGACTGGAACCGGGCCATCGGGCAGCGGTTTTCCAGCTATGAAAGCCTGGCGCGCCCGGCCGACTGGCGCAGCTACCGTTATCCGTTCATCTACGGGCAGGCGGACGCCTCGTTGTTCGACCACCAGAACTGGCGGCTGTGCGCGATGAAGGCGCTGGGCCAGCGCGATTTCGATGCGATGACGGCGGATTACTATGAACGCGACGACGAGAAACTGATCGAATTCATCTCTCGGCAAATCCTGCCGCGGCGCGGCATCGCCGCCAGACCGCAGGAAGTCCTGCTGACGCTGGGCGCGCAGAACGCGCTGTGGCTGGCGGCGCAGGTTCTGCTGACGCAACGCCGGATGGCGGCGATCGAGAACCCCTGCTACCCGGGCTTGCGCGAAATCCTGGAACAGACCCGCTGCAAGCTGACGGCGGTGGATGTCGACGCCGACGGGCTGCCGCCCGACGCATTGCCCGCCGGGGTGGATGTGGTGTTCTCGACCGCCTCGCACCATTGCCCGACCAACGCGACGATGCCGGTCGACCGGCGGCGGGCCCTGCTGGAACGCGCGGCACGGGACGAGTTCATCGTGGTCGAGGACGATTATGAATTCGAGATGGCCTTTGCCAGTTCACCGTCTCCGGCCCTGAAATCATTGGATAGGACCGGCGCGGTTGTCTATATCGGCTCATTCTCCAAATCGGTCTTTCCGGGGCTCAGGCTGGGCTATCTGGTCGGATCGGAAGCGTTCATCCGCGAGGCCCGCGCGTTGCGCGCGCTGGTGCTGCGCCACCCGCCGGGGCACATCCAGCGCACCGTCGCCTACTTCCTGTCGCTGGGCCACTACGACGCACAGGTGCGGCGCATGGGGGCAGCCTATGCCGGGCGGCGCGCGGTGATGGACAGTGCCATTCGCAGCCACGGGCTGGATCTGGCCGGGCGCGACACGTTCGGCGGATCGAGTTTCTGGATGCGCGCGCCGGACAGCGTGAACACCACCGACCTTGCCCTGCGCCTGCGCGAAAAGGGTGTGCTGATCGAACCCGGGCGGGCCTTCTTCGGGCCCGACGACGACAACCAACGGTTCTATCGGCTTGCCTACAGTTCGATCCCGGCGACGCGGATTCCCGAGGGCATCGCGCTGATCGCGGCGGAAATATCGCGGACCGCCTGAGGCGGACGGCACCGAGACACACCGACTGGCGCTGGCGGATTCAGGCCCGGCGCCCGAACAGATCCGCGAACCGTTGGCGCGCTGCCGGCAACGGACGGTCGCCCAGCGCCGGGGCAAGCCGTGTGTTCAGGAAATGCCCGGTCGTGCGCAGGGCCTCTGCAACGCCCGACAGATCGGCAGTTTCCACCGACAGCAGGCAGGCGGGAAGCGGCAGCAACCGGTCGGCCCATTCACCGGCGGCAGAGGCTGACACGGCGCGGCCGGTACGGGGCGAGACATAGGCCAGACGATCATTGCCGCCGGTCACCGCGCAGCTTGTCAGGTCCAGCCCGAAGCCCAGTTCATCCAGCAGGGCCAGTTCCCAGTGCAGATAGGCCAGCGGCCACACCTCTGCCTCTCCGATCATGTCAAGCAGGGTGATGGATTGGGCGTAAAGGCGGGGGTGGGCCTGCCGTTCCGGCAGAGCAAAGGTCAACAGCGCGGTGACCGCGTTCAGTGCGGCCAGTTCCTGCCGCCCCGACATGACGGCGGCGGCGCGGCTGCGGATCGGTTCGACCGTAAAGGCCCCAAGATGGCTTTCCAGGCGCGCGCGCCAGACGACGGCGACCTGGGTGCCGGGCTGCAGGGCAGGCGCGACCTTGCGGCTGGTGGCGCCACGCACGACGCCCGCGTGACGACCGTGGGTTTCGGTGAATACCTCCAGGATCGCCGAGCTTTCGCCGTGGCGGCGGGTGGTCAGAACAACGCCGGTGTCTTGCCAGTCCATGCGGCGCAGACTAGGGCGCAAACCAACCCGCGGAAACCGGATTGTGAAGGCGTCGGGGTTTGAAAGTCTGGCCCGAAGCGCGGAGCCGCTGAATGGCCGGTATCTGCTTTCAGACCTGCCTGCTACGCGACGATTAGGACTTGCCCGGTCAGGGCACCCTCCACGGATTTGGCATATGCAAGCCCGACATCCCGCGACGACACAGGCTTGTGTCCGGGGAACCATTCGCCGTAGCGCGGGGCAGAGACATCCAGCATCCCCGGGCTGACCACATTGACCCGAAGGCCACGCGGCATTTCTATTGCAGCGCTTTTCACGAAGCCCGCCAACGCTCCGTTCGCTGTCGCCGCATTGGTGCCCATGCGAACCGGGTCACGATCGAGAACCCCGCTGGTCAGCGTGAAGGATCCGCCATCCGCGATCAGGTTCAACCCCGCGAGAACCAGATTTACTTGCCCCATGACCTTCTGGCGAAGACCGACCATGAAGGTCTCCTGATCAAACGAATTGAGTGGTGCAAAGGTCGCGTCGCCCGCACAAGAGACCACGGCGTCGAATGCGCCGACCCGCCGATACAGTGCTTTGACGGCATCCAGATCAGCCACGTCCACGCGATGGTCACCACTTGAGCGCCCGACCGTGACGATCTGATGCCTTGCGCCGAGTTCCTTGCACGCGGCCTGTCCGATATCGCCAGCGGCACCGATTACGATGATTTTCATCTCTGATCCTCCAGTATCCCGTCGTATCTCTTGAGTTTCCGGTCGAGTATTGCGCCGCAGCGATCCAGGTCCGCCCGCCTGTCCCCCGGACTTTGGCGGTGTTTCACCCGAGGCGGCCTTGCGTCGGGAAACAGGGTGCAACGCGGCCAATCCCGACCCTAGCTGTCCAGCCCCGGTTCATCCAGCAAATGCCGACCATCGCGGTCTTCGACCTCTATCACCCAGAGATCGGGGTCGAACGAGCGCTGGCGGGTGATGGCGGCGTCGGGGAATGAGGTTCCGGTATGCAGGACGCAGGGAAGCCTTCGAGTTCAAATTCACGCTGCGCAGATTACGCTGTAGGTCAGCATTCGACGTTCCCGCAGCCCGAGCAGTTGATTGTGCGTCATCTCTCGGGAAGTGTTTCCAAACAGAAGCTGAGTTGTCACGGGAGGCGAGTTCGAAAGCTTTGGCCGTTCGGTTCTTTCCTTGAGCCATAGGAAGCTTTCGCTTGTTGAATCCACCTCGTGAAGAATCCTGAATCCTGCGCTGCAAAGATTTTCGGACATTTCCCTTGGCGTCACAAGATGGCTGATCGATGATTCACTCGCCCAGGGTGCCGGATACAGAACCTCGCCACCTTCGCCCTGAAGAATGTCATAAATGGCAAATATCGCACCGGGTTTGAGGACGCGCCGGGCCTCTGAGTACATTTTTTTCTTGTCCGGGATGTTCATGGCAACGTGAACTGTAACCGCGCCGTCAAACTGATTATCCAAAAACGGGAGGTTCGTCGCATCGCCCTGAATGAATTCGGTTCTGTCGCCAAGGTTCACCCACACCGACATCGTGGTCGCCGCATCACATAGCTCTTGGGTCAGATCGACTCCGGTCACATGACACCCCACCTTTTCGGCGAATGTTCTGGCAACGCCGCCAAGCCCGCTACCAATATCGAGAACTCTGGAATTCGGTTCGAGGTTCATCTGCGCGAGCAGTTCCAAGGTAGCTTCTCTGCCGCGAAAGTGAAATTCATCAACGGCTTCCAAATCAGCGGCGCGGAGTTCCTTTAACTCAACGCCATTCTTCCGCAGAGCATCCGCGATTTTGTCGGCCAGCCCACCTCCGCCGCTGTAGTGATTGGGTACAGATTTTTGCATTCTGTCGATCTCCCCTAACGCACAGGTAATGCGACCAACGGGAAATCCCGCCATTCGGTTGGCGTGAAGTCTACAACCATTTGCCGTTCACACCAAATCTACAGGCTTTGGTTCAGCTTCGGA
>JAJDOB010000044.1 GCA_022340385.1 Rhodobacter sp.
CGCGTTCCTGGCCTCGCCCGAGACACTGGTGCTGGAAACCGGGATCGAGGGCGATGAATTCCTGGACTTCGACGCGATGGATGGCGACCTGAGCGTGGTCTTTGACACGTTGCGCCCGCGACTGGCGCTGGCGGCGGCGCGACGCAATGACATCCTTCCCGTGGCCCTGTTGCAGCAGGCCCTGGGCGAAGACGCGGCGCAACTTTCCATTGAGGATCGCAAGCGGCTGGGTATCGCCCTGGTCACCGGCGTCGGCGCGCCGCGCAACAGCGCCGTCGGCACGATGCTGCTGGGCGATCTGGCCCGGGGCGGCGATGGCGACGCCGCCGCCGCAATGGCCGGCGCGCTGGAACATCGCGCGCCCGAAGACGCCTATCGCTGGGCGCTGCTGGCCGGGCGCGCGAACGAAGCCGGTGCCACGGCGATGCTGGACCGGCTGGAACGCAGCCTGCCCTTCGCGCGCGTCCTGGAACTGCAGAACGACGTTTCCGGCGGCGACACCCATCCCAGCGGCGCGCTGAACCGGGTGTCGTCGATCCGTGACGAGGCGTCGATGCGCCTGTCCGGGCGCGGTCAGGCGCGGTCCTACCAGATTGCGGCGATGTGGGCGATGATCGGGGCTGCGGCGGGCGATCCGGAAGCCGCCGACATCCTGGGCGACATCGACGAGCGTGTGCGGCTGGGCGGCGACAGCGCGCGCGAAGCCTGGGCCGCCGCCGAAAGCAGTGCCAGTCAACAGGCGACATCGGCCTGGGTCGGTCAGGATCTGCCGGCGCGATTCGGCAAGTGATCTGAAATGGATGCGGGCGCGCCGCCACCGGATGCGCCCGCAATCCCGACCTGAATGCACCACCATCCGGTTCCGGCGGCATTCGTTAGCGCCACCAATATTGCGCCGCGCGGCCATGTCCGCGTAGACCGGACACGACAGATTTGCAGTGGAGAAGAAAATGACCAACACCAAACAGGCCGAACAGATGCGCAACGGCGCCGGGTTTGTTGCCGCGCTGGATCAAAGCGGCGGCTCGACCCCGAAGGCGCTGGCACTTTATGGCATCGACGCGGATTCCTATTCCGGTGAGGCCGAGATGTACGACCTGATCCATCAGATGCGCTCTCGCATCGCGCAATCCCCGGCGTTCAACGGCGAAAAGGTCGTCGGCGCCATCCTGTTCGAAAAGACGATGGACCGCGAAATCGGCGGCAAGCCGGCTGGCGACTTTCTGTGGGAAGAACGCGGTGTGGTTCCGTTCCTGAAGGTCGACAAGGGACTGGAAGACGAGGTTGACGGCGCCCGCCTGATGAAGCCCATCGACGGGCTGGATGCCCTGCTGGAACGCGCCGTCGCCAAGCACATGTTCGGAACCAAGATGCGGTCGGTCATCGACGCGGCCAATCCGGTCGGCATCGCCGCCAATGTCGCCCAGCAATTCGAGATCGGCAGACAGATCCTCGGCCACGGGCTGGTCCCGATCATCGAGCCCGAGGTCACCATCTCCATTCCCGACAAGGCCGCGGCCGAGGATCTGCTGCTGGCAGAGCTTGCCAAGCAGCTGGACGGTCTGAACGCGGACCAGAACGTCATGCTGAAACTGACCCTGCCGGAAAAGCCGAACCTGTATAAGCCGCTGGTCGATCATCCGCGCGTGATACGGGTCGTGGCGCTGTCGGGCGGGTACAGCCGCGCCGAGGCCAATGCGCGTCTGGCCGAGAACACCGGCGTGATCGCCAGCTTCAGCCGGGCCCTGACCGAGGGTCTGTCGGCCCAGCAAAGCGACGCCGAATTCGACGCGGTTCTGGCCGAAACCATCGACAGCATCTACCAGGCTTCGGTCGCAGGCTAGACCCGCGCCGCATCAGGGACCGCGCCAATCGGTAAATTGGCGCGGCCCCGTGTGAGCCGGATCCGCAACGCCGTTGTTCCGGTTACGGTTTCGGGATTAACAAGACCGGAAACTTGTGCCAATGTGCCGCGAAATCCGCCCGACAGAGGCGGGCAAAGAGGCGAGCAGATGAAGACAGGCAAACGTCCCCCCGCATTCGGCGCAATCGTGTTCTTTTCCATCGTGTTCGCGCTTGGAACCTATTTCGCCTTTGCCAGCGTGCAGGGTGATTTCGGCCTGTTCCGCCGCATCCAGATCGAGGCAGAGGCGGAAAAGCTGCAACAGGAAAAGGCGCGGCTGAGCGCCGAGGTCGCGGAGCTGACCAACAAGACCCGCCGGCTGGGCGACGACTATCTTGACCTTGATCTGCTGGATCAGCAGGCCCGCGACGTTCTGGGCCTAGCGCGCGGCGACGAGGTGGTGATCCGCTGACCGGCGCGTCGGTATCACGTTGCAGAATCGGGCGGATCAGCTATTCCTGCAGTGCATAGCGGGTCTTTCCCGCCGGTAATCAATTTTCTGTCGCAAATTCCGAACCAGTGCGATAAGTAATAGTTTAACGCTAAACTATTTCTTTGCAGGTGGAGGAGACGCCCCTTATGGCCGCCAAAAAGACGACAAGGAAAACCGACGCTTCCAAGGAAGATTTGCTTAAATACTACCGCGAGATGCTGCTGATCCGCCGGTTCGAGGAAAAGGCGGGCCAGCTTTACGGCATGGGCCTGATCGGCGGCTTCTGCCATCTCTACATCGGTCAGGAAGCGGTGGTTGTCGGTCTCGAGGCCGCAACAGAAGAAGGCGACAAGCGCATCACCTCCTACCGCGACCACGGCCACATGCTGGCCTGTGGCATGGACCCCAAGGGTGTCATGGCCGAACTGACCGGGCGCGAGGGCGGCTATTCCCGGGGCAAGGGCGGTTCGATGCACATGTTTTCCAAGGAAAAGAATTTCTATGGCGGCCACGGCATTGTCGCCGCCCAGGTGCCGATCGGCGCCGGGCTGGCCTTTGCCGACAAGTATCTGGAGAACGGCCGCGTGACCTTCACCTATTTCGGCGACGGTGCCGCCAATCAGGGCCAGGTCGCCGAGACCTACAACATGGCCGAACTCTGGGGCCTGCCGGTGATCTTCGTGATCGAGAACAACCAGTACGCCATGGGCACCGCGGTCAAACGCGCCACCCACAGCCCCGGCTTCTGGGAACGCGGCGCGGCCTATGGCATCAAGGGCGAAGAGGTCGACGGGATGGACGTGCTGGCCGTCAAGGCCGCCAGCGAAAAGGCCATCGCCCACTGCCGTGCCGGCAAGGGGCCGTATATCCTGGAGGTCAAGACCTACCGCTATCGCGGACATTCCATGTCGGACCCGGCCAAGTACCGGACCCGTGAAGAGGTTCAGAAAATGCGCGAGGAACGCGACCCGATCGAAGGCGTGCGTCAGCTTCTGCTGGCCGGCAAGCACGCGACCGAGGATGACCTGAAGGCCATCGACAAAGAGATCAAGGACATCGTCAACGAGGCGGCAGAGTTCGCCAAGGAAAGCCCGGAGCCGAACCTCGACGAGCTTTACACCGACATTTACGCCACCGAAATCCCGCAGGAGGCTTGAGATATGGCAACCGAAATTCTGATGCCCGCCCTGTCTCCGACGATGGAGGAAGGCACACTGGCCAAATGGCTGGTCAAGGAAGGTGACACCGTTTCATCCGGTGATGTCATCGCAGAGATCGAGACCGACAAGGCCACGATGGAATTCGAGGCGGTCGACGAAGGCATCGTCGGCAAGATCCTGATCGCCGAGGGCACCGAGGGTGTCAAGGTGAACACCCCCATCGCGGTGATGGTCGAGGAAGGCGAAGAGGTCGGCGAAGCCGCCAAGCCGCCTGCCGCAAGTGCCGCACCAGAGCCCGCAGCGGCCCCGGTCAAGGCCGCCGCGCAACCGATCAAACCTGTGGTCCCGGCAGAGGCCGACATTCCCGCAGGCACGGAAATGAAGCCGACCACGGTCCGCGAGGCCCTGCGCGATGCCATGGCCGAGGAAATGCGCGCCGACGCGACGGTGTTCGTGATGGGCGAGGAAGTCGCCGAATACCAGGGGGCCTACAAGATCACCCAGGGCCTGCTGGACGAATTCGGGGCCAAGCGCGTCATCGACACGCCGATCACCGAACACGGCTTTGCCGGCCTCGGCGTCGGCGCCGCCTTTGGCGGGTTGAAACCGATTGTCGAATTCATGACCTTCAACTTCGCCATGCAAGCGATGGACCATATCATCAACTCTGCTGCCAAGACGTTGTACATGTCGGGCGGCCAGATGGGCGCGCCGATGGTGTTTCGCGGCCCCAACGGTGCGGCGGCCCGCGTCGGCGCCCAGCACAGTCAGGACTATTCTGCCTTCTTCAGCTCGATCCCGGGCCTGAAAGTGGCGATGCCCTACTCTGCCTCGGACGCCAAGGGCCTGCTGAAATCCGCGATCCGCGATCCCAACCCGGTAATCTTCCTGGAGAACGAAATCCTTTATGGGCGCAGCTTCGACGTGCCGGTGCTGGACGATTACACCGTGCCCTTCGGCAAGGCCCGGATCTGGCGCGAGGGCACCGATGTCACCATCGTCAGCTTTGGCATCGGCATGACCTACGCCCTTGAGGCGGCGGACAAGCTGGCCGAAGACGGGATCAGCGCCGAGGTCATAGATCTGCGCACCCTGCGCCCGATGGACACGGAAACGGTCATCGCGTCGGTCAAAAAGACCAACCGCTGCGTGACGGTCGAAGAAGCGTTCCCGGTCTGCGCGATCGGCAATCACATCTCTGCCGTACTGATGCAGGAAGCGTTCGACTATCTCGACGCACCGGTGATCAACTGTACCGGCAAGGACGTGCCGATGCCCTACGCGGCGAACCTTGAAAAGCTGGCACTGGTGACAACTGCGGAAGTCATTGATGCCGTCAAAGCCGTCACCTACCGGTAAGGAGCGCAGCACATGCCCACTGAAATTCTGATGCCCGCGCTTTCTCCGACGATGGAAGAAGGCACATTGGCGAAATGGCTGGTCAAGGAGGGGGACACCGTCAGTTCAGGCGACCTTCTGGCCGAGATCGAAACCGACAAGGCGACGATGGAATTCGAGGCCGTCGACGAAGGCGTCATCGGCAAGATCCTGATCGCCGAAGGCAGCGAAGGCGTCAAGGTGAACACCGCCATCGCGGTGCTTCTGGCCGAAGGCGAGACTGCCGACGACATCGGCGCGGCCAGTCCTGCGCCCAAACCGGAACCGGCCGAGGCCAAAAGCGCACCGGAGGCGGCGAAAGCCGACCAACCGGCCCAGAAACCGCAAACGGCCCCCGCCGCCGGTGATGGCAACCGCATCTTTGCCTCGCCACTGGCGCGGCGCATCGCCAGGGACAAGGGACTGGATCTTTCGCAGATCAAGGGCAGCGGCCCCAAGGGCCGGATCGTCAAGGCCGACGTGGAAGACGCCAGACCTGCCGCGCCAGCCGCAACCGCCGCTGCGCCGGCCCCGGCCGCAGCCGCTGCGCCATCGGGCCCGGCGACGGACACCGTTCTGAAAATGTACGCGGATCGCGCATTCGAGGAAGTCAGCCTCGACGGCATGCGCAAGACCATCGCCGCGCGCCTGAGCGAGGCGAAACAGACGATCCCGCATTTCTATCTGCGCCGCGACATCCAGCTGGATGCACTGCTGAAGTTCCGCGGCACGCTGAACAAGCAGTTGGAGGCGCGCGGCGTGAAGCTCAGCGTCAACGACTTCATCATCAAGGCCTGCGCGCTGGCACTGCAGGCCGTGCCCGACGCCAATTCTGTCTGGGCCGGCGACCGGATGCTGAAGCTGAAACCCTCCGATGTCGCGGTCGCCGTGGCCATCGACGGCGGGCTGTTCACGCCGGTGCTGCGCGACGCCGAAATGAAATCGCTGTCGGCGCTTTCTGCGGAAATGAAGGATCTGGCGTCCCGCGCCCGCGACCGCAAACTCGCCCCCCATGAATATCAGGGCGGCAGTTTCGCGATCTCCAACCTGGGCATGTTCGGCATCGACAACTTCGATGCGGTGATCAACCCGCCGCACGGATCGATCCTGGCCGTCGGGGCCGGTGTCAAGAAACCGGTCGTCGGGGCCGATGGTGAACTGGCGGTCGCCACGGTGATGAGTGTCACGCTCAGCGTCGACCACCGCGTCATCGACGGCGCACTGGGGGCCGAATTCCTGAACGCGATCAAGGAAAACCTGGAGAATCCGATCGGTATGCTGGCCTGATCCGATCACCGGACATGAAAAAACGGCCCCCGGTTTCGGGGGCCGTTTTCCATTCAGGCAGTGTTCTGTTCAGCCTTTGACGCCAAGCAACTGATCCATCGAAACCGAAGGCTGCGAACACCCGGCTTCGCCCACGATCCGTGCCGGAACGCCGGCGACGGTCTTTTTGGCCGGAACGTCCTGCAACACCACCGATCCCGCCGCGATGCGAGAGCAGTCGCCAACCGTGATGTTGCCAAGCACCTTGGCGCCGGCCCCGATCAGCACACCGCTGCCAATCGTCGGGTGCCGCTGCTGTTCTTCCTTGCCGGTGCCGCCAAGCGTCACCGAATGCAGCATCGACACGTTGTCACCGACCCGTGCCGTTTCACCGATGACGATGGAATGCGCGTGGTCGATCATGATTCCCTTGCCGATCCGCGCCGCCGGGTGAATATCCACCCCGAACACTTCCGACACCCGCATCTGCATGAAATAGGCCATGTCCTTGCGCCCGTTGCGCCACAGCCAATGGCCGATGCGATATGCCTGCATCGCCTGGAAGCCCTTGAAGAACAACAAGGGTTGCAGGAACCGGTGGCACGCGGGATCGCGGTCATAGACCGCAACGATATCGGCCCGCGCCGCCGCGCCAAGTTCGGGGTCATTGTTATAGGCCTGATCGGAAATTTCCCGCAGGATCTGCTCTGACATCTCGCCAGAGGCCAGCTTCTGGCTCACCCTGTAGGCAAGCGCCTGTTCCAGCGTCGGATGATGCAGGACCGTCGCATGTACCATGCCGCCCAGCAGGGGTTCCTGCTGCACGGCTTCTGCGGCTTCGGTGCAGATACGGCTCCAGACCGGATCGACATTTGCCAGTTTAACGCGCGTTTCTGCCATCGAACTTCCCTCCAATGCGGGTCTGTTCTACAACAGATAGGCGTTCAGAACCAAGCGCAATGGCTCAAGGCATGAATTTTCGTGATGGAAACCGAACAGCTGGAAATATTGCGCACCCGGATTCAGGAACAACTCGCCGAGCTGGAACTGGATGACGCGCTGGGACTGGATGCGCAAAAGACGGTTTCGCTTGATCAGCAATCGGTTGGCCGATTGTCGCGAATGGACGCGATGCAGCAACAGGCGATGGCCAAGGCAACCCAGGCGCGCCGCGGCCAGATGCGCCAGCGCCTTGTCGCCGCACTTGCCCGGATGGATGACGACGAATTCGGGTATTGCAGCGAATGCGGCGAGGATATCCCCCTGAAACGACTGGAACTCGACCCAACCGTTCTCATCTGCGTCAGTTGCGCAACCGGTTAGGCTGGCGATCACGGCCCAGCCAGCCGACCAGGGCCTCGAAAACCATCGCCATGCAGCCGCAATAATCCGTATCGTTCAGTGGCGGTTCGGGCGGCGGACGCCGACCCAGTGCGGTCACCATCAGGCTGCCGTCGCCCCAGCGTGGATGAACCCGACCGGTCCACAGGCGATAGGTGTCTGCCCGGGCAGCGGTGCGCAGCATCCCGTCCAGTGCCTGCGCCCGCCGGACCTCGGGCAAGGCGTAAAGCGCGCGGGCAGCCGCCACCACGTCGCCATGCAGGATCGGCCGCACCGCTCAGACCGACGGTGCGATGCAATCAAGGTAATGAACCGCAAATCGCACCTCTCCGCCCGCAAAATCTCCATCAATTGCCGTCATCACCAGGGGCTTGTCGGAATCATAGGCGAACGTCCGGTTGTTGGTCCCCTTGAAACTGGCCCCCTGGATCAGCCCAAGCCCGGTCCCGTACCGATCGGGATCATTGGAAATCCCAAGCTTCCAACTGGTCAGCGTGCCGGAGATCGCGCTTTTCACGACACCCGCCACTGAGAATATCGTCACGTCCAGCGGCAGGACTCCGGGAATGGTCGACGTCGTGCCTGCCGGAACCACATGGTCGAATTCGCTTATCCTCAGCGCGGCAACCGACATGTTCGCCGACATCGTGACGCCACCGATCTCCCAGACCTCGCCGGTATAAAGCGCCGGCGCTCCCGCGTCACCGATCCACGCGCGCCAGCCGATCTGTGGCGCCACGAACACCCAGCCTCCGTTGGAACGGATCGCGATCTCGCCAACATGCCCGTTCCATTCGTTGACCGCACCGATCGGCACGCCATAGGCCTCGCCATCCTCGGCCGCACCGGGCGGCGTCGCAATGACAAGCGAGCTCAGGGTCAGATGCGTCAGCCCGTCCAGTTTCGCCAGCGACTCGTTCACCGTCACATGCTTTTGCGCCTGCGAGGCCTGCAGCAACGGCAGCCCCAGATTTGTTGTCTCACTCATTGATGGTAATCCTTCTGAATGGTCCCGGCCCGAACCGGTCTGAAACCTGGGCCACTGCAATTTCATAGGTTCCGGTGACACCGTCGGCTGCCTTCGCCGCCGCGCTGTAGACATACGCCGCGCTGGTCACAGTTGCCTCGCGCATCACCGCCTGATCCTTGAGAACGCGCACCAGATAGGCCTCGCTGTCCTCTCCCAGCGGCACCTCGACCGATTGCCAGCTGTCGCCATCTGTCCGCGTGCGCCGTATCCAGTTTACTGTCAGATCGCCCGCGCCATCCGCCGCCGCCCGCAGGTGGACCGGCGCATACGGGCGCAACCCGATGCCGTCGAACGCCTCGACAAGATGCGCATAGGACGGGTCGTCATAGCCGCGCTGTGCCGGGCCGATACGATAGTGGCGCGCCAGCCCACGCGCCGAAGGGGCAAGATCGATCTGCCGCATCGCGCCGTTCAGCAGCACGACAATGCTGCCCGCGGGCCACACGTCCGGCATGATCGCGTCGGTTCCCAGTTGCCCTCGCAGACGTTCGCCCAGATCATAGGTGCGCTCTGAAACCAGGGTGGCCGTCGTGAACTGAAAGACTTCCCAGTTGCCCGGACTGCCATCCCCGATCGCCGCCGCATTGGCCCCGTTCAGCACGGCGGTGAATTCGGCTGATGAAAGATCACCTTTCACGAATTCCACGCGCAGCAGCCCGCCGCGATCCACCAATCCCGATTTCGCGGCGTAGATCGGCGTTTGGGTCGTGCCCACTGTCGCCGCCGCCGGCAGCAGTTTGTTCAGCGTGTACCCGTCGTCTTCGGGCGCGCTGTACACCGCGACCGTTCCCGGCCAGGGGCGCGCAGTGGCAGCCACATGCGGCGCATGCTCGACCTCTTCGCCGGTCAACAGCGGCAGGTCCAGAAACAGCGGATCCACCGGCACCGGTGCAACGAACGCCCTGGGCCGCACTGCCTCTTCGACAGAATCGCTGGCCTCGTAGATCCCGGCCTCGACGCGAACGCCCTCAAGCATCTGAAACTCTGACTGCTCGACCCGGTCGATCCGGTATTCTGCCGGCCCGCCCTCGCCCGGAAGGCTGACCACGTCGCCTGCGCGAATGCCGAGTTCCGACAGCGGCAGGGCGAATTGCGCCGTGTCGCGCGCCACGCGCGCCTCTGACAGCCAGCGCTCGACGATGCCGCGCGCCTCGGGTTGCGTCAGCACCAGCGGCATTTCCGACTGTGCGACCGAACGCGTCGCCTCGTCGGGAAAGATCGCCTCCTCCGCGCGGGTCGCGAAATCGCCATCCGCCTCGATGAAACTCAGCCGCAGGCGGCCCGCGACCTCGGCCACGGGTGCGCGCACGGTGATCAGATCATCGCCCGCTTCACGTGCAACCGCCAGATGCTCGGTATTTATTTCGAAAGCCGAACGCCCGCCGCGGGTTCTGAACACAAGCTTGCCATCCCGCTCGATCGCATCGAACGCATACGCCAGCGTCAGCGGCTGCAACCGCCCGCGCGCCGTATCGGCAGTACCGGCGGCATAGCCGCGCACCACACCGTACAGGCCGGAAACATCGTATTCGGTCACGCCGGAACGGGCGCATATTTCGGCCACGACGCCGGCCAGTGAGCGCGCCGATCCGCGCCCGTTCAGCCAATGCCCGTGCGAATAGTTTCCGCCATCGCTCCACAGATCCTGATCGCCCGGAAAATTCGGATAGGGCCGTGCGTCCCAGGCCCAGACATGCGCGCGCGACATGTCCACCATCGGCGCGGCATAGATCTCGGAGACCGGATTGTTCGCCGCATCCGCCCAGTGCAGATGCATCGCCCGCAGATACTGCGCTTGGATGAAATCGTCGCGCCGCCCGTTCGAATAATGCGGCAGGCTGGATTCCGACGATTTCGGATCGAGAAACTTGTTGGGCTGGTTGGTGCCCTTGTCGACGGCTGCACAGCCCAATTCGGTGAACCAGATCGGTTTCGACTGCGGCTGCCAGCTGGTGGGCGTGCTGCGCCGCACACCGCCGAAACGTTCATGGTGCGGCTGTGACCACCAGTTCTTCAGATCCTTGTAGCGATACACCCACGGCTCGCCATACGCACCGTCGGATATCGCGGAACGTTTCTGAAAATCCCTCGCATTGCCAGAGCCATAGTACCAGTCGAACCCCTCGCCGCCGGCGATATTGCTGCGCAGATAATCCAGATTGTAGACCGAGCCCCAGCCGGCATCCGCGTGATCGTCACCCTCGCGCCAGTCGCTCAGCGGCATGTAGTTGTCGATGCCGATGAAATCGATGTTCGGGTCCGCCCACAGCTCATCAAGATGAAACAGCAGGTCGCCAGATCCGTCCTGCGGCTGATAACCGAAGTATTCCGACCAGTCCGCCGCATAGCCGATCTTGCAATCCGGCCCCAGAATGATGCGCACATCCGCAGCCAGCGACTGCATCGCATCGACTGCGGGAAACGCCTCTCCGACGCCACGGATCTGGGTCAGGCCGCGCATTTCGGACCCGATGCAGAACGCCTCGACCCCACCGGCCTTGGCGCAAAGATGCGCGTAATGCAGGATGAACCGGCGATAGGACCATTCCGCGGGTCCGGTATATTCCACGCCTTCGGCGCTATCCTGAAAATCGGCGACCGCGGCATTGCCGAAGAACGCCAGAACCTCGGGAACCGCGCCAAACCCGTGATCCGGACTGCCCGCCTGCCCCGGTGCCATCGACAGCGTGAGGCGCCCGCGCCAGGGCAGGACCGGCTGGTCAGCCGCACCTGAATACGGGTCCGTCAAACCGTTCCCGGCCAGTTGCTCCATCAGGATGAACGGATAGAATGTCACGTCCTGCCCGGCGTCATGCAGGGCCGCGATCGCTTCGATCACGGACCGGTCGGTCGGGGTGCCGCCATAGATCGGACGGTCGTCAATCTTCGCGATTTCAACGGCTTGCGATCGATCCAACCCGGACACGGACCAGGGCATACCTTTGCCGTCGGCCAGCTTGTGTTCCACTTTCGGACGCAGTTTGCACAGATTGCAGCGCAGATCGTCGCCAAACCAGCTGACAACAAGCGAGGTTGCCCTGCAATTGGGCAACTCGGTTTGCAGACCATCCAGCGAGGCCAGAATATCGGTCTTGCCGCTGCCGGTATTGATATTGGCGGCGCGGTGGTCGCCGAATCCGGCGCGATAATGCACGGGCGTCGTCGCCAGCGCATATTCCCCGGTTCCCGGGATCAGCGCCACCGCCTGAACCGTTTCTGCAATATCGGGGTCAATGTTCGGCAATCCCTGCGGGGCCGGACGTATCACCTCGAAACTGAATTGCGGAATCCGGCTGCCATAGGGCGACAGATCCAGATCTTCCATTACAATATAGGCAAGCCCGCGATACGCGGGCACCTGTCCGGCACCCTCGACCGCTTCGATCTTCGGATCGGGCATCTGGTCGGCACGCCCGGAATAGACGCGCATGTTCAGCGTGTCGGTCTCCACCAGCTGCCCATCGGCCCAGACCCGGCCCACGCCGCTGATCTCGCCCTCGCAAAGCGCGACCGCCAGTGAAATCGAATAGCTGTATTCGCGCGTGCTGGGCCCCTGCGGCGCGCCCTTGCCGCCGCCACTTGCCTTGGTGGTGTTCACGTGTTCGCGAAATCTCGTGGCCCAGATCACCTGACCCGACACCCGCACCCGCCCATAGACATGCGCGATGCCCGATCCTTCGCTGGCCCCGGTCAGGCGAAAGCGGTCCACGCGCCCGGTTTCAACCGGTTCGGACCCCTGCCCCATGATCCGATTGTCGATCACCCGGCCAATCGTCGCCCCGATGGCACGCCCGATAACCCCGGTCGACAGGCCCAGAATGCTGCCGTTCAGTGCGGTTCCCGCCACCAGTCCCACAGCCGACAAAACTATTGTCGCCATCAGTTGCCCCTTTCCGGAAACGAAAATCGCGCCACGATCCGTCTGCGCCAGGGCGCCGACAGCGGGCTCTCGGTCACGCCATGCCCGCTATAGGCATGAATGAATGTAGGTTCGGCACCGATGGCCCCGGCGATGCCCAGATGCTTGGCCACGCCGCGCGCGCGCATCCGAAACAGCAGCACGTCACCCGGGGCCTCGTCGGTCAAGTTTTTGACCCGCAAATGCTGACCTGCCGCCTGCCACAGCCGCTCTTGGCCAGAGGCCTCGCTCCAGTCGCCGGTATAGGCCGGCGCGGTTTCGGGCTCGGCGCCATGAACCGCCCGCCACACGCCGCGCAGCAATCCAAGACAATCGCAGCCACCGCCGCGAACCGAGGCCTGATGCACATACGCAGTTCCCAGCCATCGCCGCGCCTCGGCCAGTGCCGCATCGCCAACCGCGCTCATTTGAACAGGCTGCCGCCATCCAGCACCTGGCCTTCCGATGGATAACCCATCAGCCAGTCCTCGCCCGGGATATGCGGAAACCCCTGAAAATTCAGAAAGTTGTCGAATTTCAGCCGGCAGGTCTCTGCACGTTTGTCACAGCCCGCCTCTATCCGGATCACGTCACCGGCCGCCACCGTGGCGCCAAGCGACTCCCACAATTCGACCGAACGCCCGTCGCCGGACAAACGGTCGTTCTTGATCAGGCCGATCAGGCCCTTGGCCGCACCGGTCAGCATCAGAACGCGGCCGCGCTCGAACCAGCGGTCGTCGAACCCGGTCATGTCGGCAAACCGGAACAGTTTGCGGTCCTCGACTTCTTCCACCGGAACCTCGGAAAAATAGCCCGGTGCGGTCAGATCGACCTTGCAGTCCGCATCGCCCAGAACCGCGCTGCAAGGCGATTGGTAAACCCGCCCCAGCGGCTGGTTCAGCGCCTCGGTCAGGCCGCGCAGTTCCGCCTGAAACGCCCCGCCAGCACGTTTTATCTCTCCCAGAGAGCCGCGAAACTGCAACACCCGCTGGCTGACATCGCGCCAGTTCACCAGCCAGGCGCGCACGTCGGCGCCATCGAACCGGCCAGCTTGAATATCGTCCTCGCGCAGGGCCGCATCGCTCAACGCGCCGACCGCTTCGCTGTTGTCCACGGCCAGTCCGGTCGCCTGTTGTATCGCCCCCGCCGACAGGCCGGTATCCGCGCGAAAGCTCAACCCGTCAAATTCAAGATCCTGATCGTGATCGGTGAACCCGAAGGTTTCTCCATCGCGCCGCACGACAGCCCAGGCGCGGCAGACATTGGTCGCGCCGGTTTTCAGATGCGCCTCCAGTTCCGCTGGCAACCCCATCAGACCCGCACCTCGACAATCGGCACGCTGGGGACGTCGCCGGCCTGGAATGACGCCACAGACGTCTGTATCCGGTCCGTGTCAAAGCGCACCGGAACATCGAACTCGAATCCCGCAAAAATCTCGACGCCTTCATCGGGCGGCACCACAAAGCTGATGATTCCGGTATTGATATCAACGGTGTAGTTTATCGACTCGGCCTGTATATCATGCTGAATACCGACCAGAACCGTCCCCAGCACCAGCTTGGTGATCGGCCGGGTATAGCTTTGCTCACCCGACCGGTAGGTCTTGCACACCTGAAAATCCATAGTCTTGCCGTCGCCATATGCGATCACCTGATCCTCAAAGCCGACCGCCTTCGACGATATCCCGGATTTGTAATCGGCCCAGTCTTTCCAGCGAAACCCGTTCAGTTGGCCCTGCCGCGCCTCGAAAAACGCAATCAGCGTCTCGACATCGTCCAGCGAGCGCATCGAAACCCCCGCGTCATATCTCCGCCTGGCATGTGCCCACGGCGAATTGCGCTCTTCGAATCCATTGGCCAGCGTCACGATTTCGGTGCGCCGCTCTGGCCCGCCGACCGAACCGAAGCTCAGGTTGGCCGGAAATCTGACTTCGTGAAATCCCATGTTCTGCTCCTCACCGATTGCGTTGACCGCGCGCCAGGGCCCGACTCATCTGTGCCGCGATCTGGCTTTGTGATCGCCGAAACCCTTCGGCGTCCGGCGTCTGGATGTTCATGACCACGTTGATGGGCCGTCCGCCGCCAGCGCCGCGCACGCCCAGCCGCCCGTCGACGCCGCGGGCAAGTGGCATGATCGCCTCTGGCCCCGCCTCGCCCATCAGGCCCATGCCGCCGCGCATCGGAAAGTTCATCGGCCCGCTGACAACGCCCCCGCGCGCAAAGGGCATCACCCGCCCCTGGGTAAAGGCCCCGCCCTTTTCGAAAGGCAGGAAGCCCTGAATGAAGTTCTCGACACCCGTCGCCAGCAACCCGCCGAAATGGCTGGTCACCGGCCGGATCGCGGCGTTATAGGCCGCATCCACCATCGACCGCGCCACGCCTCGCAGCGCATCGCTCAGCTTCAGCCCGTCGAACACCAGCCCGTCGAACGCACTTCGCAAGCCGCGGCTGATCCCGCCTGACAGCACTTTGACCTCGCGGCCCGTGTCGCCAATCGTCTCACGCATCCCGCGCAATTCGCGGTCGAACGTGGCGGCCATGGCGGTCGCCCCGCCCAGGCTGCTTTCCAGTGCGCCGATCTGCTCGTCGAACCCGTCCAGTTCATCCATTGGAAATCTCTCCATCTCGGTCAGGGAATGCCCGCGCCAGTTCGTCAAGACGGGCCCGCCCCAGCGGGGCCTGGCCACTTTCGCGCCCCAGCATCAGCATCAGTTCCATCGGGCTAAGCCGCCAGAAATCCTCGGGCAGCAGACGCAGCCCGTGGATGCCGGCGCGCATCAGCCCGGCCCAGTCGATCCCGGCCATCGTTGCTAGTCCGGCTCTGGCAGCGCGAATGCGCGCGCCAGCAACTCGCCCGCCGCGCGCGCCGCCGCCACCGGGCCACCGTCGATCTCGCAGGTCACCAGGTCGGCCGCGGTTCCCCGCCAGCCACCGCCGCGCAACCCCGCCACGATCAGCGCAAGAACATCGCGGGTCGAGATCTGGCCGCCCTCAAACCGTTCGATCAGTTCGATCAGCGTGCCGGCCTTCATCTGCGCCTCCAGTTCCGCCAGCGATCCCAGCGTCAGCTTCAGCACCTGCGGCACCCCGTCGATGGTCAGCGCCACCTCTCCCGCCCAGGGGTTCGCCATGACCTAAAGCGCCGTGAAGGTCAGCGCACCCGCCGACGCCATGCTCAGTTCATACGTCGCCTCGCCATTGTGCGAGCCGGCGTATTCGATGCTGGTGATCTGGAACGCGCCCTCGACAATGCCGAAATTGGGAATGATCACCTGGAAACCCGGCACTTCCGCGTCAAAGAATATCTGACGCGCGCGTTCATCCGTGGTTTCATCCTTGAAAATGCCGGACCCCGAAATCGTCGCCGATTTCACACCGGCCCCGCCCAGCAACTCGCGCCACCCGCCCTGGCTTTCCAGGCTGGTGACATCGACGCTTTCCGCGTTGAACGAAATCCGCGAGGCGCGCAGCCCCGCGATGGTCTCGAACTGACCGCCGCCGGTCATATCGAGTTTGATCAAAAGGTCCTTGCCGTTTTGGGCACCCATATCCGTCACTCCAATCTATCGGAAAATCAGTTGTCTTCGACGCGCGCCCGAAAGCGCAGGTCGATCTGGCGTTGCGTGCCATCCGTCGTCCGCAGCGCCCGCGCGCGCAGAAATCCAAGGCTCACCAGCCGCCCGCGCGACAGCACCAGCGGCGCATCGACCAGCGCATCCGAAATCGCGGCGCCGGCGTTCTTGGCGCTTTGAAACCCGGCCGCATCGGTCACGACGCTGACGGTGAATTCATGCACCGCGCCACCGCCGTCATAATCGGACCCGTCGCGCACCTGCTCGGGTCCGATCGAGACGTACAGCCCCGCGATCCCGCCCGGCGGCGCCGCGTCGAAAATTGCCGAACCGACAAGCGCGTTGAGCGCCGCGTCAGCCTGCAAATGCGTGTAGACCGCTGCCTGCAAGGCAGCCCCCATGCCATAGCTCATGTGGTCACCTCCTCGCGCGCAAAACACATCAGGTACTGCGCACCGGCATCGGCCTCGCCGACCGCGAAAATCCGGAACCGGCGCCCGCCCTCGACAAGCCTGTGGCCCGGTGCGGGGCGCGACGGTGCGCCATAGGGCGCCGCCCGCACCGTGATGCGGTAGGATATCGACGACACCGACAGACCCGCGGTTTCGTCCTCGCGCCCGGTGCCCAGCTTGATCGCCGCCCACAGCGTGCCCAGCACGCTCCAGGTTTCGCTGAAACCACCCGCGCCGTCCGGCACCTGCACCGGCGCCTCAAGCACCAGCTTGCGGTTCAACTGCGGCGCCTTCATCGCGCGCCCTCGCCGAACAGGCGGACCGAGCGATAGCGGTCGATCAACAGGCTCACGCCGAACGGCATCGCCCGTTCGCCCGAAACCATCGCCGCCCGGTTCTCGTAGTAATGCGCCGCCAGCAGAAACACCGCCTGCCCCAGATCGGCGGGAAGATCATCCCAGGCCGGACCAAAGCCGGCGTCAAAACTGATTTCGACCGATCCATGGCTGGGGATGGTCGGCAGATGCAAGGCAATCGCCGCGATCCGTGGTCGCTGGCTGTCGCGCACCAACCGGTAGGTGGCGCCGTCAACAATGGTTTCCACACCCTCGCGGTCGATCAGCTTCACCTCGGTGATGCTTTCGACGGGCGCCACCGGCAGCGTCTGCTGGGCCAGCTCGCGCCAGCACGTCAGCGTCCAGCCGAAGCTGCGCGTGATCAGCACCTTGCCGGTGCGCGCCTCGATCGCCGCAATCGACGCGCGCAGGTAACTTTCCAGCACGCTGTCCTGCACTCCGTCATCGGCAAACCCGGTGCCCAGCCGCAGGTGATCTTTGAATTCCGCGACCGGCAGTGCCGCGCTTGGCACTGTGGTCTGCTCGACTAACATCATGGTACATCTCCGAATATCCGGGCCCCTCTGACACCCCTGATAGATGGACGCGCACCCCCGCATTGCTCGGACGGAGGGGAGCAGCTAGACAACACGAGTTTGACAAACCCAGTGCGCGCCCACCGGCCCGGCCTGCTCAGACCTGGCCATTCACAGCCCTTGTCAGGCCGCGAATTTCAGCACTTTGATGGCGTTGAAGTCGCTGACATCGCCGCCGACCCGCTTGGTGGCATAGAACAGCACATGCGGCTTGGCAGAGAACGGATCACGCAGGATGCGCAGGTCGGGACGCTCGGCCACGGTATAGCCCGCCGCGAAATCGCCGAACGCGATCGACAGCGAATCCGCGGCAATGTCGGGCATGTCTTCCGACACCAGCACCGGATATCCCATCAGCCGGGCAGGCTCGCCCGCCGCCAGACCGTCCGACCACAGGAAACGCCCGTCGGCATCTTTCAGTTTCCGCACTTGGCCAGCAGTCTTCGAATTCATCACGAACGACGCGTTGGCGCGGTACTGCGCCCCCAGCGCGTAAACCAGGTCAACAATCGCATCCGCCGGATCCATCGGGTTGAACGCCCCCGAAGAGCCGGTCACGACATGACCCAGTTCGCCCCAGGATTCAGTGCCGCTGACAGCCGTGTTATAGGTCAGAAAGCCGGTCGGCTTGTCGATGCCGTCACCGCTGACAAAAGCAGCCGCCTCGGCGCGGCTGAACTTCTCGGCGATGCGCCCGGCCAGCCAGTTCTCGATGTCGAACGCGCTGTCATCCAACAGACGCTGCGAGGCTTTGGGCAGCGCCGAAAGCTCGTGCAGCGGGATGTTGATGCGCTCGATCATCGGCGTTCCGGTCTCGGAACTCGGATCGGTTTCCGTGGCCCAGCCCGCGCCGGCCTCGGTGCGGTCGATCAGCACATCAAAGGAGGTGCCCTCGACATTCACCACCGATGCGATCTGGCGGATCGACGCGGTCGATTTCAGAACCGAACGGATCATCTCGGCGGTCTGCGGATCGACCAGATAGCCGCCGTCGCCGGCCACCGCCGTCGACATCGCCTTGCCTTCCAGTTCCAGTCCGCGCAGCGCGTCGTCGTCGCCATTGCGCACATAGGCCTCGAATGCCTTTGCGTGGGGTGCCTCGGTCTCGGCAGCCGTGGCAAGGGCCGGGCGCGCCCGGGTCAAAGATTTACGATCAAGCATCATCAGTCGCTCTTCCTGTTGTTGAAATTTCGTCTTCATCTCGGCCTGGAACGCCCCCAGGTCCTGCACGAATCCGGCCAACGCGGTTTTCACCTCGGCAGCCGGGCTCTGGCCGTCAGGCGCACCTGTCCCGGCCAAGGCCTTGGTCTCGGTCTTGCTCATCAAACAATCCTGTTCTGGTTGGTTTGCTAAACTGGCTCAGCCACAAGAGCCGGTGGCCAGCGTCCGGCGCGCCGTTCGAAACGCCGCCGCCACGTCGCGCAACAGGTCATCGGTTGCGTCGGGCGTATCGCCCTTGGCCCCGACCCGTGCGCCCGGAAGCATCGGGAACGTCACCAGTGACACTTCCCAAAGTTCCAGTTCCGACAAAAGCCGCTGGCCCTTGTCATCCTTTTGCGCGCGCACCGTGCGATAACCGATGGAAAGCCCGTCGATGGCCCCCGCCCCGATCAGCGCCGCCGCTTCGCGCCCCTTTTCGACATCCGTCAGGATGCGTCCCTTGACGTACAGCCCGCGCACATCCTCGCGCACCTCGTCCCAAACGCCGATCGGCTGGGCCGGATCATGCTGCCACAGCATCTTGACCCGCCGCTTGCCCTCGGCCAGCGCCTGCAGCGACTTGCCGTAGGCACCGTTCGCCACGACATCGCCGCCCTGATCGCATTGCCCGAAAAGCGAGGCATAGCCCTCGATCTCGGTCCCGTTTTTCACTGTCAGTTCATCGCCAAGGCGGCAGAACTTGCGTTCCAGCCCCGGCTCGAATTCGTCGAACATCCTGAAATCCTTTCCAACGCCCACGTCTGTTGCGGGATGCGCAGTCAGGCACACCGCACGCCGCCCGATGTCACTCCTCGTCCGAAATTCTTGGCAGTCCCAGCAGTGCGCGCTTTTCGGCGTCACTCAGGAAGGTCGCTGCCGCCACCCGTTTCCACTGCTGGTCGCGCTCTGCCGCCAGAGCCGGCACCTGGTCCAAATCGGGTTTCAGATCGACCGATTCGCCCAGGAATTCGCTCAGCCAATGTGCGACCGAGGCCGCCACCCGCGTCGCCAGCGGCAACACCGTCAGCCGATAGAACGCCCGGTTGGCTTCCTGATAGTTGGAATAGGTGGCGTCCCCCGCGATCCCCAACAGCATCGGCGGCACCCCGAAGGCCAGCGCGATCTCGCGCGCCGCCGATTCCTTGGTTTTCTGAAACTCCATGTCGGATGGCGAAAATCCCATCGGCTTCCAGTCCAGCCCGCCTTCCAGCAGCATCGGGCGTCCGGCATTCGCCGCCCCCTGATGATAGGTTTCCATTTCATTCAGCAGCCGGTCATACTGATCCGTACCAAGCGATCCCTGACCGTCGGCCCCGCGATAGATGATGGCCCCGGACGGGCGCGCCGCGTTATCCAGCAACGCCTTGGACCAGCGCGAAGCGGAATTATGCACGTCCAGCGCCGCCGCAGCGGCCTGCATCGGCGAAAACCCGTAATGATCGTCCTGCGGGTGAAAATTCTTCACATGCGCAACCGGCGACACGCCGTCACCCACCGCAAAGCGATGCTTCTTCGCACCCACCGCATATTCATAGGCGACCGGCCAGCCGTCGGCACCCGGCACGATGCTCATCCGGTCAGAGCGCAGCACATGCAGCTCGAACGGCAACCCGATGTCGCCGCCAACCGCCTCGACATAGCCATCGCCGGACAGCAGCAGCTGCGCATAAAGCGCCTCGAACAATTCGGCGCGTCCCTGCGCGCCGTTGGGCCGCGCGATCAACGCCAGGACCGGGTGAACCTCATAGCGCCGCTCGCCGTCCTGACAAACCAGCGGCAGCGCCGCCGCCGCCTCTGCAATCAGCTTGACACAGCGGAACCCGACCGGGTTCCCGGCAAATCCCGCCCGCGTCAGTGACGCGGTATCGCGCGGCGACCATGCGACCCGCCCGCCGCCGGGCCAGGCCATCACCCGACCGGTGGCGCTGGCCTTGGTCGCAATACCTTCCGCCCCGTCTCGTTTCAGGAAATCAAACATCTGCGTCAGCTCCTCATGCCTATCCAACCCGGGCGGCCGCAACCGCCGCAAACCCGCTCTGCCCCCGCGCGGCAAAACCCCAAAGCCGCGCGGGGGCGCCCGCCAAAGGGGGGCCGGTCGCGAACTCACCCGCAACGGCCCCGCGCCTTTTCGCGGTCTCCAAATGAAAACGGGGCACCCACCCGGCGCCCCGTCTCGAATTCCATCGTTCTTCTGGCAGGCCCCGGCCCGCTGCAGGGCTCAGGTCAAACCGCGTATCTGCGGGCGCCGCCAGCGTGCCGCCGGCCCGACCATCAGTTCCTGCAAGGCCCAGACCAGCGCATCGACCCGATCCGGCGATCCCTTGCCCTCGAATCCGCGCGCCGTCATCCGGCACATCTGGTCTTCCAGTTTGCCCAGCCCGCGCACATGTTTCACGCGGCCCTGTTCGTAAAGCGCCGCCACGGGTTCCGCGCGCGCCGACTTGCCGCGCGATGCGCGAACCGACCGGTATGGCACAAGCGGATCGATCTGCCGGATCACGCTTTCCACAAGATCGCCGCCCTGGTTGACCTCGGCCACCAGCCGTTCGGCCCCGTGACGGTCGCGCGCCGCGATCGCCGCCTCGGCCCAGACCGCGGGCGACGCCGCCGAAACGCTTGCATCTTCCAGAACATAGGCGCGCCACTGTTGCGGCGGCCCCTGCGTGACCGCACCAACCACCACGATCCCGCAGTCGTCCGATCCCGAATGCCCGGTGACCGGCGGGTCGACCGCCACGACAACGCGGTCCAGCGAAGGAACCGCCTCTACCCGGCAGCTTTCCAGCGCGCCGGATGTCCACAGCGCGCCCTCGGCATCTTGCAGCAATACCCCGTCCAGTTCCTGCCGCCCCAGCCGGGTGCCCGCATAACGTGTGCGCACCTCGTCCAGAAAGGATTTCGCCAGATTGGCCCGGTTTGCCTCTGTCGTGGCATGGGTCACAACCGTCGATGGATTGCCCAGGACAGACTTCAGCACGCCCACGTTGCGCGGCGTCGTCGTCACCACCTGGCGCGGCGAAGTCCCCAGGCGCAACCCGAACTGCAACATGTCCCAGGCCTCTTCTGCCTTCTTCCACTTGGCCAGCTCGTCGACCCAGGCCGCGTCGAACTGCGGCCCGCGCAGCCCTTCCGGCTCATGTGCCGAAAACACCTGTGCCACTGCACCATTCGGCCATTCCAGCCGTTTTCGCGTGGCCTGCCAGACCGGACGGCGATCGGGTGGCGAACAGGCCAGAATTCCACTGTCGCCGAATACCATCACCTCGCGCACCTGTTCGATCGTCTCGCCGACCAGCGCCACGCGCTTGGACCGCCCCGCGTCCAGCGGCAGCGCCCCCTCGACCTCGCTGCGCACCCATTCGGCACCGGCGCGGGTCTTGCCCGCGCCGCGCCCGCCCATGATCACCCAGGTGCGCCAGTCGCCTTCGGGCGGCAATTGATGCTCCATCGCCCAGAACTCAAAAAGATAAGGAAGCGCCAGAAGCGCCCCCTCACCCAGGTCATTCAAGAATGCGTCAACCACCTCCGGCTTCGCGCAGGCAAGCCAGGCGGCGCCCGATTTCAGCCCGTGCGGCGTCAAAGTCGATGGCGTAATCTCCAACGATTCCGGCGCTTTTTCTGCGTAGCTCGGCAACACGGTCGCGCTCCTTCATCAATTGGAACGTGGCGCTGTTCAATATCGCCGCCACGGCCCTTGTGTCTTTTTCCGGCACGATCTCTTCGCGCCGAATACGCTTCGACAATCCGTTCATCCCCAATACGGCTTGCTCGAAAAGGTCTTCCGCCACAGCCAGACAACCGTCCGCGCTCTGATCGTTATCATTTGGCTTTATTATGCTCATTGTCGTCAGCCTGCCTCTCATGCTCGCTCCGCACGAGAGAAACGAAAAAGCGACCACCGGGATTTCATTCCCGGGGCCGCTTGCCCATTTCTTCCAGCATGTCAGGTTTCTACTTCGGACCGTTCGCCAAGTCAATAAGTTTATTGTTAACACATACTTAACGGTGGAAACGTTAACCGAACATTAACTTTGCCCCGATGCCGGATCGACGCTATTGACTGGCGCGTTCGGCCTCGATCGCCCGCCATTTGGCGACATTTTCATTATGTTCCGCAAGGGTTTCGGCAAATGCGTGCCCGCCCGAACCATCGGCCACAAAGAACACGAAATCGGTGTTCTCCGGGTTAACGGCCGCCTGGATGCTTGCCAGTCCCGGGTTGGCAATCGGCGTCGGCGGCAGCCCGTCGATGACATAGGTGTTGTAAGGCGTCTCGCGCCGCAACTCGCTTTGCCGCAAACCGCGCCCCAGAATGCCCTCTCCCTTGGTAAGGCCATAGATCACCGTCGGGTCCGTCTGCAGCCGCATATCCTGGTTCAGCCGGTTCACGAAAACCGATGCCACGCGCCCGCGTTCTTCCGGAACGCCGGTTTCCTTTTCGATGATAGAGGCCAGAATCAGCGCCTCTTCGGGTGTATCGAACGGCAGGTTGTCGGACCGGTTGCGCCAGGCTTCGGCCAGCCGCTCGGACTGGCGGCTTTCCATTTCGGCCAGCAGATCGCCCCGGTCATCGCCGACCGACACTTCATAACTGTCCGGCGCCAGCCGCCCTTCCGGCGGCACGACGGCCACCTCGCCGGTCATCGGATCGACCGATTTCAGACCCTCGACGATCTGCCAGCTGGTGACGCCCTCGGCCAGCGCGATGCGATAGCGGGTATCGGCCCGCGCGCGCATCTCGACAAAGGGGGCCGGAACCTCATCCGCCTTGGGGTCGAACTCCACCAGTTCCACGAACCGGTTGGTCGCCGGGTCAAGCTGGCGCACCTGCACACCGATCCGGCTGACGCCGATCCGATAGACGATCTCGGTGCCACAGGTGCTTTGACCGCCCCGTGTCACGATATCGACGATCTCGCGCATCGAGGCACCGGCCGGCACCAGAAAGCTCCCGGCCTTCAGTTGGCGGGACTTGTCGGTATAATCCGCACCGACCCGCAGGATGCGCGCGTTTTTCACGGCACCCTGCTCGTTCAGGTCGCTGGACACGGCCGCCATGGTCGATCCGGGCTTGACCCGCAGACAGATCGGGTCGCTCAGCGGCCCGGCCGCCTTGTACTGCGCCTGCCCCCATCCGATCAGCCCGCCAACCGCGATCAGCGCCACAATGAACAGCGTCAGAGCGTTCGACGCCAGCGATCGCCACATCAGTCGGTCACCCTGCCCAACACCAGCGACGCGTTGGTGCCGCCGAATCCGAACGAATTCGACAGCGCCACATTGATTTCGCGCTTCTGCTTCACAAGCGGCGCAAGATCCAGCGAGGTTTCCACCGCCGGATTTTCCAGATTGATCGTCGGCGGTGCAACCTGGTCGCGAATCGCCAGAATCGAAAATATCGCCTCGATTGCACCCGCCGCCCCCAGCAGATGCCCGGTGGCCGATTTCGTCGACGACATCGTCGCTTCGCCGGCCTTGTCGCCCAGCAGGCGTTCCACCGCGCCAAGTTCGATCGTGTCGGCCATGGTCGAGGTGCCGTGCGCGTTGATGTAATCGACCGCCTGTGGCGCCAGACCGGCGCGTTTCAGCGCCGCCTGCATCGACCGGAACGCGCCATCACCATCCTCGGACGGGGCCGTGATATGATAGGCGTCACCGCTCATCCCGTAGCCCAGAACCTCGGCGTAGATCTTGGCGCCGCGCGCCACCGCGTGCTCGTATTCCTCCAGCACGACGACGCCCGCACCCTCGCCCATCACGAACCCGTCCCGATCCGCGTCATAGGGGCGCGAGGCGCGATGCGGTTCATCCGACCATTTCGTGGACAGCGCCTTGCAGGCATTGAACCCGGCCACGCCGATCTCGCAGATCGGGCTTTCGGTGCCGCCCGCGATCATCACGTCGGCATCGCCCCACTGGATCAGGCGCGCGGCATCGCCGATCGCATGCGCGCCCGTCGAACAGGCCGTCACCACCGCATGGTTCGGCCCCTTGAAGCCATATTTGATCGACACCTGGCCCGATACCAGGTTGATCAGCGCGCCGGGAATGAAGAACGGCGAGACCCGCCGGGGGCCGCGTTCGTTCATCATGATCGATGTGTTCTGAATAGAGGTCAGCCCGCCGATACCGGAT
>JAJDOB010000078.1 GCA_022340385.1 Rhodobacter sp.
ACCGGGCAACAATTCGAAAGGCGAAGATTTCTACGGACCCTACGAGGCGCAGGACCTGTTCCGCGAGCACCAAGAGGAAATGGGCATCGAAATGGTCGACTTCAAACACATGGTCTATGTGCAGGAGCGCGCCCAATACGAACCCAATGACGAGATCGATGATCGCGACAACGTCACCATCCTGAACATTTCGGGCACCGAATTGCGCCGCCGCCTGTCGGAAGGTCTGGAAATCCCCGAGTGGTTCTCGTTCCCCGAGGTGGTCCGCGAATTGCGCCGCACCCGTCCGCCCCGGTCAAAGCAGGGCTTTACCGTGTTCTTCACCGGATTCTCTGGTTCGGGAAAATCCACCATTGCCAATGCGCTGATGGTCAAGCTGATGGAAATGGGCGGACGCCCGGTAACGCTGCTGGATGGCGATATCGTGCGCAAGAACCTCAGTTCGGAACTTGGGTTTTCCAAGGAACACCGCGACCTGAACATCCGCCGCATCGGATACGTCGCGTCGGAAATAACCAAGAATGGCGGCATCGCGATCTGTGCACCAATCGCCCCGTATGCCACCACGCGCCGCGCGGTGCGCGAGGATATCGAGGCGTTCGGCGCTTTCATCGAAGTGCATGTTGCCACAACTATCGAAGAGTGCGAGCGGCGCGACCGCAAGGGGCTGTACAAACTTGCGCGCGAAGGCAAGATCAAGGAATTCACTGGTATTTCCGACCCCTACGATGTTCCTGAAAATGCCGAACTGGTCGTGGAAACCGAAAATGTCGATGTCGACAACTGCGCACATCAGGTGATCCTGAAGCTGGAAAGCATGGGCCTGATCGCCGCCTGATCAGGTTCAAGCCTTGCAAGACCCGGCCCGCCAGCATCCGCACGGCGGGCCGATTTCGTATTCAGCGCTGCAAATCGCCGCAAAACCTGCTTTTGCGCGATGGTCCGGGGCGGTATCGGGCAAGAAACGCAAGGAAATGCCCCAGGCGCCATGCCGACGATCTCGCTGACATCCATTCCGCCGCGCTTTGCCGGGCTCCGGCGCACGCTGAACAGCCTGTTGCGGCAGCGGCCCGCGCGAATTGTTCTGGTCATTCCGCATCGTTATGTCCGGTTTCCCGACTGGGACGGCGCGCTGCCGGACATCCCCGACGGTGTCGATCTGGTTCGCGGCGACGATCACGGGCCAGCCAGCAAATACCTGCCGGCGATCGGCCAAGCGCACGGCGATATTCTGATCGCAGATGACGATTGCGACTATCATGCCGGCTGGCTGGATGCCTTGCGCGCCGCCCGCTTGCATCATCGCCAGGCTGCCATCGCTGCCAGCAGTTTTGACACTGCCCGTCTGGGATTGCCGGGCGGACATCGGATTGTGCAGGGATTTGCCGGAATCCTGCTGCCGCAAAGCCTGCGTTGCCCGCCTTTGCCGCGTTCGGATTCGGTTGAGTTCTGGGTGGATGATATCTGGATATCGGCACATCTGGCGCACCAGAAAATCCCGATCCTCGACTGTCCGGACGCGCGTGCACAGGTTGGCCCCAAAAAGGAACCCGCAGCGCTGCAGGACAGGGTTCATGGGGGTGACACACGCGCCGACCTGAACCGGAAGGCGGCGCATTGCCTTCGGTCGCGCCTGGACATCTGGCCCTGAACCGGGCCCGCAGGCGCGGCAGCGTGTGCTTCAGATGTTCAGAAAGCCGCGCATCAGAACGTAGCCCTGCCCGCCGACGCGCACCCCGGTGATGTCGTCGCGTGGGCCCAGCACCTCTACCTCTGCGCGGCCGGGCCGACCCAGCCAATGGCCCTGTTCGGCGGTGAAATCGGGCGCGGTCAGATAGCCCTCGGCCCAGACATATGCAGCCATCGCCCCGGTCGCCGAGCCTGTGAAGGGGTCTTCGGCGGGCAGGGGCGGCGCCAGCAGCAACCGCGAAAACGTGTGGCCCATCGTGCTTTCGCCTTCCAGCGCCACCCAGAACGGTTCCATCACTTCGGCAAGGGCGTCGCCCGACCGGGCCCGCAACTTTTTCAGCGCGCCAATGTCCAGCCGCAGCCGGCGAAGCGTTTCGCGATCTTTCACCAGCGTGATGCAGAACGGCAATCCGGTGGACACCACGCGCGGTGTTCCCAGGATATCGTCGGCCTGCAATCCGCCGACAGCCGCGACCAATTCCGCCGGCACTTCGGCGCCGAATTGCGGGCGCACCTGCGTCATCGTCACCATCGGCACGCCGTCGGCACCAAGTTCGATATCAACCGGAATCATGCCGGCGCCGGTTTCCAGCCGCAACTGGCCTTCGCCGACAATGCCGCGATCCACCATCGAGGCGACTGTGGCAACCGTGGGATGCCCGGCAAACGGAATCTCACGATCCGCCATGAAATAGCGCACCTTCACATCGGCAGTGATCGAGCGCCCCAGAAACGTGCATTCCACCAGCCCGGTTTCGCGCACGATCGCCATGCAGGTGTCATCGTCCAGCGCATCCGCGCCATAGATCACCGCACAGCCATTGCCACCGAAAGGATGCGCGGTAAACGCGTCCACCCAGTCATACTCAAACGGCATCAGTGCACATTCACCGGGGACATATCGTTCTGGCGCGCCAGAATGAACGCCAGCTTGCGGTCGCGGACCAGCGCCAGGCGTTCCCCGTTGGCGTTGTGCACCGCGACAACGCTGTTGCTGTCCATGCCGCTGCTGTTGATCTTTACCTGCAGCTCGGCAGGCAGTTCATCCACCTGAACCGACCGGACATAGACGATATTGTCCAGCGTCATGTCGCCAAAATCATATCTGTGATCCATCGCGTGCGCCTTCCTAAGCCGTCTTGATCTTGATGGTCTGCACCACCCGTTCGGGCTCGGCCCGAGACAGATCCACGTGAAGCAGGCCGTTTTCCATCGCCGCTCCGGCAACATCGACCCCTTCCGCCAGCACGAATGTGCGTTGAAACTGGCGTGCCGCGATGCCGCGATGCAGATAGACGCGGCCCTCGTCGTCCTCGCTTTGACGACCGCGGATCACCAGTTGGCGATCTTCCACGGTGATCGCCAGTTCATCCTCGGCGAACCCGGCCACGGCCAGCGTGATCCGATAGGAATTGGCGCTACTTTGTTCAATGTTGAAAGGAGGATAGCCGTTGTTGTCAGACTTCGCAGTCCGCTCCATCAGCCGTTCCAGTTGTTCGAACCCCAAAAGGTAGGGATGCGCACCCAAAGTCATCTTCGTCATCGACACGTCCTCTTCCAAGCGACTGTGCAAAGGCCCCAGTTTCGGCGACCGTAGGATGAATATGGGGCCGCTTTACGTGCCTTGCAACCCGATCCTGTCAGTGTTTCTTGGTCAAATGCGCAAATGCGGATAGGCTTGACCGAGTCCAATCCAAAACCGTGGAAACGCCAAATGAACGACGTCTCGAAAATGGGTCACGAAGAAGTGCTGCGCGTCGAACTGGAAGAACTGCGGCGCGAGCATCGCGATCTTGACGATGCGATCGCCGCGCTGCAGGACAGCCGCCGCGCCGATCAGCTGCGCCTGCGCCGACTGAAAAAGCAGAAACTTTTCCTGAAAGACAAGATCAGCAGGATCGAAGACAAACTGACGCCTGACATCATTGCCTAACGCCACCGTCCGGTTATAGTGCCCGCTCCGCTGGCAGAGGGCCGGTAAAGGGCACGGGCAATGGACATCAAAGTTGGCATCATCATGGGCAGCCAATCGGATTGGCCAACCCTGAAAGCCGCCGCAGAAATACTGGACGAACTGGGCATCGGCTATGAGGCCAGGATCGTATCGGCCCACCGTACCCCGGACCGGCTTTGGGACTACGGAAAATCGGCGGTCGGACGCGGCTTGCAGGTGATCATCGCCGGAGCCGGTGGCGCTGCGCATCTTCCGGGCATGATGGCCAGCAAGACCCGTGTGCCGGTGATCGGGGTTCCGGTTGAAACCCGCGCCCTGAAGGGTGTCGATTCGCTCTATTCCATTGTGCAGATGCCGCGCGGCTTTCCGGTTGCGACCATGGCGATTGGCGGCGCCGCGAATGCGGGGCTGATGGCGGCGCAGATTCTGGCGCTGCAGGACGCGGCACTCGCCGAACGGTTTGATGCCTGGCGCGCGGCGCTGAGCGCTTCCATTCCGGAATCCCCCAGCGATGACTGACCCTCTCAGGACCGGCAGCACCATCGGCATTCTGGGCGGCGGGCAACTGGGCCGCATGCTGTCGGTTGCGGCCTCGCGGCTCGGCTTCAAGACCCATATATTTGAACCCGGGTCCAACCCGCCCGCAGGTGATGTGGCCCATGCGGTGACCACGGCCGCCTATGATGACAACGCCTCACTTGCCGCTTTCGCACAGTCGGTCGATGTCATCACCTATGAGTTCGAGAATGTCCCGACAGAGGCGCTGGATCTGCTTGAATCCCACCGGCCGATCCGTCCCGGGCGTCGCGCGCTGGCCACCAGCCAGGACCGCCTGACCGAGAAGCAGTTCCTGCACAGCCTAGGCCTGGCCACCGCGCCATTTGCTGACATCAACAGCCTTGACGATCTGCATACAGCCCGGAATGCAATAGGCACGCCAGCGATCCTGAAAACCCGCCAGTTCGGTTATGACGGCAAGGGTCAGATACGCCTCGACGACACCACCGATTCCGCGGCCGCGTTTGCCGACCTGAACGGCGCGCCGGCGGTCCTTGAGGGTTTCGTGACATTCACCCATGAGGTCAGCGTCATCGCCGCGCGTGGTCTTGATGGGGCGGTGGCCGCGTTCGATCCCGGTGAAAACCTGCATCGCGACGGCATTCTGCACACCACGACCGTTCCCGCCCGGCTGACCGGTTCGCAGCGCACCGACGCCATCCTGCTGGCGGCGAAAATCCTCAACGCGCTGGATTACGTCGGCGTTCTGGGCGTCGAACTGTTCGTCACTGCAGATGGGCTGATCGTCAATGAAATTGCCCCCCGGGTGCACAACTCCGGACATTGGACGCAGAACGGCTGTGCCGTCGACCAGTTCGAACAGCATATCCGCGCCATCACCGGCTGGCCGCTGGGCGACGCAACCCGGCACAGCGACGTGGAAATGGAAAACCTGATCGGGGACGACATCGACACGGTCGCCGATCTGGCCGGACAGCCCGACACCGCGATCCACCTCTATGGCAAGGCAGAGCCGCGACCGGGCCGCAAGATGGGCCATTTCAACCGTATCCTGCGACCTCGCCCCTGAGGCCGGATCACTCCGGCTTTTTGGCACCCAACTTATCGCGGATCTCGACCACGGTTCTGCCTGCAATTCGCTCTACCGCATCGGCCATCCGAAGGTCCGGGTCGAACCTGCCGGTTTCCAGAAACGCCAGCGTCTGGGCGATCACCAGCGGGTTCATCATCATGAACGTGTGCGTGACCGGCAATGTCAGATGCGCTGTCATCCCCTCAAGCCGGGTCGAAGCGACAGAGACCTTGCCGTCATTCGCGCCGCCGATCACCGAACTGTAGATCGGGTTCAGCGACTGGGTTCCGGCAATAATACCCAGTTCGAACCACGCAGCACCCAGCTTGTTGGGCAGGCTGTCCTGGTTGGTGCCCAATTGCATTCCTGCAGGGCCGTTGATCCATTCGAATGCTTTCAAATCGCCGAATTTGTCAACGATTTCGGACCCCCGGTTGGGCGGCGCCAGCATCACGACGCGACCCATTTTTGCGGGTCGCTCATGTTCCAGCCAGTGCCGGGCCAGAATGCCCCCCATCGAATGGGTCACAAAATGCACCCGCGCGTCGCCGCAGGCCTCGACCGCGGGCGCAACCGACTTTTCGACCAGGTCTTCGATCGACTCCTTGCGCGACGCATAGCGCTGGTTGAACACGCGATAGCCTTCGCCCTTAAGCGCGGTCCCCAGTACTGCCATCGACGCCGGTCCGCGGGCCAGCCCGTGCAACAGCACCACACATTCATCCGCCTGTGCCGCCCCCGACATCATCGCAAACAATACTCCGATTCCCCGCCACATCTTTCAGAAGATAGGCATTGTGTGTGTCGTCAAAAAGACCGGCCTTGCCCACACGGGCGATCCGCGCCAGTTTCAGCCTATGACGCCGCGTCCGCCCCGCCTGGCCACCCGTGCCCTGATCCTGTCGGACCAGCGGCTTTTGCTGGTGAATGCCTGGCCCGAAAGCCCGTCATCCGGTCAAGACCTACTCTGGTGCGCGCCCGGTGGCGGCGTCAACCCGCATAGCTCGCTGCCCGCGAACCTGATCCGCGAAGTCTTCGAGGAAACCGGTGCCAGCATCACTGTCGGTGCACCGGTGCTTGTCAATGAGTTCCACGACGAGGCACGCGATTTCCACCAGGTCGACATCTATTTCCGGTGCCGGTTGAGCGCGCCGCTGCCCGAGGTCTGGCGCGATCCCGAAGGCATCGTCACCAAGCGGCGCTTTTTCAGCCGCGCCGACCTCGCCGCTATCCGCTACAAGCCCGACAGCCTGGCAGATGTCGCCTGGAACACCGACCGCGCCATTTCCTATGACGCGCTGGAACCGCTGATCCGCTGAAGCCGCCCGCTTCTTTTGTTCGAAAATATCCGCGCGGAAAGCACCTGAACCCGCTGCCCGGCACGGAAACGGGCGCGCAAAAGCGCACGATCCGGTCAGCTTCGCGGTGCCAGGACCGACAAAAGGACACCGCCCAGCACCAGTGCCGAGCCCATCACGAAAGTCAGCGTCACCGCCTCGCCGAGAAATATGATGCCCCCCGCCAGCGCAATCACCGGCACCGTCAGCTGCGCCACCGCCGCCACGCTGGCCGCCAGCCGGGGCAGCACCGAATACCACAGCGCATAGCCAATGGCAGAAGTGACCACCCCCGATATCACCGCCAGAACGATGCCGCGCGCACCGGGGGCCACCGCATCGGGGGCGACGGGCATCACCGTTAGCACCACCAGGCAGATCGGTGTCGCCAGAATGAAATTTGCCGCCGTGGCGCGCAACGGCTCGCCGGATCGCCGCCCGGCAAGCGAATAGATGCCCCAGCCAAGCGCCGCCGCCAGCATCAGCGCCCCGTGCAGAACCGACCCCGCCGCGCCGCTGCCGGGCCACATCAGCCAGACCAGCCCGCCGAATGCCAGCCCCGCGCCGAGCCAGCGCGCCGGCGGAACACCCTCGCGCATCAGAACCGCGCCGGCAAACATGGTGACCTGCACGCCGCCAAACAGGATCAGCGCGCCCACGCCCGCATCAAGCGACACGTAAGCCACGGAAAACGCCAGCAGATACAACGTCAGCGACAGCACCCCGGTCAACCGGAACGGCCCGGTCAGTGACAGCCGGCGGTCGCGCAGCAGAACCAGTACCGTCAGCGCCAGCGCTCCTGACGCAACCCTGATCCAGGCGAATGTCAGCGGGCTGATGTCTCCGCCGGTCAGGGCGGCGCGGTTCAGGACAGAGTTGGCCGCGAAGGCAACCATCACCAGTGCCGTCAGCAAGATCAGCCGCATACGAGCCTCCTATCTGTGCGATATCCCCAGATTGCCCCGCGCCGCCGCCCAGCGCAGCGCGGCAAGGAATTGCCCAACTTCGCGCCGTGACCGCAACCTGAGTTTTGTCTTTTCGTCCGGCGCGTTTGCGTACAGATCGCCCGCCAGCCTGCGCCCGGTGTGCCGCGTCTTCCAGATCCAGCGCGCGAATTCCAGGCTGAACCGCCTGGGGCAGCCTTCGGGAAGGTCGGGCGGCACCCGGCCCCAGTTAAGCAACATGCGCCTGAAAACCCGCCAGCCGCGGATAATCAGCGGAAAATCCAGCCATATCAGCGTGTCGGCGCGCTCCAGCCGCTCGCCCCAGGTGACCGGGCCCCCGCCCTCGACTATCCAGCGTTCGCGGGCATGGACCTCGGCGCAGATTTGGTTCTTTTCGGCCCCCGAAGGTTCGACCCGACCCGGCTTCCAGTGGATGTGGTCGATATGGAACACCGGCAGATGCGTGATCGTCCCCAACTCTTTCGCGAAGGTGGATTTGCCCGATCCGGGCTGGCCGATGATCATCACACGCCGCATGGCCCTCACCTAAAGCGTGAATTCGGGCGTCGGCAACCCGGGGGCTGTGCAATTCTGCTTGAACCTACGCGGCGCGGCGTCTTCAATGTTGCCGACCAGAGGCAGCAACATGACATTCTTTCCCGACTTCACCCTCGAAACGCTCAATCTGGCCAATGGCCCGGTCCGGCTGCGCCATGGCGGCAGCGGTCCGCCACTGCTGCTGGTGCATGGCAATCCCCAGACCCATGCGATGTGGCACGCACTGGCCCCGGCGCTGGCGCAGCGATACACGGTCTATTGCCCTGACATCCGCGGCTATGGCGGGTCGTTCAAACCGCCCGCCAGCGCCGATCACATGGCGTATTCCAAACGCGAAATGGCCGGCGACCTTTTGCAACTGATGGATCATATGGGGCATGAAACGTTTCGCATTGTCGCCCACGATCGCGGCGCGCGCGTCTGTCACCGGCTGGCACTGGACAACCCGGACCGGGTCACGCATCTGGCGCTTCTGGATATCATCCCGACGCTGGAGCATTTCGAGCGGACCGACATGGCCTTTGCAATGGCCTATGCCCACTGGTTCTATCTGGCCCTGCCGGCGCCCTTCCCCGAAGGCCTGATCGGCAATGATCCGACCGGCTGGTTTCACGGCCACACAAGACGCGAGCCCAAGGACGACGATTTCTTTCATCCGCTGGCGCTGGCCGATTATCTGACGGCGGTCAACGACCCCGCCGTGATCCGCGGCATCTGCGAAGACTATCGCGCCGCCGCCACGATCGACCTTGTCCATGATCGCGAAAGCCGCGCGGCTGGCGTGAAAATCCAGTGCCCGCTGCTGGCGCTATGGGGTGCGCAGGGCATTATCGGCAGATTCTACGATCCGCTGGCAATCTGGCAGGGCTATTGCGCCATGCCCGTCAGCGGCGGCGCCATCAATGCCGGGCATTATCTGGCCGAGGAAGCCCCGGGAAAGGTGTTGGCAGAGCTGCTTGCCTTCCTCGAGAGGTGAGACTCGCTCGTCGCGATCGGGGACTACGTGTAAGAGGACGATTCACCTCGCGTTCTTCTGACATTCGAGGTTGAGCGCTGCACGTTGTTCGATCTTTGCGACCCGCAATCGGCCGAAGTCTGTGACCTCGCGCCCCAATAGTGCACCGAATTGGCGAGCCGAAAAATATCGACCTCCCGCCGGATTATCGCCACCGGATATTTCGGAAGTACAGGCCTTCGGTTGTACCTGAAATACCGATTTGCCCGTTCGGCCCCGCTGCGCAAAGAAAAAGGGGCCACCCGCAGGCAGCCCCCATCTTGTGACGTCGAGGTTCCCGGTGATTGGCATCAAGTAGCCAATCACCCGCCACCCCGCGTCGCATTCGCTTTGCGAAAGCGACGGTTACATCATGCCGCCCATGCCGCCCATGTCGGGCATACCGCCGCCGCCGCCAGCGCCTTCCTTGGCGGGCCTGTCGGCAACCATGGCTTCGGTGGTGATCAGCAAACCTGCGATCGAGGCTGCGTCTTCCAATGCGGTGCGCACGACCTTGGCCGGGTCAATCACGCCGAACTTGAACATGTCGCCATATTCTTCGGTCTGCGCGTTGAAGCCGAAAGTCAGGTCATCGGATTCACGAACCTTGCCCGCGACAACCGAACCGTCGACGCCTGCGTTCTCGGCGATCTGGCGTAGCGGAGCTTCCAGGGCCTTGCGGACGATCGCGATGCCGGCATCCTGATCGCTGTTGTCACCCTTGAGGCCAGCAAGCGCCTTGGCGCCCTGAACCAGGGCAACGCCGCCACCGACAACGATACCTTCCTGAACGGCCGCACGGGTGGCGTTCAGCGCATCGTCAACGCGGTCCTTGCGCTCTTTCACTTCAACTTCGGTCATGCCGCCGACGCGGATCACTGCAACACCGCCGGCCAGTTTGGCAACGCGTTCCTGCAGCTTTTCACGGTCGTAGTCCGAAGAGGTTTCTTCGATCTGGCCACGGATCTGGGCAACGCGTGCCTCGATCTCGGAGCTTTCGCCATTGCCGTCGATCACGGTGGTCTCGTCTTTGGTGATCGAGATCCGCTTGGCAGAGCCCAGCATGTCGATGGTCACGTTTTCCAGCTTCATGCCCAGGTCTTCGCTGATCACCTGACCGCCGGTCAGAATCGCAAGATCCTGCAGCATCGCCTTGCGACGATCACCGAAACCCGGTGCCTTGACGGCGGCGATTTTCAGACCGCCGCGCAGCTTGTTCACCACCAGAGTGGCCAGGGCTTCGCCCTCGACATCCTCGGCGATGATCAGCAGCGGCTTGCCCGACTGGATAACGGTTTCCAGCAGCGGCACCATCGGCTGCAGCGACGACAGTTTCTTTTCGTGCAGCAGAACCAGGCAGTCTTCCAGTTCGGCAGTCATCTTGTCGGCGTTGGTGACGAAATAGGGCGAAAGATACCCGCGGTCGAACTGCATGCCTTCGACGACCTCGGTCTCGGTCTCAAGGCCCTTGTTCTCTTCCACGGTGATGACGCCGTCGTTGCCGACTTTCTGCATCGCGTCGGCAATCTGCTTGCCGATGGCGGATTCGCCGTTGGCTGAAATCGTGCCGACCTGGGCGACTTCGTCGCTGTCTTTGACTTCGCGCGACGAGGCCTTGATGTTCTCGATGACCTTGGCAACGGCCATGTCGACGCCACGCTTGAGGTCCATCGGGTTCATGCCGGCGGCAACCGATTTCAAGCCTTCCTTGACGATGGCCTGGGCCAGAACGGTCGCGGTGGTGGTGCCGTCGCCGGCCTCGTCATTGGTGCGGCTGGCGACTTCTTTCACCATCTGCGCGCCCATGTTCTCGAACTTGTCTTCCAGTTCGATTTCCTTGGCAACCGTCACACCGTCTTTGGTGATCCGCGGTGCGCCAAAGGATTTGTCCAGAACCACGTTACGGCCTTTCGGGCCAAGCGTGACTTTTACCGCGTCGGCAAGAATGTTCACACCCTTGAGCATACGATTGCGGGCATCGGTATTGAATTTGACGTCCTTAGCAGCCATGATTGCTACTCCTGTTAAATCTTGGTTGTCGGATAGGTGAAGTCACCCATCGCTCGTCACAAAAGACGCGATCTAGGCGATCAGGCCCAGAATATCGCTTTCCTTCATGATCAACAGCTCTTCGCCGTCCAGCGTGATCTCGGTGCCCGACCATTTGCCGAACAGGATCTTGTCGCCCTTCTTGACGTCCATCTGGACGCGCTTGCCATCTTCGTCACGCGCACCGGCGCCAACGGCGATAACTTCGCCCTCGGCAGGTTTTTCTTTTGCGCTATCCGGGATGATAAGACCGCCCTTGGTCTTCTCGTCGCCCTCGATCCGGCGGACCAGTACCCGGTCATGCAGCGGAGTGAATGCCATCTCTGAACGCTCCTTGGTTCATGTTGAAATCTGATGTTAGCACTCAGCAGTATCGAGTGCTAACGAGCGTGATCTAAGGATGCCGCTCCGGCAAGTCAACCGTATTCCGGCAAAGTTTTCCCAAGCCTTGTCACGCGCAGCGCCAGCGGCGATCATACCGTCAGTTGCAAATGTCGAAGGTGCCCCATGTTTCGTGTCCTGATTGCTGCTGTCACCCTGTTTGTGGCCCAACAGGCTGGCGCGGCCTGCGTCGGCGCCGATCTGCTGGCCGAAATGCCCGCCCAGAACCGCGCGCGCCTGGAACGCGCCGCTGCTGCGCAGCCATTTCCAAACGGGTTGATCTGGCGCGCCGAAAAGGACGACCGCGTGATCCATCTGGTTGGCACGCTGCATGTCGCCGACCCGCGCCATACGCGCACCATGCAACAGATCACCCCGCTGATCGAGCGGTCGAAAACCATCTTCCTTGAGGTTGGAAATGGCGACGAGGCGCGCCTTCAGGCCAAGATCGCCCGCGATCCCGGCGTCGCCTTCATTGTCGACGGCCCGACCCTGCCGGACCTGTTGCCCGAAGCCGACTGGCAAACCCTGCGCCGCGCCATGGCCGATCGTGGCGTGCCCGGCTTTCTGGCTGCAAAGATGCAACCCTGGATGGCCACCGTCAGCCTTGGCATGTCGAAATGTGCCTTCCAGCAGGCCCTGCAGAAAAAACCCGGGCTTGACCAGTTGATCCTCGATCATGCCGATGCCATCGGCAATCCTGCGCAGGCGCTTGAACCGTTTGACACGGCACTTGGCCTGTTTGCCGCCTACACGCTGGAAGAGCAGCTTGACATCCTGCGCCTCAGCCTGACGGC
>JAJDOB010000088.1 GCA_022340385.1 Rhodobacter sp.
CCGGGCAGGGTGATCTTGACCGGCCGGTCGCTGGCGGCCTGTGCCACCTGCCAGTCACGCACCAGCACGCTTTCGCCACGGGCCCGGACCGGGCCGCTGATCGTCGGCAGTTCGGCCACATAGGCGCCGTTGCGCAGCACCCGTCTGGTCAGGTTCACAAAATCGAAACCGTCGAAATGGCGGCACTGGTAATGCACGTAATTCTCGCGCCGGACTTCGCCGTCGGTCGGAATGTCGATGCCGCAGGCGATCTGGTCGGCGACCACCTCGGCCGTGGCGCGATCCAGCGCGTCCTGCACATCGGCGCTTTCGGTCCAGCCGCGCAGCACCGTGTCGTTGTAATCCTGCGCGTCATGGCCGACCTGAAACCAGTCGCGGATCGGAACATAATCCGGCTTGGGGTAGGCGCCGATACAGGTGGTTTTCAGGGCCATGTCAAACTCCCGGGCTGGCCAAGGCGTAACGCGAAATGCCGCGTCGGGAAAGCCGGCACGCGCCCCTGCGCCGCTAACCGTCGTCCCGCTTGATCGGGACGCCATACAGTTCCAGCCGGTGCCCCTTTAGCCGATAGCCCAGCTTGGCGGCGATCTTTTCCTGCAGCGCCTCGATATCGGGGTCGACGAATTCGATCACCTCGCCAGAGTGCAGGTCGATCAGGTGGTCGTGATGGTCGCGGTCGGCGGTTTCATAGCGCGCGCGCCCGTCGCCGAATTCGCGCTTGTTCAGTATCCCGGATTCCTCGAACAGCTTGACCGTGCGATAGACCGTGGCCAGCGATATTCGCGGGTCGACCTGACTGGCGCGCGCATAAAGCTCTTCGACGTCGGGGTGATCGTCGGCCTCTTCCAGCACCGCCGCAATGGTGCGGCGCTGGTCTGTCATGCGCAGGTTGTTGGCCTCGCAGCGGTCAAGGATCGTATCGCTCATCGAAATTCCTGTCACCGTGGGCCGCTTATTAGGCCAATCCGGCGCCTGCGGAAACCCAAGAATCAAACCGAGCCTTCGGCTGCGATTATTTTTTGAACCGTTTGCGCCGTTCATACGACCCATATCCGAGACCTGCAGCAACGGGCAGGAAAACAAAGGAGACGGCCATGAAATTCGCACTCGCAGTCATCGGTGGATACGTGCTGCCAATGGCCTTCGCGCTGGCGCTGGTGGCCTAGGGCCCGACGCCGGTATCAGTTTGATTTCCCGGAGGAAAAGAAATGAAAATCATCGAATACGCACCCTACCTGCTTGGCTTCCTTGTTCTGCTTTCGGTGTTCATGCTGTTTGGTGGCATGGCGTTTGCCGGTGGCAATGGCAGCGCGCTGGCGACGGTCGCAAGCCTGGCCAAGGCGGCATATGAAACGCAACCCGTCCACGCCTCGACCCAGAACGACGCCATCGGCACCCGCGACTATTCCATTGACGCAAAGGAAATTTCCCCGTCGTTCACGGCTGGCAACTGATTTTCGGGGGGCCCTGGGCAATTGACATGACAGAAGGGCATCCCAACGCCGTCAGGTTTGTCCCAGCCTGACGCATCGCCGCGCGATCCGGATTTCCGGGTCGCGCGGTTCTTCATACCAGGTCCGGTTCGCGCCCCACCCGGGCGGCCAGACGTCCGACCGTCAGCCCCTGCACGATGATCGAGAACAGCACGACGATGTAGGTGCAGGTCAGGATCAGCGGTTTCCATTCGCCCTCTGGCAGGGAAAGCGCCAGCGCCACCGATATCCCGCCTTTCAATCCGCCCCAGGTCATTATCGGGACGATCCCGGGCGCATGATCGCCGAACGGTTTCAGGATCAGCACCGGGACCGCAACCGCAACCAGGCGACCGATCAGGGCCAGCCCGATCGACAGGATGCCCGCCGTGACCGCGTCAAAGCTGAAGGCGACGGCAAACACCTCGGCGCCGATCATCAGGAACAGAACCGCGTTCAGGATCTCGTCGATCAGCTGCCAGAACCCCTCGACATACCGGCGCGTCAGTTCGCTCATCCCGTGTTTGGTGCCGATATCGCCGATCAGCAACCCGGCACAGACCGCCATGATCGGCGCCGACACATGCAGGTAGACCGCCAGCTCATAACCGCCGAAAGCAAGCCCCAGCGTCAGCAGGACCTCCAGCGCGTAATCGTCGATGCGCCGCATCACGCGAAAGGTCAGCCAGCCCAGAACCGTGCCCAGAACCGCACCGCCGACCGCCTCCTGAAAGAACAGCCTGGCGGCGCCCGCCAGCCCGCTGCCATGGGCGTCGCCATGCGGAAAGGCGATGCCGATCAGAACCAGGAACACCACATAGCCAACGCCATCGTTGAACAGCGATTCCCCGGCAATCGTGGTTTCAAGCGACTTGCGCAGGTTCGCCTCGCGCAGAACGCCCAGCACGGCGACCGGATCCGTCGGAGAGATCAGCGCGCCGAACACCATCGCCACCAGCAGCGGCATGCCGGTCATCCAGCTGAACCCGACCCCGACAACCACCGTCGACAGCGCCACGCCCATGGTCGCCATCAGGAACACCAGCCGCCATTGCCTGCGCAGATCGCCGAGCTTCACATGCAGCGCCCCGGCAAACAGCAGCAGGCCCAGCATGCCCTGCAGCAGGGCATCCGAAAATTCCAGTCCGATCACCAGGTCGCGCACCTGTGCAACGATGCCCAGCCCCGGCAGCAGCCGGTCAAGGCCGACCACTCCCAGCGACGCAAACAGCGCCACCACCAGGATTCCGATGGAGGATGGCAGTTTCAGGAACAGGTAGTTGATCGCGCCGAACGCGCCCGCCAGCACAATCAGAACGGCGGCAATCTGTAACACTGTCATCGTGATCCGGTCCCTTGTTCGCGCGGTCTGGGCGCACCCTACCGCAGCGGCACGCGATCGGAAATTCCATATTTCCGTTGGCCCTGCGAATGCGCCGGCCACCCGGCAAACGGCGCTTGTACATGGGCCGCGGCGGTGGTCAACTCTGCGCCGGCGGCATGTCGCTGCCGGGGGGCGGGCCGCAACATGCAGCGCAAGGAAAACATCGACGCCTTTGGCGCGGCATCGCTGGTGGCGTTTTCGGCGGTTCTCGGCCTCAATCAGGTGATCATCAAGATCGTGAACGAGGGTCTGCAACCGGTGTTCGCTGCCGGCTTGCGCTCGGTCGGGGCCGTGGTTCTGATCTTCCTCTGGATGCGGTTCCGCGGCCACTGGCCAAGCTTTACCCGCACCGCCGCGCCGTCGGCCATTCTGTGCGGAACCCTGTTCGCATCGGAATTCATCCTGCTGTTCCTGGCACTGGACCTGACCAGTGTCGCGCGCACCTCTGTGATCTTCTATTCGATGCCGGTCTGGCTGGTGCTGATGGCGCATCTGGCGATCCCGGGTGAACGCATCAGCGGGCGCAAGTTGCTGGGTCTGGCGCTGGCCCTTGGCGGTGTCGGCTGGGCGCTTCTGGATCGCGGCGGCAACGGCGAAGTCAGCCTGATAGGCGATGTCATGGCGCTGGTGGCGGCCATCAGCTGGGCAGGGATCGCGCTGCTGACACGGGTCACGCAGTTTTCGCGAATCGAGCCGACAATGCAGATTTTCTGGCAAGTCACTGTATCGGCAGTGATCTTGTTGCTGGCCGCGCCGCTGTTCGGCCCGTTGATCCGTGACCTGCACGCCGAACACCTGGCCGGCATGGGGTTTCAGATCGTGGTGGTGGCGACCGCCGGCTACCTGTTCTGGTTCTGGCTGCTGAAGGTCTATCCGGCCTCTGGCGTCGCCTCGTTCAGTTTCCTGTCGCCGGTGTTCGGCGTGGTTTTCGGCTGGCTCATCCTGGGGGAGGAGGTCGGCTTTCCCCTGCTGGGCGCGCTGGTTCTGGTGGCGGCGGGGCTGGTCCTGATCAACCGCCCGGCGCGGCTGCGCCCAGCCTAGGCCGCATGCCAGGTCATCAGATTGTACCGCTCGCGCAGTTCGAAACCCCGTTTCGAATACAGCTTCCGCGCGCTTGCATTGTCTTGCGCGACCTTCAGATGCAGCGCCTTGATACCCGCCCTGGCAAGTTGCGGCAGCAGCGCGGCCAGCACCTCTGTCCCCATGCCACGGCCGCGCACGTTCTCTCGGATGTAGAATTCGTCGATTGACCCGTCCATGCCGCCCAGTGCGACCGACCAGCCAAAGCTGATGACGATATAGCCCACCGGGCTTTTTCGGGGACCGATCAGCCACACCGCACCATGCGGCGAGCCCTGCAGCAACGGCTGCACTGAATTCCGCCGGACATCGTCGGATTGGTCAATCTTTTCAAGACTGTGATAGGCCGCAACCATTGGCAGAAGGCGGTCGAGATCGGTTTCGTCGGCAAGATGCAGCGCGGCGCTCATAGCCGGGACAGGCGGTCGGTCAGCAGCGCAAAGAACCCGTCGGCGTGGATGTCGCCGATGAACAGCGCGTTGGCCGGGCGATCGGTGACGCGCCACCAGTCGGCGACGGTCATGCCCCGTGTCAGATCGCTTTGAACTTCTATTTCCACATTGATGTGGCGCCCGGAAAACAGTTTTGGATCAATCAGATAGGCGATGACCGTCGGGTCATGCAGCGGCGCCCCGGCAGAGCCGTACTTGGCGACATCGAAGCGTTCGAAAAACGCGGTCCAGGACGCCACGGCCATGCCGACCCGGGTGCCGAGCGCGCGGAAGGCATCGACGCGGGGCTGGGTGGTCAGCGCCTTGTGGGTCACGTCCAGCGGCATGACCACAAGGTCGACCTTGGATTTGAACACGATTTCAGCGGCTTCCGGATCGACATAAATGTTGAACTCCGCCGCCGGGGTTATATTGCCGACCTGAAAATACGCGCCGCCCATCAGGACGATTTGCTGAACCTTTTCAACGATATCCGGGGCCTTGTTGAAAGCGGCTGCGATATTCGTCAGGGGGCCGAGCGGGCACAGCGTCACGGTGTTCGCCGGGTGTTGCCGCAGGGTTTCGACAATGAAATCAACGGCGTGCTGGTCCTGCAGCGGGATTTCGGGCTCCGGCAGGTCGATGCCATCCAGGCCGGTCTTGCCGTGAACATGTTCTGCGGTAACCAGCTTCCGGGCCAGCGGCGCGTCGCATCCGGCAAAGACGGGAACATCAATAACGCCCGACAACTCACAGATAATTCGCGCGTTTTTCTGGGTCAAGGGCAGGGGTACATTGCCGGCAACGGCGGTGATTCCAAGCACCTCAAGCTCTGGCGAGGCCAGCGCCAGCAGGATCGCAACCGCGTCGTCCTGTCCGGGGTCGGTGTCGATGATGATCTTGCGGGTCATGGGCCATGATTGCGGCGTGGGTCACGGTTTGTAAAGCCGGTCAGGGTAATCGGTAAACCGTGGGGTTTCTGCCGGGCGATCCGGGTCGACGGCATGGCGCGGGCTAGCGCGCAATCCGAAAAGTGGGAACCGGTTTTCGGAATGAATTGCGCGCAAAAACAGAAGGCCAGAGCGGCCCCCCCGATTCACATTGAAAGGACGCCGCTCTAGGCGTGTTCGCTGGCCTTGACCGCGTCCCAAAGCGCATCCATTTCCGCGAGATCGCTGTCCTCGGGGCGTTTGCCCATGTCCGCCAATCGCGCCTCGATGGCCCGGAACCGCCGAGAGAACTTGGCATTGGCGGCGCGCAGCGCGGATTCGGGATCGACCTTCAGGTGCCGCGCAAGATTGGCGATGACGAACAGAAGGTCACCGAATTCCTCGGTCACTTCGGCCTGGGTCAGGCGATCGCGTGCCTCGACCAGTTCGCCGGCCTCCTCGGCGATCTTGTCGATCACCTGGCCGGTGTCGGGCCAGTCGAAGCCGACGCGCGCGGCGCGTTTTTGCAGCTTTACCGCCCGGGTCAGGGCCGGAAGGCCGGTGGCGACGTCATCAAGCACCCCGTGCGCCGCACGGGCCGCGCGTTCGGCCGCCTTGATGGTTTCCCAGTCGCGGGTCTGCTGTTCGGCAGATTTTTCGCGGCTTTCGGCGCCAAAGACATGCGGGTGCCGGGCGACCATCTTGTCGGATATGCCATCGGCGACCGATTGAAAGGTGAACAGCCCGCGTTCCTCGCCCATCGCCGTGTGATAGACCGTTTGCAACAGCAGGTCGCCCAGTTCCGATTTCAATTCGTCCCAGGACTGGCGTTCGATCGCATCGGCCACTTCATAGGCCTCTTCTATCGTGTAGGGCGCGATGCTGGCGAAATCCTGTTCGATATCCCAGGGGCAGCCGGTTTCGGGATCACGCAGGCGGCGCATGATTTCCAGAAGGCGCGGCAGGCCGCCATTGGGGTCATGCACCAGAATGTCGCTGTCTTTGACCATTGCCGGACCCTTGAATCTGTGGAAGCCTGCGGCGGTTATCGGCCGCAGCAATTCCGGAGTCCAGCTATGCCCGTGATCAACCGTATCGGTGACTACACCAGCGAAATGAAAGAATGGCGTCAGTGGATGCACCGCAACCCCGAACTGGGGTTCGATCTGCACAAGACGGCCGGGTTCGTGGCCGACCGGCTGCGCGAATTCGGGGTCGATGAGATTCACGAAGGGATCGCAAACACCGGCATCGTCGCGATCATCAACGGGCAGGGCGCGGCGGCATCGGGCGGCACCTGCATCGGTTTGCGCGCCGACATGGATGCGCTGCCCATCGAAGAGGCCACCGGGGCCGACTATGCCAGCGAAACACCCGGCAAGATGCACGCCTGCGGCCATGACGGGCACACCACGATGTTGCTGGGCGCGGCGAAATACCTGGCTGAGACGCGGAACTTCTCTGGCAGGGTGGCGCTGATCTTTCAGCCTGCCGAAGAGGGCGGCGGCGGCGGCGAGGTGATGGTGCAGGAAGGCATCATGGACCGTTTCGGCATCGCCCAGGTCTATGGCATCCACAACGCGCCGCTGTACGAGACGGGCAGGTTCTATACCACACCGGGGCCGATCATGGCGGCGGTGGATGAGTTCAGGATCGAGGTCAACGGGGTTGGCGGGCATGGCGCCTGGCCGCATGAAAGCAAGGATCCGGTGATGGCGGCGGTGGCGATGATCCAGGCGATCTACAGCATCGTCAGCCGCAACCACCGCGCGGTCGAGGATCTGGTGATCTCTGTCTGCCAGATTCACACCGGCACCGCGGATAACGTGATTCCGGCGCAGGCCAGATTCTCCGGCACCATCCGCACCTTCAACAAGGATGTGCGCGCCATGGTGTTCCGGCGGATTGAAGAGATTGTGAAAGGCCATGAACTGGCCTTCGATGTCACCGCGGTGCTGGAGATCGCCGAGGGCTATCCGGCTACGGTGAACGATGCCGCCTCGGTCGAGTTCGCGGCAGGCGTGGCGGCGGATGTCGTCGGCGCGGACAGGGTGGCGACGGACGCCATCCGCGAGATGGGGGCCGAGGATTTCAGCTATATGCTGGAATCGCGCCCGGGAGCGTATCTGTTTCTGGGGCAGGGCGAAACCGCCTATTGCCACCATCCCGCATATGATTTCAATGACGAGATCGCACCGATCGGCGCATCGTTCTTTGCGCGGCTGGTCGAATGCGCGCAGCCACTGCGCTAGGGCGGTCTTTGGCAGGTCAGGGGGGCGGTACATGGCACTGGAAGACGCGAAACATCAGGTAGATACGGCGGTGACCCGCGATGGATTCAAGGGGCTGAGCCACGAGAATACCTTTGGCGGGGTCACCTCGTTCCTGCGGCGGCGTTATTCGAAGGATCTGGCGGGCGTCGATCTGGCGATCACCGGGGTGCCGTTCGATCAGGCGGTGACCAACCGTCCCGGCACGCGGCTGGGCCCGCGTGCGATCCGCGAGGCCAGCGCGCTGCAGGCCCCTGACGCGCCCTATGGCTGGGGATTCGATCCGATGAGCGATTTCGCCATCGCCGATTACGGCGACATGGCGTTCGACTATGCGCGCGTCGCTGATGTTCCGCGCGCCATCCAGGCGCATGCCGGCGGCATACTGGATCAGGGCGCGGGCTGTATCACGCTGGGTGGCGACCATTCGATCTCGCTGCCGCTGCTGCGCGCGCATGCGGCGCGGCATGGGCCGCTGGCGCTGCTGCAATTCGACGCCCATACCGATACCTGGACCGACGAGGACACCAGCCGCATCGATCACGGCACGATGTTCTACAAGGCGGTCATGGAAGGTCTGATCGACATTGCCCATTCCGTGCAGGTCGGCATCCGCACCGACAATCCCGACACGCTGGGGATCACGGTGATTGATGCCGCCGAGGTCCACGAGGCCGGGGCGGTGGCGACGGCGGCAAAGATCAGGGGCATACTTGGCGATGCGAAAACCTACCTGACCTTCGATATCGACGCGCTGGACCCGGCTTTCGCGCCGGGCACCGGGACGCCGGTCTGGGGCGGGCTCAGTTCTGCCCAGGTGGCGCGGATGCTGCGCGAAATCGCCGGGATCAACATGGTGGGCGGCGATGTGGTAGAGGTGTCGCCCCCCTTCGACACCACCGGAGCAACCGCGATTGCGGGGGCACATGTCGCGACAGAGCTGGTCTGCCTGTGGTGCTGGACACGCCGATGACAATCCTGGAAATGCAACCGTCGAGGGCAAGCGGATCCTGAGACTTCTGGTGGTTCTGGTTGCGCTGGGTGTTGCCGTGCCGGCCTATGTGCGGCTTGCGCCCAGCGATCCGGCGCGCTGGCATGTCGATCCGTCCACGGCAGGCGACCCGGGGCGCACCGGCGTGCTGCGGCGGGTCGCGGTGTTCGGCGATCCGGCAACGGCGCTGGCACGATTTGACCGGATCGCCCAGGCTGCCGGTGCGTCGGTTCTGGCCGGGTCGGTGGCGGCGGGACATATCACATATGTCGCGCGCTCCCGGCTGATCGGGTTCCCCGATTACATCACCGTTCAGGCAGAGCCGGGCAATCCGGACTGCGTTACGGAACTGGTGATCCTGTCACGGCTGCGCTTTGGGTGGTCCGATTCGGGGGTGAACGGCGCGCGGCTAGATCGTTGGTTTGAGCGATTGCAGCCGGCTCAGGAGTGACTCCGGCGAACCGATTCCCCCAAGGTCGCCAAGCGCGGCGCCGGGGCATCCGTCCTGCATCTTGCGCCACAAGGCCATACGGTTGGTCGCGGCCATCTCGCAGCGCGCCATCCAGGTGGTGCAGCTTGCGGTCACGCAGATCACGCCGCCGACCTCGACCCGT
>JAJDOB010000091.1 GCA_022340385.1 Rhodobacter sp.
GGCCCGTCCCAGGGCAGATCCTGAAGATCGAAGGGCACGCCGATCACAACCGGGCGGCGTTCCTGGCGGGCCTGCAAAAAGGCATCGCGGACGGCCGTGGGCATCCGGGCGACATGGTGCAGGGCGTGATAGGCGGCACCGGTGGCCGTGACCAGCGGCGCATGGTCGATGGCCTGATTGTACCAGCCCGCTTTCAGCGGTGGCTCGCCTGCGAAGATCACCAGCGGCAGCCCTGCGCGCACGGCTGCGGGCAGCGCCGTCATCAGTTGCGTCACGCCGGGGCCGCAGGTGACGGTGGCGACGCCGACCTCGCCGGATTTGCGGGCATAGGCCATGGCGGCGGCGGCGGCGCAATGTTCGTGGCGTACATAGATCATCCGGCAGCCGGATTCGCCCAGCCGGGTCGCCCAGTTCATGTTGGCGTCCCCCATCAGCGCAAAGCAGGTGGTGACGTTTTCCTGCGCGAAGGCGCGCGCCAGCACGTCAAAGACGCGCCCGCCGTCGGCCTTGCCGCTCATCCGCCGGTCCAGACCGTTGCCGGGATCAGCACCTCGCCCCGCGCAATCAGGCGGGCGGTGCGGATCACCCCGGCAGAATGGAACTGGAACCCGCCCTCGTGCGAGAATTCGACGGTGACGTCCATCACCCCCATCGGGTGTTCGATGCGGATCACCGCCGGCGAGGCCCCGACCGGTCTTACCAGCCCCTCGGCCACGGTGCCCGGGGCCAGCGCACAGGCGGCAAGGCATTGCGACCCGGTGACGGCCAACGTGGGATGCGTCGTCCACGGCATGAAATAGCGCGCCCGGAAATGGCCGGTACTGTCAGGCGCAGAGATCAGACCGATTTTGGGCGTCACCGACTTGGCGACATCGCCAAAGCCCATCAGCATGCCCGCCTTCAGGCGGATCGCCTCCATCCGGGCGAACAGGTCGGGCATCGCGTCAAGCTGGTCCAGGGTTTCGCCGCCGGTCAGGCCGAAATCGGCGGCGCGGGCGATCATCATCGGCATGGCCACGTCGATGCAGGTCACCGCAACCCCGTCGATCACGTCAATGGGCTTGCCGGTGGGGAACATCGTGCCGGTACGGGAACCGACGACCTGCATGAAATTCAGCGCCACCGGGGCGGCGCTGCCCGGCACGCCGTCAATCGCGGTGTCGCCGTCATAGCAGACCCGCCCGCCCGGCGTTTGCACCACCGCCTTGACCAGCGCGCCGGTGTTGACGGCACGGATCCGCACCGGGGTGACATCTCCGCCGGCGGGCATCAACCCCATCTCGATTGCCGCCGGGCCGACCCCGACCAGCATGTTGCCGCAGGTCGGTGCGAAGTCGACAAGTCGCTGTTCGACCGCGACCTGGGCAAAGAAATAGTCGATGTCGGCGGCGGGATCGTTCGACCGGCTGAGCATGGCCACCTTGGTGGTCACCGCGTTGCCGCCGCCCAGCCCGTCGATGTTTCGCGGGTTGCCCGCGCCGATTGCGGCGATCAGAACTTCGGCCAGCACGTCCTGGTCCGCGGGCAGATCAGCGCGGTTGAAATAGGGCCCCCGCGAGGTGCCGCCGCGCAGGAAGTGAAAGGGGATGGCGGTTTGCGTCATGTCGGCTGATCCAGATTTTGAACAAGGGCTTCGGTAAAGGCGACCGTACCCGATGGCCCGCCGATATCTGCGGTGCGGGTGGCAGGATTGGCAAGGGTCCGTGCAATGGCGGCGTGAAGGGCGGCGGCAGGTTCCTGCGCGCCAAGATGATGCAGCAGCATCGCGGCGGATGCGACCAGCGACACCGGATTGGCGCGGTCCTGCCCGGCGATATCGGGGGCCGACCCATGCTGGGCCTGTGCGACCGCATGGCTGTCGCCGTGGTTGAGCGAGGGCCCCAGGCCCAGCCCGCCGGCCAGTTCAGATGCCAGATCGGACAGAATGTCGCCGAACATGTTCGTGGCGACGATCGTATCGAACCGCCCCGGATCGCGCACCAGATGCGCGGCGGCGGCATCGACCAGCATCTCGTCATAGGCGATCCCGGGAAATTCGGCGGCCACCGCGCGGGTCTGTTCCAGAAACAGCCCGTCGGAAAGGCGCATCACATTGGCCTTGTGGATCGCGGTGACCTTGCGCGCCGGACGGCTTGCCGCGATGGCAAAGGCTGCCCGGGCGATGCGTTCGGACCCTTGGGCGGTGATCAGCCGGGTGGCAAGCGCCACGCCGGGCACCGGCATCACCTCGCCCGGGCCCTGATACATGTTGCGGTCGGCGTAGAACCCTTCGAGGTTCTCGCGCACGACCACCAGATCGACCGGCTGTGCCAGCGGATGCGGCAGGCCGGGATAGCTGTGCGCCGGGCGGATGTTGGCATAAAGGCCCAGGGACTTGCGCAGAACGCCCGAAGGGTTCAGCCCGCCGCACGCGACGGGCGGGTATTCGTTGTGCGAAACCGGCCCGAGGATGACGCCATCGGCGGCTGTCGCAGCCTCGATCACCGCTTGCGGGATGGTGGTGCCGCCGGCGTCAAGCGCCACGAAGCCGATGGCCATTTCCGACCATTCCAGCGCGATTCCGTGCCGTTGTGCCAGTTCCGATACGACGTGGCGGGTGGCGGCCGTGATCTCTGGTCCGATGCCGTCGCCGGGAAGGCACAGCAGCCTCAAATCAGCGGCCACGGCAGTTTCACCAGACTTTGCAGCAGCCCCGGCGGGAAGTCGCGATTAAGCGTGCCGGCCATGAAACAGATGAAGGCTATGCCGGACGCCGAAAGGATCAGTGTCTTGATCCAGCCAAGACCCGCGCGGATGCGGAAGAAAGCCAGGAAGAACAGCCCCAGCGCCAGAATGAATCCCACCAGCGACGACAAGACCAGCATCCCTGCAAACCATGACATGGTGCGCCAAAGCGAATGTTCGGCAGCCCCGTCGGCGCCTGCCTCGCGGTCGGCGAAGATCGCGTCGCCTTCGGGCGCGCGCATCATCCGGATCAGCAGCAGGAGGCAACAGATCAACGAGACGGACGATATCGTGACCGGGAAAATCTTGTCGCCGGTCTGGTCGATCAGCATCGCGTTGACCCAGGCGGTCAGAAGATAGCCGGTGATCAGCATCAGGAAGATCAGCGGCGCGCGTTTCCTGCCGGTTTCAACGTCGCCTTCGGGCAGGATCTGCTTGGCCTGCCGGATGCCGACGACGACAGAGACGACCGTCAGCGCCAGAATGACCAGTACGATCGGCGAGGCGATATATTCGAACCCGGTCTCGAACCCGCGGCGAAATTTCGACCCGGCCACCTGGTTGGCCATGTTCGAGAAATTCTCGGCCTGATTGCTCAGGACAAAGCCGATCAGGAACGCCGGGCGTGACCAGTCGAACCGGCGCAGGAAGATGCCCAGCAGACCGACCGCGAACAGCGCGATCAGATCGCCCAGTGACTGGCGCGACTGGAAGGCGGCGAAGGCGATCATCATGAACAGGAACGGCGCCAGCAGCGTGAACCGGATCGTGGTCAGCCTGGCGATGCCGCCCGACAGCAGGATGCACAGACCGGCACCGAACACGTTGGCCAGCGCCAGCGACCAGACGATGGTATAGGTGATGTCCAGATTGTTGGTGATCAATTGCGGTCCGGCGTCGTATCCCAACAGCGCGAGGCCGCCCAGGAACACCGCCATGCTGCCCGATCCCGGGATGCCGAAGATCAGCGTCGGCACCAGCCCGCCGCCCTCTTTGGCGTTGTTGGAACTTTCCGGCCCGATCACGCCGCGCACGTCGCCCGAGCCGAATTTCGACTTGTCCTTGGCAGTCTGCACCGTATGGCCATAGGCGATCCAGTCGACGACCGACCCGCCAAGGCCGGGGATCACGCCGACGATGACGCCGATGACAGAGCAGCGGATCGACAGGAAAATGTTGGCCCACCAGTCCTTGACGCCCTCGAACCAGCCGGACCCTAGCGTGCCGGAACTGGCGATCGGCCGGTCGTGGCGCAACAGCGAGATGATCTCTGGCACCGCGAAAATTCCAAGCCCGACGATCACCAGTTTGATGCCGTCCGACAGGTACTGATAGCTTTCGAAGGCCACCGTTCCGCCGTCGAAATATGACCAGCTTTCGGGCACCATGCGCAGGCTGCCACCCGCGCCGGCCTCGCCGATGGTGCCGACCATCAGCCCCAGCCCGGCGGCAGCGATGCCTTTCAGCGGCAGACGCCCGGCAAGGATCGCGACCATCGACAGGCCAAGGATGGTGATCATCAGCATCTCGGGCAGACCGAAGGCCAGCACCAACGGGCGCGCGATCAGGATAAAGAAGGTCAGGACCGAGGCGCCCAGCAACCCGCCGAACAGCGACGAGGCAAAGGCCGCCGACAGTGCCCGCGCCGCCTCGCCCTTTTTCGCCATCGGAAAGCCGTCCAGCACCGTGGCCTGAGATGCGGAACTGCCGGGAATTCCCATCAGGACCGAGGCGAATGTATCAGACGTGGGGATCACCGCCACCAGCCCGACCATCAGCGCAAGACCCGATACCGGATCCATTCCGAACATGAAGGGAAGCACCAGCGACAGGCCCGCGATGCCGCCAAGACCGGGGAACACGCCGACCGACAGGCCCAAAAGCACGCCGATCATCAGGAACATAAGCTGTTCGGGTTGCAGGATCAGCGCGAAGGCCTCCCCGAGAGCGGGCAGTGCGGTGGCCAGAACATCCATTGCAGGCGGTCCTTTGGATCATGTGCCAAGCTACCGCAGATCTGCCTGCAAAGGCAGGAACAGCAAGCGCTCGGGCGATTGTCGGAAAACGAAGCGCCTTCCCCCGAAGACAATCCGGGGGAAGACGATTGGGCAAAGCCCGATCAGTTCAGCTCGACGCCGTAACGCTCTTTCAGCCAGTTGGTGACAAACGCTTTCGCCTCTGAATTCACCTCGGTGCCAAGTTTCAGCGTAATCTTGGCCGGCTGGCCTGTCATCTGCGGGTAGTCACCCAGCGTGGCCGCGCTCAGCTCTGCGAAATCGGCGCGTGCCATGACGGTGTTGAAGGCCTCGGTGTACGTGTCGATGGCGGCCTGATCGGCGCCATTTGGCAGGAACACCATTTTCTGCGCCGGGAAACCGGCAATGAAAAAGGCCTTCCAGGCTTCCCAGGCATCGCCTTCGGTCGAACAGGCCGGGGTCGCCTCGCAGACTTCCTTGAAGGACGGCATGTCCGGGAAGGTCGGATCGCGCACGATGTTGCCGTCATTGTCCAGCGCGCCCCAGCTCATCATCGGTACGGCCTTGCCTTCCTCGACCAGCGGCACCACGGTTTTGAGGTAGGCCGACGAGGTCTGATAGTCGATATTGGCCTCGCCGCGTTCAAACATCAGCCGACCGTCGCCGCGGCCCTTGATTCCGAAGACCGGTTCCACCGACATGCCCAGCATTTCCCAGGCCAGCAGCGGCACCAGGTCAAGCCGGGTCGCGCCCTGGCTGCCCCAGATGAAATCGGTTCCCGCCAGGCCGCTGGCATCCATGCCGTTCATCTTTTCCGCCAGATCGGGCGGCAGGAAGGCGACCCCGCCGGTGCCCGAGGCCAGCACCACATTCCAGTCGGCGTATTCGTATTTCACCCGCGGATCGCCCAGAAGATAGGGAAACTGCGTGGACCCCGACGAGCCGAAGATCAGCGTGCCATTCGAGTCGGCGTAGTTCTGGTTCTGAAACCAGTTCGCGCCCTTGGTCGAACCGGCGCCCGGCATGTATTTGACCACGACGGTCGGGTTGCCCGGCAGCGCCTCTGACAACAAGGGTGCATAGAAGTTGGCCCATTTCGCCGAGCCGCCGGATTCCGAGAACGGAATGACGAAATCGACGGTCTGGCCGCTGAGGTCCAGCGCGTGGCTGCCGGCCTGTGCGGAAACCGATGCGAATGTGCCGATGGCGGCTGCGCCGAGTACGGATTTCAATGTGGACATGTCTTCCTCCCAGTTAGGTGTCGGGCGCGTTGCCGGCCCGGTATTATTCACGAATCAGCAAGGTGTCCGCCTTGCTTGATGTCGGTTCCTTATCCTGCGAACCTTGCGGCAGGCTTGCGGGGGGCAAAATACTGTGCGGATCGTTGTTGTCGAGGATAATGAAAGCGTCGCAAAGGGAATTGCCTATCGGTTGAACGATGTCGGGCACTCGGTCGATCTGATAGACGACGGCGACGTTGCCGATCTGCACCTGCGCGACGATGGCAGCGATATCGTGATCCTGGACATCAATCTGCCCGGAATGGACGGGCTGTCGATCCTGTCGAACATGCGGGCGCGCGGCGATCAGCGTCCGGTGATCCTGCTGACCGCGAAATCGGAACTCGAGGACCGGGTGCGCGGCCTTGATGCGGGCGCCGACGACTATCTGGTCAAACCCTTCGAGATGGATGAACTGGAGGCCCGCATCCGTGCCCTGTCGCGGCGCAAGCCCCGGCAGTTGCGCGATGCGCTTAGTCTTGGCGCGCTGTCGCTGGACCTTGGTGCGCGGCAGGTCTTTGTCGAGGGCGTGGCGCTGGACATTCCGCGCCGCGAGGTTTCGGTGCTGGAGGCGCTGTTGTCCGCCAATGGACGGGTGGTTTCGCGATCCGAGTTGCTGGACCATATCTATGGAATCGGCAGCGATATCGAACCCCGCGCGATAGAGGCGCATGTCTCGCGGCTGCGCAAACGGCTGGGCGCTTATGGCTATGCCATCCGGGTGCATCGTGGCGTCGGGTATTCGCTGACCGAACCGTCACAGCCATGAGGTCACTGTCGCTG
>JAJDOB010000199.1 GCA_022340385.1 Rhodobacter sp.
CGCCCGGTGCCGCCCTACACGGCAAATTGTTCCAGGCGGGATTTCCCCCGGCTGGCCCGGCGCATCGGGGCGCGCGCTTATCGCTGGGTGCAGCGTCCCTGCAGGGTCAATGTGTCGTCAGCGACCGGCAGTTCCTCGACCGGCAGATCGGGGCCGACCGTCCATTCGGTATCTGACCCGCCATAGGTCAGCAGGCAATAGCGCGTCGCCTCTTAGCGCCCCGCCTCGCGCGCGCCATCCGAATTCACCGCAACCGGCGTCACCGTCACCGCAAAGTTGCGCTTGTCTTCGCCGTCGGCATTGGCGCGGGCCCGAAACCTTGTGCCTTCGATTTCCACATCGGCGCGATTGGCAGAACCGGACCCAATCCCGATCCGCCCGGCGGTGTTGCGGACAAGCCCGCAGGACGCAAGGCTGAAGGCAAGAAGGCCCAAAAGTAGAAGTCTTGTCATCAGTCAGTTCCCATCTGGCCATTTCTTCAGCCCGGGCCACCACGACAGCAGGGCCGGAACCATGAACCCGAGCAACCGCTCAAGCGGCATTACATACCGGGCCGGACCGTGGGGCAAGGCACATTGCGGAATGTGCATCAGAACTGTCCCGAACCCGAATCCGGCCGGCCGCTAATTCTGCCTGAACCGGTCTTGGCCGGTCCGACAAACAGCGAAACAACCGCCAGATCCACCAAAGTCACGATCTATTCCGCCGCCACCGCCGATACGCGCCCGGTGCGTTTGGCCTTGATCCGGTCCTCGATCTCGTCGCGGAAATGCCGGATCAGGCCCTGGATCGGCCAGGCCGCCGCATCGCCAAGCGCGCAGATCGTGTGACCCTCGACTTGGCGGGTCACGTCCAGCAGCATGTCGATTTCCTCGACCTCGGCCTCGCCCTTTACCAGCCGGTCCATGACCCGCATCATCCAGCCGGTGCCTTCGCGGCAGGGCGTGCACTGGCCACAGCTTTCGTGCTTGTAGAACGCCGCCAGTCGCCAGATCGCCTTGATGATGTCGGTGGAGTTATCCATCACGATCACCGCCGCCGTGCCAAGACCGGAACGCTGTTCGCGCAGCCAGTCGAAATCCATGATCGCGTCCTTGCGCATCACATGGCCCGGCAGGCAAGGCACCGAGCTGCCGCCCGGGATCACCGCCTTCAGATTGTCCCAGCCGCCCCGGATGCCGCCGCAATGACGTTCAATCAGTTCGTCGAACGGGATCGACATGGCTTCCTCGACCACGCAGGGGTTGTTCACATGGCCCGAGATCGCGAACACCTTGGTGCCCGCATTGTTGGGCCGCCCGAATCCGGCGAACCATTCGGCCCCGCGCCGCAGGATCGTCGGCACCACGGCGATGGATTCGACGTTGTTCACCGTGGTCGGGCAGCCATACAGCCCCGCGCCCGCCGGGAACGGCGGCTTCATCCGCGGCATGCCCTTCTTGCCCTCAAGGCTTTCCAGCAGCGCGGTTTCCTCGCCGCAGATATAGGCGCCCGCGCCGTGGTGCAGGAACAGGTCGAAATCCCAGCCCGACCCGGCGGCGTTCTTGCCCAGCAGCCCGGCATCATAGGCTTCGTCGATCGCTGCCTGCAAAGCCTCGCGCTCGCGGATATACTCGCCACGCAGGTAGATGTAGCAGGTGTTGGCGTTCATCGCGAAAGACGCGATCAGGCAGCCTTCGATCAGCGTATGCGGATCGTGGCGCATGATTTCGCGGTCCTTGCAGGTGCCGGGTTCGGATTCGTCGGCATTGACCACCAGATAGGACGGGCGGCCATCGCTTTCCTTGGGCATGAACGACCATTTCAGCCCGGTCGGAAACCCCGCGCCGCCGCGCCCGCGCAGGCCCGACGCCTTCATCGTGTCGATGATCCAGTCGCGCCCCTTCTTGACCAGGTCGCCGGTGCCATCCCAATGGCCGCGCTTTTGCGCGCCCGCAAGCGAGCGGTCATGCATCCCGTAAAGGTTGGTGAAGATACGGTCCTTGTCGGCGAGCATCGGCTACCCCTGATTGTCGCGGCGCTTGCGCCAGATTTGATATGTCACCACGAGGGCCCAGATGAAGCCCCCCAGTGCCGCAAGATCGAACAGAAACACGAAGCGCGCCTGCAGCCCCACCTCGCGCCCGATCCATTGGGCCAGCATCCACAACACCATGGTGCCCGCGATCACCAGCGCGACAAGTCGTCCCTGCCGAGCCAGTGCCTTGTCATGTTCGGACGTGTCCGCCATTTCCAGCCTCAGTAGACTCCGCCCTTGTCGACCTTCCTGGAAAACTCGGTCTCGCCACCGGCGGCCAGGATTTTCGCCTGCTCGACCCAGTTGTCACGGCTGACCCGCCCCTTGAAGCCCTTCAGATTGGCATCGACCCAGGCGACCTCGTCGGCGTTCCAGCCTGCGACCTGGTCGAAATGATAGACGCCCAGCGAATTCAGCAGCTTTTCCATTGCCGGGCCGACGCCCTTGATCTCTTTCAGATTGTCGGCCCCGCCGGCGCGCGCCTCGCTCAGCATTTCTGGCTTGGTGCCCTCGTCGGTGCCTTCATGGATCCCGTCACCGTCGTAATCTTCGCCGCCCGCTTCGCCCGGCGCCGCAGCAGAGCTTGCCGGTTTCGCCGCGCCGCCACCGGCGCCGCCCTTGTATTTCCACTCGCCCTTGCGCGCGGCCAGTTCGTCCTGCCCGGGCAAGGATTTGGACGGCTTCACGACCGCCCCCCCGGATGCAACGCCGGTGGCCGCGGCAGCAGGCTGTGCCGCGGTGTCGTCGGTGGCATCCGATGTCTCGTCGCCCGCGTCAGCGGTGTCATCCGCAACCGCCGCAGCTGTTTCGGCGGTATCCGCCGCAGGCTCGGCGCTGGCCGCAGCGGCCCCACCGGCCGACCCATGCGCTGCACCCGATCCGGCCGATGCCCCCGCCGCGCCGCCATGGGCACCGTAGGCACCGTGGTCTTCATCCGCAGCACCGGCAAAATTCAACGTAAGGATGATATAGACGATGATGCCGACAATCAGCCCCCACAGGAAAGACGACCAGAACGCAAAACCCAACCAGAACAGCAACAGCAGCAGCACGACCAGCCCTGCCGCCGCGGACACGAGTATGATCTTGCTGTGTGGCCAGTTGTTTTGGTGCGATGTCATGTTTCGAACTCCCCGTTCATACCTTGGGTTTCTTCACTACCATCAGTATTTAGCGCGTTTGGAGAACTCTGTCTCCTGTCCTGATGCAAGCAGCCTGGCCTGTGCCACCCAATGGTCACGGCTGACCCGGCCCTTGAAACCCTCAAGGTTCTGATCGACCCATGCAATTTCGTCGTAGGTCCAGGCCGCAACCTGATCGAAATGGTAGAAGCCCATGGAATGCAGAAGTTTTTCCAGCTTCGGCCCGACCCCCTTGATCATCTTCAGATCGTCCGCCTTGCCGTCGCGGGCGGCGCTCAGGGTTTCGGGTTTGGTGCCGCCGTCAGAGCCCTGCGCACCCGTCAAAG
>JAJDOB010000220.1 GCA_022340385.1 Rhodobacter sp.
GCCAGGCCGCCGGCTGGCTAAGACCCAATTTGCGGCCAAGCACGCTGGCGGCCTGCCCGGCATCGCCAGACAGCGCCCGCAACAGGGCGCGGTCGATGTCGTCGAGGTCGATCATATCGGCAGCCGATCCTGCGATTTCACCGTCGCCACATGCATCAGCGCCTCGATATCGGCGATATGCGGCAGGGTCAGGATGCGGCTGCGGTACAGCTGCTGGTAATGCGACATATCGCGGGCCAGCACATTCAGGCGCACATCGACCTTGCCCAGAAATGTCTGTATTTCAATAACTTCCGGCACGTCCCTCGCAGCATGGATGAACTCGTCAAACGCATTGCGCTGGGTCTTGTCGAGGGTGACACGCAGGCTGACCTCGACCGCATAGCCCAGGGCGCGCCAGTCGATCACCGCGCGGATCGGCCCCAGCACGCCCTCGCTGCGCAGCTTGTCCAGCCGGCGCGCCGCGCGGCTGGCCGTGACGCGCGCGCGCTCTGCCAGATCGGGCACCGACAGCGTCGGATCGTCCTGCAAGGCGCGCAGCAAGCGGCGATCGAGATCGTCAAGCATGAATTTTCCGAAATTTATCTGATCTGCGCATCAATACGGCAAAAATACCGGAAAAACCAGAGGCATTGCACTCGAATTCCGCGCAAATATCACTAGTGTCTGCCCATCAGATTCCAGCAGAAAGGACGACCGACATGCGCGTTTACTATGACCGCGATTGCGACATCAACCTGATCAAGGACATGAAAGTGGCGATTCTGGGCTATGGCAGCCAGGGCCACGCCCATGCCCTGAACCTGCGCGACAGCGGCGCAAAGAACATCGCCGTCGCCCTGCGCGAAGGTTCCCCCAGTGCCGCCAAGGCAGAGGGCGAGGGCCTGCAGGTGATGGGCATTGCCGAGGCGGCCGCCTGGTGCGACCTGATGATGTTCACCATGCCCGACGAGTTGCAGGCCGACACCTGGAACGCCTATGTCAAGGACAACATCCGCCCCGGTGCCGCCATTGCCTTCGCGCACGGGCTGAACATCCACTTTGGCCTGATCGAAGCGCCCGCGACCCTTGATGTCATCATGATGGCGCCCAAGGGCCCCGGCCACACGGTTCGCGGTGAATACGTCAAGGGCGGCGGCGTTCCCTGCCTTGTCGCGGTGAACAACGACGCGTCCGGCAAGGCGCTGGAAATCGGCCTTTCCTATTGCTCCGCCATCGGCGGCGGGCGGTCCGGCATCATCGAGACCGATTTCAAGGAAGAATGCGAAACCGACCTGTTCGGCGAGCAGGCCGTGCTGTGCGGTGGTCTGGTCGAGCTGATCCGCATGGGGTTCGAAACCCTGGTCGAAGCCGGATACGCCCCGGAAATGGCCTATTTCGAGTGCCTGCACGAGGTGAAGCTGATCGTCGACCTGATCTATGAGGGCGGCATCGCCAACATGAACTACTCGATCTCCAACACCGCCGAATACGGCGAATATGTCAGCGGCCCGCGCATCCTGCCCTATGACGAGACCAAGGCGCGGATGAAAGCGGTCCTCGACGATATCCAGCAGGGCCGTTTCGTGCGCGACTGGATGAGCGAATGCCGCGTCGGTCAGCCCAGCTTCAAGGCGATCCGCCGCAACAACGACGCCCACCAGATCGAGGCGGTCGGCGAGACCCTGCGCGGCATGATGCCGTGGATCTCGGCCGGCAAGATGGTCGACAAGGCCAAGAACTGACCGTTCGGCACGGGCCGAGGCATCGCGCGCGGCCCGAATGAGACCAAGGCGGGGTGGGCAACTGCCCCGCTTTCCCGATTCAGGTTCCGGACATGGCCGACAATGACATAACCGCGCGAAGCTGGATCATGGTCGCCCTGCTGGGACTGACCTGGGGGTCGACCTTTCTGGTGATCGAACTGGCGTTGCAGGGCATTGGCCCGGCATGGCTGGCGGCCTCTCGAATCGCTTTCGCCTCTGTGGTGATGCTGGGGGTGCAGGCCGTGCGCCGCGTGCCGCTGTTCCAGGAACCGCAATCGCGCCGCCCCTGGGGGTTGCTGATCGTCATCGCGATGCTCAGTTCCGCCGTGCCATTCAATCTGCTGAGCTGGGGGCAGCAATACGTGACCTCTGGCTTTGCTGGGGTCAGCATGGCCGCCGTGGCGCTGATCGTGTTGCCGATGGCCCATTTCATGGTTCCCGGAGAGCGCCTGACCTGGCGGCGCAGCGCCGGATTTCTGATCGGGTTCATCGGGGTCTGCGTGCTGATCGGCGGACAGGCGTTCGACAGCAGCGGCGCGGCCTTCGAGGTGCCGGGGCGCGCGGCCTGCCTGGGCGCCGCGATGTCCTATGCGGTCAGTTCGGTGCTGATGCGCCGGCTGCCACCGGTCGATTCGGTCAACCTGGCGGGCGTGCTGCTGATCATCGGCGCATTTGCGGTGGTCCCGGCGGCCTGGCTTGCCGAAGGCCCGGTCCCGGCGATCAGCCGCGAAACCCTGTTCTGGATCGCGCTGCTGGGCCTGTTGCCGACCGCGGCCGCGAATGTGCTTCGGGTTCTGGTCATTCGCCAGGCCGGCCCGGTGTTCATGAGCATCACCAACTACATCGTGCCGGTGTTTTCGGTGCTGATGGGCTGGATCATTCTGTCGGAACCGCTGCCGCGCAGCCTGCTGGCCGCGCTGGTGCTGATCCTGGCCGGAGTCGGGCTTAGCCAATACGGTGCGCTGAGGCGGCTGTTCGGCAGGCAGGGTTAGGGCGCGATCCGAAAATCGGGAACCGGGCCCCGAAATGAATTTCGCGCCAGAACATCAGAACGACAGCAACGGATCCGGTTGTCGGAATGCCGCCCTAGCCCGCCACCGCCTCGACCTCGGCGACGATGCCATTGACCAGATTGGTCATCAGCGCCTCATCCTCGCATTCGGCCATCACCCGGATCAGCGGCTCGGTTCCCGATTTGCGGATCAGCAGGCGCCCGGTGCCGTTCAGTTGCGCCTCGGCATCCGAAATCGCGGCCACCACGGGTGCGGCACTCAGCGGTTCCTGCCCGGCGCCGTAGCGCACGTTCTTCAACAGTTGCGGCACCCGGGTAAATTGCGCCGACAGTTCCGACGCCGCCCGCCCGGTTTCCACCATCGCCGCCAGAAACTGCAACCCCGCGATCAGACCGTCGCCGGTGGTGGCATAATCGGTCATCACGATATGGCCCGACTGTTCGCCGCCCAGATTCCAGCCACCCGCGCGCATGCGTTCCACCACATAGCGGTCGCCGACGGGCGTGCGTTCCAGTTGGATCGAATGGTCGTTCAGATGGCGTTCCAGCCCCAGGTTCGACATCACGGTCGCGACCAGCGTGTTGCCGTTCAGCCGATCCTCCGCCGACCAGCGCGTCGCCAGCAGCGCCATGATCTGGTCGCCGTCGGCCACGGCCCCGGTCTGGTCAAGGATCATCACGCGATCCGCATCGCCATCCAGGCAGATGCCGACATCGGCACCTTTCTGGCGGATGGTTTCCGCCGCCAGATCCGTGCTGGTCGAGCCACAGCCATCGTTGATGTTGTACCCGTTCGGCGAGACGCCGATCGGGATCACTTCGGCGCCCAGTTCCCACAGAACCTCTGGCGCCGCGCGATAGGCGGCACCGTTCGCGCAATCGACCACCACTTTCAGCCCGTCCAGACGACCGCGACCGGGAAAGGTGGTCTTGGCGTATTCCATGTAGCGCCCGCGCCCGTCGTCGATGCGGCGTGCGCGCCCGATGTTTTCGGGGCGGGCCGGTGAAACATCGCCATGCACCAGCGACTCGATCTCGGCCTCGGCCTCGTCGCTCAGCTTGTACCCGTCGGGTCCGAACAGCTTGATCCCGTTGTCCTGATGCGGATTGTGGCTGGCGGAAATCATGATGCCCAGATCGGCGCGCATCGAATGGGTCAGCAGGCCCACGGCGGGCGTCGGCACCGGCCCGAGCAGCAGCACATTCATGCCGGTCGAGGTCAGCCCCGCCGTCAGCGCATTTTCCAGCATGTAGCCCGACAGCCGGGTATCCTTGCCGATCACCACGCGGTGCCCGTTGCTGCCATCAGACCGAAAGTACCGCCCGGCCGCCGACCCCAGCCGCAGCGCAAGTTCCGCGGTCATCGGATAGGTATTGGCCTGCCCGCGCACACCGTCGGTGCCAAACAGTTTTGCCATCTCACTCGTCCCCATGTATCGCCAGATGCAGGCGCAACGCCTGCCTGGTCTGTTTCACATCATGTACCCGCAGGATATGTGCGCCCTGCGCCACGCCATGCAATGCCACCGCGATCGAGCCCGCCATCCTGTCCTTTGCGGCCTCTGCCTGTCCGATGCGGCCGATGAACCGCTTGCGCGATGCACCCAGCAGAATCGGCACCCCGAGGCCATGATAAAGCGCAAGCCCGCGCAGAAGGATCAAGTTATGTTGCAGCGTCTTACCAAAGCCGATGCCGGGGTCCGCAATGATGCGGTCCGGCGCGATTCCGGCGCTTGTGGCGGCGGCAATCCGCTGTTCCAGGTGATCGAAGACTTCGACCAGCACATCGTCATAGCGCGGGTCGGCCTGCATGTCCTTGGGCGCGCCCCTGGCGTGCATCAGGCAGACCGGCACGCCGCGCGACGCGACAACGCCGCCCAGATCGGGATCATGGCGCAGCGCCGACACGTCGTTGACCATATCCGCCCCCGCATCCAGCGCGGCCTCGGCCACGGCGGCCTTGCGGGTGTCGATGCTGATCGGTGTCGCTATCCCGGTGTCGCGGATGGCACGGATCACCGGCGCGGTGCGGCGGATTTCCTCGGCCACGGGCACCTCATCGGCGCCGGGCCGGGTGCTTTCGCCGCCGATGTCCAGAATGTCGGCCTCGGGGGCCATTGTCCGTGCACGCGCCACCGCCGCGTGCACCGTTGCCAGATCGCCGCCATCGGAAAAGCTGTCGGGCGTGACGTTCAGGATGCCCATAATGCGCGGCTGATCCAGCGACAGACCGCAGATGTCGGGGCGCCGCGCTGACAGACGATCGCCAATGTCGCGTGGCAATTCAGCCACCGGAAGGGTTGCGCCCGCGCCGTCCGGTTGCAGGGCGACGCGCCCGAACCACGCGGTTGCGCTGCCCGCAAGGGCGAGACCGCCCGCCGGGCGCAGTCCGCTGCCCGGGATCGGCTGGTAAAGGGGGGGGCGTCGGGTCATCGCGCGGCTTTCAAAGCTCCAGTCGGCGCATCGGAATCTCTGCGCCAGAAAGCCTTGCCGGCAGCGCGGCGTCGACGCACACGAACTCTGCCGCCTGCATATGCCCGGCGAACCACATCGCCAACGCAACCGGATCACTGACATCGCCGGGGCCATCGACCGCGTCGAGCACGATTTTCGACGGGGCCCAGACCGATATCCGGTCATTCTTCATCGCCCAGTCCAGCTCTGTCCTTGTGCCGACGACGGCGCAGCGCGGGTCGCGTGCGGCAACGGTCCAGCCGTTCTGTTCGATGGCCAGAAGGTCGATCCGGCGCTGCGCGTCCGCATTGCCGGCAACCGGTCTTTGGCCATCGGGCAGCCCGACGCACAGTATCAGCGGCGCGCCACCGGCCCGCAGGGCGTCGACCACTTGCGTCAGCCTGCCGGCAGCCCAAGCCGGCGCCCCAAGGAATGCGATCACCGGATGCGGCGTCTGGCTGGCCGCGATTTCCTGCCCGCCACGGGTGCGCACGATTTCGACACCCAGCGCACCCGGGCCGCGATCCAACTTTTCGATCCGCACGAACACCCGCTGCGCCTGCGGTTCGCGCAGGATCCGCCCGGCGACGTTTTCGGCAAGGGTTTCCAGCAGGTTCAGCCGTTCGGCGGCCAGCGCATGCGCAATCGCCTCGCTGACCCGGTCATAGCTGAGGATGCGGTCGACATCGTCGGCGATATCGCCGCCCGGGGTGATGACCTCGACCACGACGTTGAAACAAAGACGCTGGGTGACACCGCGTTCGGCGGTGAACGCGCCGATCTCGACCTCGACGATATGGTCGCGCAGGCTGATCCGGTCGAGGGGTTGCCCGGCGGCGGTCGCCTTTGCGCGCGCCTCGGGATGTGCAAAGGCATCGGAGATTTCAGAACACATCAACAGGGCTCCGCGCGGGTCATTGCCCGTCGCCATACACATTAACCAGCGATTACGAAAGCCTGCGCGGCGTTATTGCAGCCACGGGATCGGCGAGGCCCGCCGCGTCACCTTGGTCGGCATCCTGTAGAAGTGATGCACGCCGATGGTGGCGGTGCGCGGAAATCTTTTCGCCCAGCGCGGGTGGACCGATTTCGTGTGGTAATGCGTGGCGCCATTGGTCAGGTTGCGCGTGCCGCCGTTGATCATCAGTTTGGCGATTTTCGCGACGCGATCAAAGGCCGCCTTTTCGCGCACGACTTCGTCACGGCCATCGCAGGTATAGGTGAACTGGCACTGGTACTTGCGCCCTGTCCCCTGGCGGATGACGCCGCACACCGAATTCGGAAAACTGGCGCTGTCGACGCGGTTCATGATGACCTCGGCCACCGCGAACTGGCCTTTGACGGTTTCGCCGCGCGCCTCGAAATACAACGCTTCCGACAAACAGCGCCACGCCGCGCCACCGGTGGCCTTGGGCCGGGCCGCCAGCCAATCGCGCGAATATACCACCTCTGTCGGGGCAGACTTTTCGAACCGCCGGGTTTCCGGCAGGCTGGCCAGACGTTCCAGACGCGCCGCATTGAGGTTGCCCAGCGCGCGGCGTTCCCCGTTCAGGACATCCGCAAGACGGCTGTCGATCAGGACCGCCGGATCGTTGGATTCAGACAAGATCACATCCGCGGTGGCTACCCCAGACTGTGTCAAAATACCTGCCAGACAGGCTGCTTTGAGCAGGCCGATTAAACGCATCACTTCCCCCAAGGAGCCCGATTCTTCGGGTGCACCTTCGTCACAAGGCCGTCAAATAACCGAAAATGTGAGCCCGAGTCGAGTCGGAGTGATGATTCGTGCGGCACTATGTCCAAAATGCAAGCACAAAACGCAACTTTTGCGGGATTTTTCCAATAATCTGCTCGCCTTACGAATCAATAGCTTAGGCGAAAATCAGCGCATTTTGCGATCGTTCAGGGCAAGATGTGCCGCCGCCAGGCGGGCCACAGGCACCCGGAACGGCGAGCAAGACACGTAATCGAACCCGGCCGCGCGGCAGAATGCGATTGATTCGGCATTGCCGCCGTGTTCGCCGCAAATCGACAGTGTGATGCCCGGGGTCGCGCGGCGGCCACGCTCTGCCCCGATGGTCAAAAGCTCGCCCACGCCGTCGGTGTCCAACATATGAAACGGATCTTCCTGATAGACCCCCTGATTGACGTAATCCGACATGAACCGCCCCGCATCGTCGCGCGACAGGCCATAGGTCATCTGCGTCAGGTCATTGGTGCCGAAGCTGAGAAAGGTGACATGGGCGGCGATCTCGTCGGCGCGCAGGCAGGCGCGCGGCGTTTCCATCATCACGCCCAGCCGGTAGGTGAAATCGACCCCGGTTTCGACCCGGACCGCGGCGGCCACCGCATCTATCCGGGTCTTGACGATCTCGACCTCGCGGTTGGCGCTGACCAGCGGGATCATGATCTCCGGCACCACGGGATCGCCGGTGCGGCTGGCCTCTATCGTGGCCTCGAAGATCGCGCGCGCCTGCATGTCGTAGATTTCCGGCACGGTGATGCCCAGACGCACGCCGCGCATGCCCAGCATCGGGTTGAATTCGCTCAACTGCTCGGCGCGGGTGGTGACAACGGCAATCGGCAAGCCCAGCGATTCGGCCAGATCGCGCATGCCTTCGCGGTCCGAGGGCAGGAATTCGTGCAGCGGCGGGTCGAACAGCCGGATGCAGACCGGGCGGCCCTGCATGATCTCGAACAGCTCGACGAAATCGGCGCGCTGCATCGGCAGCAGCTGGTCCAGCGTCGCCTGCCGGTCCTCGGGCGTGTCGGCGAAAATCATCTCTCGCATCACCGTCAGGCGGTCATCCTCGTAAAACATGTGCTCTGTCCGGCACAGCCCGATGCCCTGGGCGGCGAAATTGCGCGCCATGCGCGCCTCGGCGGGTGTGTCGGCATTGGCGCGCACCCCGATGTCGCGCGCCTCGTCGGCCCAGGCCAGCAGGGTCTGGAACGCATCGTCAAGCGCGGGTTCCAGCATGTCGGCAGCGCCGGCCAGCACTTCGCCGGTCGCGCCGTCCAGCGTGATCAGGTCGCCCTCGTGAAACACCCGTTTGCCGGCCGCCGTAAGGGTCTTTGCGCTGTGGCTGACCGAAATGCCGGTGGTGCCGACGACGCAGGGCAGCCCGATGCCACGGGCGATCACCGCGGCGTGGCTGGTCTGGCCGCCACGTTCGGTCAGGACGCCGCGCGCGGCATGCATGCCGCGGATATCCTCGGGTGCGGTTTCGCGGCGCACCAATATGCAGGCCTCGCCCTGCGCGGCGCTGGCCTGAGCGGCGGCAGAGGTGAACACGATGCGCCCCGTGGCCGCGCCCGGGCTGGCGGCAATACCGCGCGCGATCACGTCGCGGGCGCCGCCCGGATTGACCTGGGGATGCAGCAATTCGGTCAGGGCGCGCGGCGGAATGCGCAGCACGGCCTCTTCGGGCGGGATGACCTTGTCATTGGCCAGCGTCACCGCGATACGCACCGCAGCACGGCTGTTGCGCTGCACCCGCACCGCGTCGAGTACCCGTAACGCGTTATTCTCAATGGTGAATTCGATCTGCATTTCTTCGCGCAGCGCGCGCCGGCAGGTCTGGCCGAACTCCAGAAGCTGTTCAAAACACTCCGGGCTCAGTTCTTCCAGAGAGGCCCCGCGCTTGTCTTTGGTAAGGTAGATCGCGCCGCGCCGGTCGGTCAGCGCGTCGCGGCCCTGGCTTTGGCTCAGATAGCGCCCGGTGACCTGCGGCAACCCGGTGGCGCCATCGACGAACTGGATCACACCAGAGCCGGATTCAGGCAGTCCGACGCCCAGCGCCATGCTTTGCACCACCAGCCCCAGCCCGGCGTTGGCGGGCGCGCCCTTGGCCTGTCGCAGCAGGCGGGCCGTGGTGCCTTCCCAGGCGCGCGCCATGGACCGCAGCACCTCGGCCAGTTGCGTCGCCGGGTCTTGCGGGAATTCCTCGCCGGTTTCATCGCTATACGCATCGAGCGCTTCGGCAACGGCGGCGGCGGTGGGTTCGGGCGGCAGGTCGAACACGTCCGGATCCAGCCGCGCGATATGCACCGAATAGGCCTGGATAAAACGCAGATACAGCGCCGTGGCGGCAGCCTCGCCGTGGCTTTCGACCATCGCCGCGTGGCGTGCACCGGTCATGCCGATATTCAGGATCGCGCCCGGGCCGCCCCAGTCGGTCACCTCGCCCGAGGGGCGCACCGACAACAGCGGATCGGGACCGAAAGCGCGCAGGATCGCATTGATATCGGGCAGGCGCCCGGCGGCGATCTTGTGCACCGTGTCAAAGGCCAGCGCCACGGTGGTGGGCACCGGCAGGTCAAGCCGGATCAGCCGTTGCAGGCATTTCGCGCGCCCGCCATGCGCCTGCGCGCTGATCGTCGCCGTGGACGTGATCAGGGTGAACGGCTTGAGGGTCACGACTTTCTGCACTGCAGCGCCTTTTGCTGTGTCGCGGCATGATACGCTGCAAAGGAGGCGGTGCAAGGGATTTGTAAAAGTTTTCTGAACGGGGCGGCGGGCACCACCGCATTTTCGCGGCGGCGTTTTTGGCGGCAAGCCCCGAAACCCCCGGCAAATTCACGCCAGATGACGCCGATCAGCCCTCGATCCTGGTGAGGTCCGCGACCGAAAGACAGGTTTGCCGGATGCGGTGCAGCAGGTTCAGCCGGTTGCGGCGCAGGATCTGGTTGTCGGTGTTGATCTGCACCGCCTCGAAGAACGCGTCGATGGGCGCGCGGAGCGTGGCCATGTGGTGCATCGCGATCTCGAAATCCTCGGCGTCCATCGCCGGGGCGATGGCGGCCTCGGCGGCGTCAAGCGCCGCGAACAGCGCCTTTTCGGCGGGATCCTCGGCGAATTTCGCATCGGCACCATAGGAGTATTCGACGCCGTCCTTTTCCTCGGCCTGGGTCAGAATGTTGTTGGCGCGCTTGAAGCCTTGCAGCAGCGGGTCACCGTCGTCGGTTTTCAGAAAATGGCTGAGGGCGGTGGCACGTTTGACCAGCAGGGTAAGGTCGTCGTTTCCGGGCATGGCGAGGCAGGCGTCGATGACGTCGTGGCGGATGCCTTCGTCCTTGAGGTGGACCTTCAGGCGGTCGTGGAAGAAGGCGAGGAGGTCCACCACGCGCTGCTCAACTTGCGTGCTACCGAAGTCCACCACACCAAATGCACTGAAATCGAACCTCGTTCGTATGTGAGTGTCAATCAAGGGAACCAAGTCAACTCGTGCAATATTTTTACGCACCAGCCGAATAACCCCCAACGCCGCCCGCCGCAGCGCATAGGGGTCTTTCGACCCTGTCGGTTTCTCGTCAATCGCCCAAAAGCCGGTCAGCGTATCTATCTTGTCGGCCAGCGCCACGGCGACCGACACTGGCCCGGTCGGCACGTCGTCGGACGGTCCCAAAGGCGAATAATGTTCCTCGCAGGCCTCTGGCACGCCGCTGTCATGGCCCGCCGCCTGCGCGTAATATTTGCCCATCACCCCCTGCAATTCGGGGAATTCAAAGACCATTTCGCTCGCCAGATCGGCCTTGGCGATCTTGGCCGCTTCCTCTGCCAGATCGGGCTTGGCCCCGACCAAAGGCGCGATCTCTCGCGCCAGCGCGGCGATGCGTTCCACCCGTTCGGCCTGGGTGCCCAGCCTGGCGTGGAAGGTCACGTTGGCCAGCGGTTCGGCCATGCCGGACATGCCGACCCGTTCGATCGTGCGCAGGTCATTCTCCCAGAAGAACCTGGCATCCGACAGCCGGGCTGCCAGCACCTTCTGGTTGCCCGCCAGAATCGTGGCCCCTTGATCGGCGGTTTCGATATTGGCGACGGTGATGAATTTCTCGATCCGCCCGGTTTTGGGATTCCTCACCGAAAAGAATTTCTGATGCTCGCGCATCGAGGTTTGCAGCACCTCGGGCGGCAGGCCCAGAAAATCGGCGCCGATATCGCCCATCAGCACCACGGGCCATTCCACCAGCCCGGCGACTTCGGCCAAAAGTCCTTTGTCTTCAACAACTTCCAGACCCTGCGCAAAGGCCATGTTGTGGGCGTCGGTCCAGATATGGTCTGCCCGTTCGGTGGCATCCAGCAGTAC
>JAJDOB010000241.1 GCA_022340385.1 Rhodobacter sp.
GCCTGGTTCGATGAACTGATCCAGGACACCCGGATAGTGCGGTATGGCGGCAAGATCCTGTCTGTGCGCGACAATGCCGTTTTTCTGCAGGAACTTGCGGCGGAACATGGCAGCGCCGGAAAAGCCATCGCGGAATGGCCGGGCGAGGACTATGTCGGCCTGCTGGAGATGCTGAAGAAGCGCGGCTCAAGGCTGGGTGGCACGACCGGGCAATATGCGCTGCGGTCGATCGGGGTCGATGGGTTCATTCTGGGCCGGGATGTGGTGGCGCGGCTGATCGCCGAGGGCGTGGTCGACAAGGCGCCGACCTCGAAGGCGGCCCTGGCGAGAACGCAGGCGGCGTTCAGCGAATGGCATCAGCAGTCGGGCCGGTCGCTCAAGGAAATCAGCCGGGTGCTGGCGATGAGCATCGGATAGCGTCGCTAGCGCGGCGTCCTTTCAATGTGAATCGGTGGGGCCGCTCCAGCCTTCTGTTTTTGCGCGCAATTCATTCCGAAAACCGGTTCCCGCTTTTCGGATTGCGTCGCTATTCCACCCGCTCGATCAACTGCAACACAAAGGGCCCCATCGCCTCGACAATCGCCGTAACGCCGGCGGCATTGGGGTGGATGCCGTCGCGCTGCATCAGGGATTGATCGACGCCGGGGCCGCTGCCGGCCAGGGGTTCAAAGAAATTCGGGAAAAAGATTGCGTCGTAACTGGCGGCAAGGTCCGGGTAGATCGCGTCGAATTCGGCCTTGTAGTCGGGGCCGTAATTGCGCGGTGCGCGCAGGCCGACCAGCATCAGCGGCAACCCCCGCGCGCGTCCCGTGGCCAGGATCCTGTCAAGATTGGCGCGAACCGTTGCCGGATCAAGCCCGCGCAACACGTCATTGCCGCCAAGGTTGACGATCATCGCATCCGCGCCGTCGCCCAGCGCCCAGTCGACCCGCGCCAGCCCGCCGCTGGTGGTGTCGCCCGATACGCCGGCGTTCTGCACCGTCACATCTGCCCCGTGCGCGCGCAGCCACGTCTCTATCTGCGGAACGAATCCGCGTCCCGGGAACACGCCATAGCCCTGGGTCAGGCTGTCGCCCAGCGCCACGATCTGCACCGGTTCGGCGGAAACCGCGCCCGTGCTCAGCAACATCACCAGCAAGAACTTGCGCGAACGGCTCTTTGCCCCATATGCCAAGGCACGCCCCGCCAACTGGAGTGCCCCGATGACAGACCCGGTGATATCGCTGAACGATGTGCGTCTGTCGCTGGATGGCAACGCCGGGCGCGTCGATATATTGCGTGGGATCACGCTGGACGTGGCGCGCGGTGAAACGCTGGGGCTGGTCGGTCCGTCAGGGTCTGGCAAATCGTCTCTCCTGATGCTGATGGGCGGGCTGGAGCGCGCCACGGGCGGGCGGGTGTCGGTTCTGGGCCATGACCTGACCGCCATGGGCGAAGACGCGCTGGCCCGCTTTCGTCGTCATCATATGGGAGTTGTGTTCCAGTCCTTCCACCTGATTGCAACAATGACCGCGCTTGAAAACGTCGCGACGCCGCTGGAACTGGCGGGCGTGGGCGATGCATTCCAGCGGGCAGAGGCGGAATTGGCCGCGATGGGGCTTGCGGATCGGGCCGGGCATTACCCGGCGCAACTGTCGGGCGGAGAGCAACAGCGCGTGGCACTGGCCCGGGCAGCGGTTTCGCACCCCGATATCCTGCTGGCCGACGAGCCGACGGGCAATCTGGATGGCACAACCGGACAGTCGATCATGGATCTGCTGTTCGGCCTGCGTGACCGGTACGGGTCGACGCTGGTGCTGGTGACGCACGCGCCCGATCTGGCGGCGCGCTGTGACCGGGTCGTGCATCTGGTGGACGGAGCGCTGGCCGCCGCCGATGCCAGGGACGCGGCGGAATGAGCCTGAAGAACGCTGCCCGCATCGCCCGGCGCGAACTGCGCGGCGGGCTTGGCGGGTTCCGGATATTCCTGGCCTGTCTGGCACTGGGCGTGGCCGCGATTGCCGCGGTCGGATCGGTGCGCCAGTCGATCGAAACCGGGCTGGAGCGTGAGGGCGCGGTCATTCTGGGCGGCGATGCCGAGATCGAGCTGACCTACAGGTTTGCCAGCGAACGGGAACGCGCCTGGATGGACAATGCGGCATCAGCTGTGTCCGAAGTCGTCGATTTCCGGTCGATGGCCGTGGTCGGGCAGGAACGTGGGCTGACGCAGGTGAAGGGCGTCGATGCGGCCTATCCGCTTTACGGAACGGTGCAACTGGACCCGGCCATGCCCCTGTCAGACGCGCTGGCCGGGCGCGATGGGCTTGCGGGGGCGGTGATGGACGGGGTGCTGGTTGACCGGCTGCTGATCGAACCCGGTGACCGGCTGCGGATCGGTGCGCAGGAATTCGTGCTGATGGCGCGGCTGATCCGAGAGCCGGATGCGGCGGGCGGCGGGTTCGGCCTTGGGCCGCGCACGATTGTCGCGACCGATGCCCTGGCCGGGTCAGGCCTGCTGGAGCCGGGAACCTTGTATGAAACCGAATACCGGCTGCGGTTTGGCGACGGTATCGACCTTGGCGCGATGGAAGCCGCCGCCGGGGCCGCGCTGCCCGCCGCCGGGATGCGCTGGCGCGACCGGCGCAATGGCGCGCCGGGGGTCAGCGAATTCGTCGAAAGGCTGGGCGCGTTTCTGGTTCTGGTCGGGCTGGCGGGGCTGGCGGTTGGCGGTATCGGCGTGTCGGCGGCTGTGCGCGCCTATCTGGACGAAAAGACCGCCGTGATCGCCACCCTCAAGACGCTCGGTGCCGAAACCCGGACGATCTTTCTGGCCTATGCGATACAGATTGCGGTGCTGACCGGGCTGGGCATCGCCATCGGCCTGGTGCTTGGCGCCCTGGTCCCATTGGCGCTGGCACCGCTGATAAAGGCGCAGCTGCCGCTGCCAGCCGTCTTCGCGATCCATCCCGGACCACTGGCCGAGGCGGCGCTTTACGGTGCGTTGGCGGCGGCGATATTCACGCTCTGGCCGCTGGCGCGCGCCGAGCAGGTGCGCCCGGCGGCGTTGTTTCGCGACGGGGCGCTGGCGCAGTTCCGCTGGCCGCGATGGCCCTACCTTGTGATCACCGCGCTGCTGCTGGTGGTATTGGTCGGCTCGGCAGCACTGCTTTCCGGATTGGAACGGCTGACCCTGTGGTCGGCGGCGGGGCTGTTCGCGGCATTCCTTGTTCTGCTGGTGATGGCATTCGCGACCCGCAAGCTGGCGGCCCGTGCCGCGCGCGCGCGTCTGCTGCGCGGGCGCAGCACGCTGCGCATGGCGCTTGGCTCTGTTGGCGGACCGGGCAGCGAGGCGGGCTCTGTGGTGCTGTCGCTGGGGTTGGGGCTGACGGTGCTGGCGGCGGTCGGTCAGATCGATTCCAACCTGCGCAGCGCGATTGCCCGCGACCTGCCGGATATTGCCCCAAGCTATTTCGTCGTCGATATCCAGAATGACCAGCTGGCGGAGTTTCTGACCCGGGCACGGGACGACGCGCAGGTGTCACGGGTCGAGACAGCGCCGATGCTGCGCGGTGTGATCACACAGATCAACGGCCAGCCCGCCCGCGCCGTGGCCGGCGACCACTGGGTATTGCAGGGCGATCGCGGGATCACCTATTCGGCGTCCCCGCCCAGTGGCGCGCGGGTTACTGACGGCACGTGGTGGCCGCCGGATTATAGCGGTGCGCCGCAGGTCAGCTTTGCCGCCGAAGAAGCGCAGGAAATGGGCCTGAAGCTTGGCGATGACATCACCATCAACGTGCTGGGCCGCGATATCACCGCAACAATCACCAGTTTTCGCGATGTCGATTTTTCGACGGCCGGGATCGGATTTGTCCTGTCGATGAATCCGGGTGCCCTGCAAGGGGCGCCCCATACGCATATCGCCACGATATACGCCGACCAGGCCGCCGAGGCGCGATTGCTGCGCGACCTGGGCGCGGCGTTTCCAAACATCACCCTGATCGGGGTGCGCGACGCGATCGAGCGGGTCGCGGGCATGCTGGCGGGGATTGCGGCGGCGGTTACATATGGCGCGCTTGCGACATTGCTGACCGGGCTGATCGTGCTGATCGGCGCGGCTGCGGCGGGCGAACGCGCGCGAACCTACGAGGCCGCGATACTGAAAACACTTGGTGCGACGCGGGGGACAATCCTGCTGAACTTTGCACTGCGCGCCGCGATGTTCGGGCTGGCGGCCGGGCTGGTCGCGGTGGCGGCGGGCGGCGTGGCAGGCTGGGCGGTGACGCATTTCGTGATGGACAGCAGTTTCGAATTCGAACCGGTGTCGGCCATCGCCATCGTGACCGGCGGCGTGGCGACAACGCTGCTGGCCGGTCTGGGGTTTGCCTGGCGACCGCTGGCCGCACGACCGGCGCAGGTGTTGCGGGCGTCGGAATAGGCTGCAGGGGCTAAAGCCGGATATCGGCCCTTACGCTTTGTTCCAGCACCAGCCGCGCGTTGGGCAGGTCGTTGGATTGCGCGCGCGCGGTCGCGTCCGTGGCGGACAATCCGTGATCCAGCCAGCGCTGGATCAGTCGCTGTTCCAGTTCTTCAAGCGGGACATCAAGGGACACGCTGAGATCCCAGATCGGGTGCAGTTGCGACCAGGGCGGCCGGTTCAACAACAGGTAGTTCCCCTCGACGACCGCGATGTCGGTTTTCGGGCTGACCACCTCGGCACCGGCTATCGCCAGGTCGCGGCTGCGGTCGAACACCGGCAGGACGACCTCGTCGTCGTTGGCGATGCGCCGGATCATGGCCACGAAACCGTCGGCGTCGAACGTCTCTGGCGCGCCCTTGCGCGGGCGCAGACCGCGCGCATCCAGCAGCCGGTTGTCAAGATGAAAGCCATCCATCGGCACCAGCACCGCGCGCGGGCCAAGTGCTGCGACAAGGTCGCTCGCCAAAGTCGATTTGCCGGATGCGGGCGGCCCGGCGATGGCCACAAGCCGTCGCCGCGCTGTCGGGGTCAGTGCGCTGATCCGGGTCGCCAGATCGGTCAGGTTCATGGATCAGGCCGCAACCTTGTCGGGCTCTTTCGCGCCGGTCATGAACGCAACCGCGTCCGACATCGTATAGTCGCCCGGGTTGATGACCGTCAGGCGTTTGCCAAGCCGGTGGATGTGGATGCGATCCGCGATCTCGAACACATGTGGCATGTTGTGGCTGATCAGGATGATCGGGATTCCACGCGATTTCACGTCCTGGATCAGTTCCAGCACACGGCGGCTTTCCTTCACGCCCAGCGCGGCGGTCGGCTCGTCGAGGATGATCACCTTGGATCCGAACGCGGCAGCACGCGCCACCGCGACGCCCTGACGCTGACCGCCCGACAGGGTTTCGACCGCCTGCTTGATGTTCTGGATCGTCATCAGGCCCAGTTCGGTCAGCTTGTCGCGCGCGAATTTTTCCATCGCCGGCTTGTCGAGCTGTTTCAGGTACTTGCCCATGAAGCCGGGCTTGATCAACTCGCGCCCCATGAACATGTTGTCGGCAATCGACAGTGCCGGACTGACCGCCAGTGTCTGGTATACGGTTTCGATGCCTGCGTCCCGGGCGTCGATCGGCGAGTGGAAACTGACCTTCTTGCCTTCCAGCCAGACTTCGCCCTCGTCCGGGATCACGGCGCCGCAGAGCGCCTTGATCAGGGTCGATTTGCCGGCGCCGTTGTCGCCGATGACAGCGAGGATCTCGCCCGGATAAAGCTCGAAGTCGCAATGGTCGAGGGCCGTGACGCGCCCGTACCGTTTGACCAGGTTCCGTCCTTGAAGAATGGGTTCCATTATGCCGACACCTTTCTGATCCATTGGTCTACGGTCACGGCGGTGATGATTAACACGCCGATCAGGAGGAAGGTCCATTGCGCATCGGCGCCGGCCATCCTCAGGCCCATTTCGAATACGCCCACGATCAACGCGCCAAGAAACATGCCGATGATCGAGCCGCGCCCGCCAAAGAGCGAGATGCCCCCGATCACCACCGCGGTGATCGACTGGATGTTGCCCTGAACCCCTGTCGAGGCGCCGGGAGAGATCGCTCCGAAGCGGCCGATGGCGACCCAGGCGGCGATGCCGCACAGGAAGCCCGCCAGCGTGTAGACCGAGATCAGCACCCGGTCGGTGTTGACACCGGCCAGTTGCGCCGATTCCTTGTCGTCGCCGACCGCATAGACGTGCCGGCCCCAGGCGGTTTGCGACAATACGTATGCCATGATCATGACGAGGACGAGGAACGCCACCACGCCAAACGTTACGCGGGCACCGCCAATCGTGAATATCTGGCCCCAGAAATGCAGCGCAGAGGCCTGTTCGGCGATGTCCTGGCTGCGGAGCGTCTCGTTGCGCGAATAGATGAAGTTGGCCGCGAGGATGATCTGCCAGGTGCCGAGCGTGACGATGAACGGCGGCAGCTTGACGCGGGCAACCAGAAACCCGTTGATGAAACCCATCGCCGTACCCGCCGCAAGGCCGATGACGATCGAGAGTTCGGCCGGGATCCCGTAGCGAAATGTGAACTGCCCCATGATCACGGTGATGAACACCATGATGGCGCCGACGCTCAGGTCGATGCCCGCGGTAAGGATCACCACGGCCTGCGCGGTGCCAAGGATGCCGACGATGGCCACCTGTTGCAGGATCGTCGACAGCGTGGTCACGCGATAGAAATTCGGATTGAGAATGCCGAAAACGATGATCGCGACGATGATGACCAAAAGCGGAACGAGGAACGGGTACTTGTGCAGCATGTCGTGGATGAATCCGACAAGGCCTTTGTTGTGCTCTTCGAACTCGGCGACCTTGTCTTGCCGCCTCTCTTTCACAACGCTTTCAAAGTTGTCGGATTCCGATGCCATGGGTCCCCCTGCGTCCGCTTTGCGGACATCTGTATTCAAATGTGACGGGGCGGGCAGTCTGCCCGCCCCGCGCAATTTCAGAATGCTACGATCTGGCGCGCCAGATCAACCCCAGCAGAGTTCAAGACCCTCGGCGACAGAGATCGACTCGACGCCGTCGACCGGCTGGTCGGTAATCAGCGCCACGCCGGTATCGACGAAGTTCTTGCCGGGGGTGTTTTCCGGCTTGCTGCCGTTCTCGGCGTAATTCTTGATCGCCTCGATACCCAGCGCCGCCATCTTCAGCGGGTATTGCTGCGAGGTGGCGTCGATGATGCCGGCCTCGACATCCTTGACACCGGGGCAACCGCCGTCGACGCCGACGATGATGACATCCTCGGGGCTTGCGCCCATTGCTTTCAGCGCTTCCCAGCCGCCAGAGGCCGCAGGCTCGTTGATCGCGTAAACCACGTTGATGTCGGGGTTCAGCGCCAGCAGGTTCTCCATCGCCTTGCGACCGCCCTCGGGCGAACCCTGGGTCACGTCGTGGCCGACGATGCGGGCGTCGTCTTCGTCGCCCCATTTGTTCGGGTCTGCCAGGTCGATACCGAAGCCGTCGAGAAAGCCCTGGTCGCGCAGCACGCCGACCGACGGTTGTGACACGTCGAGGTCAAGCATTGCGATCTTGGCGTCGCCGGCCATGTCGCCAAGCGAGGCGGCGGCCCACTGGCCGATCAGTTGACCGGCAAGGAAGTTGTCGGTGGCGAAAGTCGAGTCGGCGGCGTCGATCGGCTCGAGCGGTGTGTCGAGCGC
>JAJDOB010000258.1 GCA_022340385.1 Rhodobacter sp.
GGTGACGATGATCGACAACGGCATGCCGGTGGTGGTGCTGCGCGCGGCGGACATGGGCATATCGGGCCAGGAATCCCGCGAGACGCTGGAGGCGGACAGCGCGCTGCGGGCGCGGCTGGAAACCATCCGCCTGGAATGCGGCCCGCTGATGAACCTTGGCAATGTCACCGACAAGACCGTGCCGAAAATGACCATGGTCAGCGCGCCCCGGAACGGCGGCACGATTTCGACCCGCACGTTCATTCCGCACCGCTGTCACGCCAGCATCGGCGTGCTGGGTGCGGTCAGCGTCGCAACTGCCTGCCTGCTGCCGGGCTCACCCGCCGCCGCGCTGGCCGAGAGCCCGGACGGGCCGGAAAAGACGATGCCGATAGAACACCCGATCGGCGAAACCACGATCATTGCCAGGGTCAGCGACGCAGGCGAGGTCACCTCTGCCGCGATCCTGCGCACGGCGCGAAAGCTGGCCGATGGCGTGGTGTTCGACTGAATTGAAAGGAGCCGGACATGGAACCCTGTTTTGACGTTGCACATCTTGGCCATGTCGAGGTCTACACCGACAGGTTCGAGGAAAGCCTGGATTTCTTCACCCGTATCTACGGGCTGAGCGAAAGTGGGCGGGACGCGAACAGCGTCTATTTGCGCGCCTTTGATGATTACGAATATCACACGCTGAAACTGACGCGCCATCACACCACCGGTGTCGGGCACATCGGCTATCGCGCATCGTCACCAGAGGCGCTGGAACGTCGCGTCGCAGCGATCGAGGCGGCAGGTTTCGGGCTTGGCTGGGACAAGGGCGACATGGGTCATGGCCGCGCCTACCGGTTTCAGGATCCGTTCGGGCATGTATTCGAAATCTATTGGGATACACGCCGTTACAAAGCCCCCCAGGACGAAAGGCCCGCGCTGAAGAACATCGCGCAACGCTATCACGGGCGGGGCTGCTGCCCGCGCCGCCTGGATCATCTGAACCTGCTTGCCGCCGATGTGACCGTGTTCCGCGACTTCATGCAGACCTGTCTTGGCAGTCGCGTGACCGAGCAGATCCAGCTCGACAATGGTCGGTTGGGTGGTTGCTGGTTCACCGTGAACAACAAGACCTATGACCTGGCCTGCACCGAAGAGCACGGACACGGTCAGGGCCGGTTTCATCACATTACCTATGCCACGGATCAACGCGAGGATATCTTGCGCGCGGCGGATATTTTCCTTGAGAACGGCGTCCACATCGAAACCGGCCCGCATAAACACGCCATTCAGGGCACGTTCTTCCTGTATGTCTGGGAACCCGCGGGCAACCGCGTCGAACTGGCCAATGCCGGGGCGCGGCTGATCCTGCAGCCGGATTGGGAAACGGTGACCTGGACCGAGACAGAGCGCAAGAAAGGGCAGGCCTGGGGGCTGAAAACCATCGAGAGCTTTCACACCCACGGCACACCACCAAGCGATTGACCGCGCGGAATGTTGTTTAGGTCTTGTCAACACATGACCAGGGTTCTTCGCGCCGTTTCAGTAATTAATGTTTGATATCAAAGGTGTAAGCGAATACAAGTTTTCCGGTTTTCCGGTTTTCCGGTTTTCCGGTTTTCCGGTTTTCCGGTTTTCCGGTTTTCCGGTTGTGTGGACGCGCGTCCCGACCCGGTCGGAAATGAAACAGGCGGTGTTGCTATCCCGCTTCTTGCTGCGCCAGCGTGCCGGGTTCCTCGCGGATCGGCAGATGCAGCAGGGTGGCGAGCAGACCAAAGGCGACCGCCGCCCACCACATCGGCGTGTAATCCTGGTACAGATCAAAGATCCGCCCGCCCAGCCACGCACCTATGAAGCTGCCGGTCTGATGGCTGAAGAACACCAGCCCTGCCAGCGTCGACAGGTAGCGCAGCCCCTGTGTCTGCGCGACAAGCCCGGTGGTCAGCGGGACCGTCGACAGCCACAGAACGCCCATCACCGCCGAGAAGATATAGACGCTTGCCGGCGACAATGGCGTCAGGATGAAGGCGGAAATGATCACCGCGCGGGCAAAATAGATTCCCGCCAGCACCTTCTTTTTCGAATAGACCTGCCCCGACCAGCCCGACAGGAACGATCCCGCGATGTTGAACAACCCGATCAGGGCCAGCGACCAGCCGGCGATGGCCGCGCTCAGCCCCTTGTCCTGAATGTAGGCGGGCAGGTGGGTCTGGATGAATGCAACGTGAAAGCCGCAGACAAAGAAGCCGAAGAACAGCAGAACGAAGGCGCGTTCCGAAAATGCGGTGCGCACGGCACGGGTGAATTGCCCCGCGCCGCCGCCGCGCGCCGTCGGGCGCGACACGCGCGCGATGAAGATCAGGAATGGCAGGATGAACAGAAAGCTGGCGGCGATCACCAGAATGCCGTTCTGCCAGCCGATGCGCGCGATCAGGAACTGGGACGCCGGCGCGGCGACGAACATGCCGGTCGAGGCAGCCGCGGTGCCAAGCCCAAGGATGAAACTGCGCCGGTTCGCCGCCACGATCTTGCCAAGCGCGACGATCACCACCGGAAAGGAACAGGCCCCGGTTCCGATGCCGACGATCAGGCCCGATGCGACAAACACACCCGGGTCGATGACTGCACCGCGCAGGTAGAACCCGGCGGCGGCGACGATGGCGCCAAATGCCAGAACGCGCGCGGTGCCGTATTTGTCGGCGACCATGCCCGCCAAGGGCTGCGTGGCACCCCAGCTTAGCGCCTGAATGGCCATCGACAGCGAAAAAACCTCGCGCCCCCAGCCCAGTTCCTCGGTCATCGGGTGCAGGAAAATTCCGAATGTCGCGGCAAAGCCAAACCCGATGAAGGCGACAAGACAGCCCGCGATGATCGCAGGCAGGACGGCGGCAGGCTGTGGCATAGGATGGCTTTCGCGGAAATGCTGACACCCGAAGTTTAAAGCGAACAGGGGCGAAGGCAACAGGTATGCGCTGGCGCACCAACGGGCTGCGTCAGTGCGGATTGTTATAATATAACATATCACTCATCTGACACTGCATGACCAATATCCAACTTGCAAGCCGGCAGGCCCTGCCACCTGACATGGGGCTGCTGCTTCGGGACTATCCGCGCGATGCCTGGCCGGATCACCCGAATTTCGCCCGCTCCATCCAGAACTGGATGGGCGCCCATCAGATGTTTCGCCAGCTTGGCGAATTGACCCGAAGTGAGACCGAACTTTACCTGAACAAGGACCGCGATGCGGACGACTACGCCGCACGGCTGGCCTATTACGGCGACCTTCTGGTTCGCAACCTGCATGGCCATCATGGATGGGAGGATCGCTCTTTCTTTCCGGAACTGGCCAGGGCCGATGCGCGTTTCGAACACGGTCTGGACATGCTGGAAAGCGATCATGCGGCGCTGGACGAGGTGCTGGATCGGTTTACCCGCACCAGCAACCGCGTGGTCAAGCTGGTCCAGCTGGACGAAGCGCAGGCCCGGCCCGAAGCCGGCGAGGTGCGCGGTATAGCGGCCGAAATAGAGGCGTATCTGTCCCGGCATCTCAGCGACGAAGAAGACCTGGTGGTGCCGATCATCCTGCATCACAAACTGCGCGGATAGCTGTCCGGGTCGCCCGACATCTAACGGGTGGCCCGGCGCATTTGCCATTTCCGGTATTCATGGGCAATGATCCGGCAGAACCGAAAAGGGTGTGCCGTGCTGGAACTTCGCGACCTGCAATTTCTGACCGCGCTGGCGCGGCACCGGCATTTCGCCAAGGCAGCGGCGGAATGCGGCGTGTCGCAACCGGCGTTCTCGATGCGGATCCGCGCGCTCGAGGAGCGGCTGGCCACCACCATCGTCATTCGCGGCAACCGCTATAAGGGGCTGACCGCGGAAGGCGAGGCGATCATGCGCCATGCACGGCGGATCCTGGACGACGTGCGGTTCCTTGAACAGGAGGTTCTGGCCGCCAAGGGCGATATCTCGGGCACCCTGACGCTGGGCGTGGTGCCGACCGCGGCGGCCTATGCGGCGAAACTGGCGATCCATCTATACGGGCTTTATCCCGGCATCGTCGCGCGCATCGAAACCGCGTCTTCACTGGAGATCCAGCAATGGATCGAAGATGGCAAGATTGATGCAGGCGTCACATATTCGGACAATGTTTCCAGCGACATGCTGACGGTAGAGCCGCTTTACGAAGAGCATTACGTGCTGCTGATTCCCACCGCGCTGGTCGAAGGAAACCCGGCGATGATCAGCTGGAAAGAGGCCGCCGAACTTCCGCTGAGCCTGCTGGAACCGCGAATGCAGAACCGGCGCATTCTGGACCGTATGTTCAAGGAAGTTGGCGCCGCGCCGCGCATAGTGTCGGAAACCAACGCCCTGACGATCTGCGTCGGGATCGCCTGTCAGGGGTTGGCGGCCACGGTGGTGCCAAATGTTCTGCTGGAAACGCTTGGTGTTTTCGAGGGCACGGTTGCCGTGCCGCTGGTCGAGCCGGAATTGCGCAAGTCGATCTCGCTGGTTACGGCCTCGCGGATGCTCGGGCTGCCCAAGGTCGAAGCGCTGCGGCGCTCTTTGATTGGCTTTGCGCGATAAGGATTATTTATTGCGAGATAAGAAATCGACATTTGACGATATGTCTTGCTGATGACATTACCGCCTGAAATCTGGAGGATCGCATGGCACCGTTGGACGAACGCAAGGGCGTATGGAAAGAAGGCCGTGGCAAGGGACGCAAGACGCCGAAAGGCCGTCAGGTTGATGACGCCGCGCTGGCCGAAATTCGCAAGCTGCTGGGCAACCGGCCCCGGCGCCGCGACCTGCTGATCGAGTTTCTGCATTTGATTCAAGACGCTTACGGTTATCTTTCGGCCGATCACCTGGCCGCGCTAGCAGACGAAATGCGCATGGCTCAGGCCGAAGTCTATGAGGTTGCGACTTTCTATGCGCATTTCGACGTGGTCAAGGAAGGCGAGGCCGCCCCGCCGGCGCTGACCATCCGGGTCTGCGATTCGCTGTCCTGCGAGATGGCCGGGGCCGCAGCGTTGCAGAAGGCGCTGCAGGACGGACTGGACGCGAACCAGGTTCGCGTGCTGCGCGCACCCTGCATGGGCCGTTGCGACACGGCGCCGGTGCTGGAAATCGGACACAACCACATCGACCATGCCACGCCGGAAAAAGTACAGGCTGCAATTGCGGCGCAGGACACCCACGCACATGTACCGGCTTACGAAGACTTCGACGCCTATGTTGCCGGGGGCGGGTATGCGATGCTGAAGGCCCTGCGCGGTCGCGGCGATTGGGAAGTCGTTCAGGAAAAGGTGCTGGAAAGCGGCCTGCGCGGGCTGGGCGGCGCAGGTTTTCCATCCGGCCGGAAATGGGGTTTCGTGCGCGCCAACGAGGGTCCGCGTTACCTGGCGGTCAATGGCGACGAGGGCGAACCGGGGACGTTCAAGGATCGCTACTATCTGGAGCGAACGCCGCACCTGTTCCTCGAAGGAATGCTGATCGCCGCCTGGGCGGTCGAGGCCGAAACCTGCTTTGTCTACATGCGGGACGAATATCCGGCGGTGTTGGAAATCCTGCGGCGCGAGATCGCGGCGCTGGAGAGCGCGGGAATTGTCGCCGAGGGTTATATCGACCTGCGCCGCGGGGCAGGGGCCTATATCTGCGGCGAAGAAAGCGCGATGATCGAAAGCATCGAAGGCAAGCGCGGGCTGCCGCGTCACCGCCCGCCGTTCGTGGCGCAGGTCGGTGTGTTTGACCGGCCCACGCTGGTACATAATATCGAAACGCTGCACTGGGTCGCAAAGGTCTGCCGCGAAGGCCCCGAATGCCTGAACGCGACCGAAAAGAATGGCCGCAAGGGGCTGCGCAGCTATTCGGTGTCGGGCCGGGTCAAAACGCCGGGAGTGCACCTGCTGCCCGCCGGATCGACGATACTGGATGTTATCGAGGCGTCGGGCGGCATGCTGGACGGGCACATCTTCAAGGCGTATCAGCCGGGCGGTCCATCGTCAGGTCTGCTGCCGGCCAGTATGGATGACATCCCGCTGGATTTCGACACGCTGCAACCGCACGGAAGCTTCATCGGCTCTGCGGCGGTGGTGGTTCTGTCGGATCACGACAAGGCCCGCGACGCGGCGCTGAACATGCTGCGGTTCTTCGAGGACGATAGC
>JAJDOB010000224.1 GCA_022340385.1 Rhodobacter sp.
TGACAAAAAAGCGCAACAAAATAGGCATTTCGTCGACTTGGCTTGATTAGGTTAACAATATCATACAATTATCTACCCGCTGCTTGTCCACCCGACAGGGTCAGGCTCGGGGTTGTGCGGGAACGGGAACACTTCAATACCCGCACTGTGCGGATTTCCGCACAGCCCTCAGCGATAGTTCTCGGGTTTGATTCCGTGGCGGGCAAGCTTGTCGTAAAACGTCTTGCGCGGAAGTTTGAGGTCCGCGGCGGCGGCACTTGCGTTTCCGCCAAGCCGGGTCAGTGCGTCGATCAGCAGGGCACGCTCTACCTGGTTCAGCTTTTCGACCAACCCCAGAGGGGCGGCATCCGGCGTCGAGTCAAGCCCCAGGACAAACCGGGTCGCTTCGTTCATCAGGGCACGGGTATTGCCGGGCCAGTCGCGCGCCATCAGGTCGGCAAGAAATCCGGCCGGGATATCTGGCTCGTCAAGGTTGGCCTTGGCCGCGATGTCGGCCACATAGTGACAGAAGATCGCCGGGATATCCTCTGATCGTTCCGCCAGGGCCGGGACTGTGATTTTCAGAGCCTGTAAATGGTAATAGAGATCGGCGTTGAACATGCCCTGATCCAGCGCGAAGGGCAGGTCGCCGGAGGTGCCCGCGATTATTCGCGGCGACCCGCCGGATTCCAGATGCTCAAGCAAGGCGAATTGCGTCTCACCGGGCAATCGAACGACCTCGTCAAGAAAGACCGTCCCCGTGGATGCCCGGCCCAGCAAGTCGCCCAGCCCGTCACGGGACAGCGAAACCGACGATGTGCGAACCAGGTCGGCGGGCGGTTTTGCCGACAGGCGGTGAATTACCTCGGCGACCTTGGCTATTCCCGTCCCCGGAGCGCCTTCGATCAGAACCGGGGTTTCGACGCCCGCCACCCGCCGCACCTGGCCGCGCAGCGTTTCCGCCTTTTCGGAAATGCCATAGATCATCCGCGCCGCCGCGTCGCCGCCGACGATCTGGGATTTCAGGCGGCGGTTCTCGATGACCAGACCGCGCGCATTCATCGCCCGTGCCACCGCGCTGATCAGCACGTCGTTGCTGCACGGTTTTTCCAGAAAGTCGAAGGCTCCCTTTGCCATCGCCGACACCGCCATCGCGATGTCGCCTTCGCCGGTCAGCAGGATCACCGGAAGGTCCGGATCAATCCGCCTTGTGTAGTCCAGCAGGTGATGCCCGTCGCGCCCCGGCATCCGGATGTCGGACAGGATGACACCATCGAAACTGGCGGTAATCCGATCCTTGGCGACGACGAACGACGCCGCCAGCGCAGGTTCGAATCCGGCAAGCTCCAGCGTTTGGCCCAGCGCCTCGCGCACCGGCGCGTCGTCTTCCACCACCAGCACCGTACCGCTCACCCTGTTGCTTCCCCGACCCATTGTTGTAGTTCGACCGTAAAGATCGCGCCGCCTTCGGGCGCATTCGCGCCGCGGATATTGCCCCCAAAACTTTGCACCAAACCGTAGGAAATCGATAGCCCCAGACCAACGCCCTCGGCCTCGCCGATGGATTTGGTCGAGTAGAACGGCTCGAACACCTTGTCAGGTTCGGCGATGCCGGGACCGGTGTCGCGAACGATCAGCACAACGGGCGGGCCTGCCGCGACCGAAATCGAAATGACGCGCGGGTCGGTCCCGACCATCGCGTCAATGGCGTTCGAGATCAGGTTCAGCACGACCTGCTGCAACCGAACCTCACCGCCCTGCACCCAGATCGGATGTTCCGGCAGGTCAAGGTTCAAGACCACATCGTGGGTCTTCATCCGGGACTCGGCCAGATCGACCGACGCGGTAATGGCCTGCACAAGGTCCACACGCCCGACGATCTCTTTCTCCTGGCGGGCGAAGGCACGGAAATTCTTGATGATCCGCGCCATGCGCGCCGCCAGTTCGGCGACCCGCGCCAGATTGCTTTCCGCCTTTGCACGATCACCGCGCGCCAGATAGGTCGCGGCGTTCTCGGAAAAGGAACGGATCGCCATGAGCGGCTGGTTCAGTTCGTGACTGATGCCCGCCGACATCTTCCCCAGCGCGCTGAGTTTCGCGGCCTGAACAAGGTCATCCTGCGCCCGCTGCAATGCCCGTTCCGCATCAAGACGATCCGACACCTCGACGCGCAGGGCAGCGTTTGCCTCTGACAGTTCCCGGGTCCGCGCGGCAACGCGGCCTTCAAGCATTTCATTGGTGCGGGCAAGCGTGCGGCGCTGGTTGGAAACAAGGACGATCACCGCGCCAAACAGCAGGCAGGCGAAACCCGCCACCGCGCCCTGAAGCCAGGCTTTTGCGATTGCGGGTGCAATATCCACCAGTGCCTCGGCCCGCATGCCGATCACCGGCAGATCCTGGTCTACGTGCAATGCGCGACGCGGAAGGTAGCGCCCTGCAGAAACGGTCCAGATGTCCGCACCCAGATAGCCGCGCATGATGGTGTCAAGAAGTCCGCCGGACCGCGCAGCCGATGCCTGCGCGAAGAAATCATCGGTGTGGCGGTTGCGCAGCACCAGTTCGGACCGGTTTGAAAAGTAGATCAGCCCGGAATCGCCGGACACGAACACCGCGGGGCGCGATCCGCGAAAATCGGCCTCGATGCGACCCAGGTCGATCACCGAGATCAGAACGCGCATGACAGGGCCTGTATCGGCAAAGACCGGCGTGCCAAACAGGAACACCCGGCGACCGAAGGTCTTGCTATAGGCAACGTGGCGCCCCAACATGCCATCCATCGCACGCCCGACAACGTCTTCGTCGGGCCATTCGAACACCAGGCTTCCAGACGCGCTTGAAATCAGCCGACGCTGGCCATCCAGCAGAACGAAATCCAGCGCGCCCGACAGATCGGCGGCGCGCAGCAAGATCTCGTTTGTTTCGTCCAGCGGCGTTTCGAGCGACTTCAGCCGCGGGTCGCGGGCCAGCGCCGCGGTCAGCAGGCGATAGCCGCGCAGGCCACTCACCAGACGGGCCGACGCCAGGGCCAGGTCGGACCGCCCCCGGTTTCCGATCTCGCGGATTGACCCGTTCAGCGAATAGATCCAGACGGTCGCAACCAGACCGGCAACGCAGATCAGAAAGATTGAGACAACAAGTGACCGGGCCATTCGGCCATATGCCCCTTTAACCACGTTTTTGACAATGGTCCGGAACGCGGCACCGCAAGGTGCATGAGCCTCGTCAATTGCAGTTCCGTCGGGGTTGTTGCCAGAGAAATCGCGCGATTGCTTGTTGCCTGGTCAAGGTGCCCGCTGCGCCCTATCCGCAGCACCCGGCTCCGTCCTGGATCGGTGGGCACGGCACCGTTCCGAAAGAGCAGAAAACGCAACAGTCCCCCGGTTTTGGCCGGAGGACCGTGTGGCAACTTTTGCATTCATAAAAGTACAGGCAAGCGTCTGTCGGCATCGTCTCGGACCATGTTGCGCTGCATACAGGACAGGTCAGCAGTGAACCCAGAACCGCCATTCAAAAGAGCTTGGCAAGATCCATGCCGTCGTAAAGGCTGGCAACCTCTTCACCGTAGCCGTTGAACTTTTCGGTCGGCACCCGCTTGGCGAACAGCCCGCCACCGACAACCCGGTGGGTTGCCTGGCTCCATCTGGGGTGATCGACCTCGGGATTCACGTTGCTGTAGAACCCGTATTCGCGCGGGTTGGTCACGTTCCATGTCGCGTGCGGTTCTTCCTCGACCAAAGAGATGCGCACGATCGACTTGATCGACTTGAAGCCGTATTTCCACGGAACCACCAGACGCAGCGGAGCGCCGTTCTGGTTTGGCAGCGGCTCATCGTAGATCCCGTTTGCCAGAATCGTCAGCGGATGCATGGCCTCGTCCAGCCGCAGACCTTCGCGATAGGGCCAGTCCAGAATGGCGCGGCGCTGACCGGGCATTTCCTCCGGTCGCATCAGGGTCTCGAACGCCACGTATTTGGCGGATGGCTGCACGCCAACGCGGTTCAGAAGATCGGCCAGTTCGAATCCGACCCACGGCACGACCATTGCCCAGGCCTCGACACAGCGGAACCGGTAGATGCGTTCTTCCAGGCTGACGCCCGACAGGATGTCATCCATCGAATAGTCGCCCGGCTTGTCGACCAGCCCGTCGATCTTGACCGTCCACGGCGTGGTCGTCAGCGTGTGGGCGTTGCGCGCCGGGTCATCCTTGCCCGTGCCGAATTCATAATAGTTGTTGTAGCTGGAGATGTCTTCCAGGCTGTTGGGCGCCGCATCGGTGGAATACCGGCTGGGCATGGCACCGAGTTTCGCCAAGGCCGGCCCGGCGATGCCGCCCAGCGCCAGCGCCCCCGCACCTGCCATCAATCGGCGGCGGTTCAGAAAGGCCGCTTTGGGTGTTACATCCGACCAGCCAAGGTCATTCTTCCAGCGTCCGGCCATTGGTTCCTCCTCGAACTCTTGCTGTCCATGACTTAGCGGGGCCGGGTTGAAAAACCAAACCAAGCTTTTTCACGATGTCGTTGGGTTCCTGTAACGTGGAAACAGCCGGCCGACCGATGCGACCCGG
>JAJDOB010000272.1 GCA_022340385.1 Rhodobacter sp.
TTTTTGCAGCGCGCTTTATGCCAGCCACGTCCCTCCGCCCCGCGCGTTGCGCACAACCGCACCAAAGCGCCAGCCCGCCTGGACGGGCAGGCGCTGGCCCGGCGCCTTCGGCTTGATTCCGGGCAAGCAAGCGTAGGGTGCGTGATCTCACGCACCGATCCGCCACCATACATGATGCCGGGCCAGACATGGCATCGCGCCCGATCTGGGGGGGGGGCAGGTCGGGCGCGAACCGGCCCGCAACGCGGACCGGGGTATCGTTTCAAATGCTTACCGCAGAACCCGCATCTGCTGGCCAAAATCAATCGGCGGGCAGCTCAGGCAGCCAGGACCGGGCACCGGAATCGGAATGCGTTTGGGGATCGGGTACAGAACGCTCGGGTCGATGCGATAGCTCCACACCGGGCGTTTGGTGAACATCGGCGTCAGCGCGACAGCAGGGCCGATAACCACATGGGCATGTCCGGGCGCGCCGGGATGGGCGGCGGCGGGCATCGTGAGGGCAGCGCCAAGAACGGCGGCAGCGGCGATCAGAAATGGGGTTTTCATGGATCAGTTCCTTTTCAATTAGTGACTTGTTACAGCGCGAAACTGCGCAGCCCCTTTTTGCCCCAAACCGCCCGCGTCATTCAAAATCGCCGGGCGGATATCGGATAACCCGCGCCCTGCGCGCCCGCACATCTTATTGATTTCAACAGGTTGCGACAGCCGCAGCCAAAGCGTGCAATTGCGGGCGCTAGACCAGTCGCCCCGCGTCAAGCCGCACGATCCGATCCATTCGCGCCGCCAGTTCCATGTTGTGCGTCGCGATCAGCGCCGCCATGCCGGTATCGCGCACCAGCGCCATCAGCGCGCCGAACACCAGATCGGAAGTGCCGGGATCAAGGTTGCCGGTCGGCTCGTCCGCCAGCAGCAGGCCCGGCGCATTGGCCAGCGCCCGGCAGAAAGCCACCCGCTGCTGTTCGCCCCCCGACAGGGCGGCCGGGCGGTGCGCGGCGCGCTCCAGCACCCCGACCTTGTCCAGCAACTGCTCTGCCCGCGTGATCGCGGCGGCCCGCGCCACCCCGTTGGCCAGTTGCGGCAGCACGATATTCTCCAGCGCCGAAAACTCCGGCAGCAGATGGTGGAACTGGTAGATGAACCCGACCTCGCGCCGCCGCGTCGCGGTGCGCCGCCGGTCGCTGCGCCCGGTCATGTCCGCGCCGCCGATCTGCACCGTGCCGCTGTCGGGCGTGTCCAGCAGCCCGGCGATATGCAGCAGCGTCGACTTGCCGGCGCCAGAGGGCGCGACCAGCGCCACGACCTCGCCGCGCGCCACGCTGATGTTGGCCCCGCGCAGCACGTTCACCTCTGCCGGCAGCCCGCGATTATACGCCTTTTCAATGGCTTGAAGATCAAGAGCGGCGTCACTCATAGCGCAGCGCCTCGACCGGATTCATCCGCGCCGCGCGGCGCGCCGGAAAGATCGTCACGATGAAGGACAGGCCCAGCGACAGGCCGACAGCCGACATCACGTCCCGGAATTCCAGCTTGGCCGGCAGATGATAGATGTTGCGGATCGAGGCATCCCAGACACCACCGCCTGCCAGCGCGTCCACAATGCCGAATATCGGGTCGATGTAGATCGCGAACAGGCAGCCCAGAATGGTGCCCAACAGCGTGCCGATCAGCCCGACAGAGGCGCCGCAGATAAAGAATATCCGTAGGATCGACCCCTCGGTCAGCCCGATCGTGCGCAGGATCCCGATGTCGCGCCCCTTGTTTTTCACCAGCATTATCAAGCCGCTGATGATGTTCATTGCCGCGATCAGCACAAGGATCGACAGGATGATGAACATCACGTTATCCTCGATATCCAATGCCCGCAGAAAGCTGCTGGCACTGTCGCGCCAGGTCCAGATCAGGGCCCGTTCACCAGCGGTTTCCAGCAGTTGGACGGCGTAATTGTCGACCTTTTCGGGGTCGCGCACCATCACCTCTATCTCGTCGGCACGGCCCTCCTTGTTGAGGAACGCCTGCGCCTCGGCAAATGGCATGTATATCCGGGTTCGGTCGATGTCATAGCGCCCGGCAGAGAAAATATATGTTATTTCATAAACGTTTACGCGCGGGCTTGTGCCCAGCGGCGTCTTGACGCCATCAGGCGAGATCAGCTTGATCCGGTCGCCGACCGTGGCGGCCAGTTCGCGGGCCACGCCGCTGCCGACGGCGATGCCGTTCGCGAAGTTCTCGATGTCGCCATAGGCAACTTCGGAATCCGCGATCCCGGGCAGGGTCTTCAGATTTTCCAGCGTGATGCCAAAGACTTCCACACCGGTGTTGCGGCTGCGCAAATTGGCGAGGATCTGCCCCTTGATCAGCGGCGCGGCGCGGGTCACGCCGGGAATTTTCGCTATGTTTTCGGCCAGTTGATCATAATCCGTGATCGCCCGCGTGGTCTGGCCGGAGTCGGTGACATAAAGGCTGGAATAGACCGTGACATGGGCATTGGCCCCCAGGATGGTATCGACGAATTCCGAACGGAATCCGGCCCTTACGGCCAGGGTGGCGATCAGCGCGAACACCGCCAGCGTGATGCCGATCAGGCTGATCCAGGTCATCACGGACACGCCGCCTTCGGCCCGACGGGCGCGCAGATAACGCCAGGCGATCATCCACTCGAAAGGGGCGAAAGGGGCTGTCATGGATTACGGGTTTCTACAAGATGGGACAGGTTGCAAAGCGGTATTCCCGGTTCTGTACGCGTTTCATCGGTGCCGACGGGCCGGGCGACGCCCGCCCGATCAAGCCCCGGGCGACAGGCGCGATGTCACAAGGTCGGGCGCCAGTTCCTCTGACTCGCCGCTGCGGCGGTCGGTCAGTTCCACAACCCCGTTGGCCAGCCCGCGCGGCCCGACGGTGATGCGCCACGGCAGGCCGATAAGGTCCATCCCGGCGAATTTCGCGCCGGCGCGCTCTTCTCGGTCGTCATACAGCACCTCGACTCCTGCCGCCGTCAGCGCGCGATAAAGCGTTTCACAGGCCGCATCCGACGCGGCATCGCCCTGTTTGACGTTGACGATGCCAACCCTGAAGGGTGCCACTTCCTCGGGCCAGACGATGCCACGCTCGTCATGGCTGGCCTCGATGATGGCACCGACCAGCCGCGACACGCCAATACCGTGGCTGCCCATGTGCACGGGCGCAGGCTTGCCATCGGGCCCCTGCACCGTGGCATTCATCGCGTCGGAATACTTGGTGCCGAAATAGAATATCTGGCCGACCTCGATCCCGCGCGAGGTCTTGCGGCGGCCTTCGGGCACCTGTGCAAACTTCTCCGGGTCGTGGGTCTCGTCCGTGCGTGCATAGGGCGTCGTGAATTCGCGGGCGATGGCGGCGCATTCGTCCCAGTCGTCATAGTTCACATCGCGGTTCCCAAGCGTCAGGTCGGTGATGGCGCTGTCATAAAACACCTCGGATTCGCCGGTGTCGGCGAGAACCAGGAATTCATGGGTGTCATCACCGCCGATGGGGCCGGAATCCGCCCGCATCGGAATCGCCTGCAACCCCATACGCTCATACGTGCGCAGGTAGGCGACCATGTGGCGGTTGTAGGCGTGCAGGGCGGACGGCTTGTCGATGTCGAAGTTATAGCCATCCTTCATATAGAATTCCCGCCCACGCATGACGCCGAACCTTGGGCGGATCTCGTCGCGGAATTTCCACTGGATATGATACAGCGTCAGCGGCAGATCCTTGTACGAGCTGATATTGGCACGGAAGATGTCGGTGATCAGTTCCTCGTTGGTCGGCCCGTACAGCATGTCACGGCCATGCCGGTCCTTGAGGCGCAGCATTTCCTCGCCGTAATCGTCGTAGCGCCCGGATTCACGCCACAGATCGGCGGGTTGAAGCGTCGGCATCAGCATCGGGATATGCCCGGCGCGAACCTGTTCCTCGTGCACGATATTCTCGATCTTTTTCAGAACCCTGAACCCCAGCGGCAGCCAGGAATAGATCCCGGCGCCGGCCTGTTTGATCATGCCGGCGCGCAACATCAGCCGATGGCTGACGATCTGCGCCTCGGACGGGGTTTCCTTGAGAGTGGGCAGGAAGTAACGCGACAGGCGCATGGGCAGCGGGCCTTATGATATTCGAGGTTGGGCGAGGTCTACGGCATCGTCGAAACCGGGGCAAGCAATTGCCGATGCCCGCGCCTGTTCGGCGGCAAATGCACCTGACGGCTTTCGCAAGCCGTGTTTCACGATTATACCCGCGCGGTCAGGACTACGGACGAAAATCAGGGACCGCGGCGCGCATCATGCAGGACAAAACCGACCCACAGGCATTGCCGGACAGGACTGGCCCGCCGCCGCGTCCGGGCAAGCCCGCGGCAGAGGCCATCAAGATTTTCGGAGAGCGCAATACCGCGACCAACGCGGTAACGCTGATCATCCGGAAGAATTCCCGCACACCGCTGATCGCGACCACGGCGAACATGGTTTTCGCCAGAACCGCGGCGCCGGGCGCAAAGCTGGAACTGCCCAAGGCCCGGATCAAGCGCGAGGCCCGCCTGGACCAGGTTTTCGCCGGGGCCGGCCCGATATTCGCCTGGAAACACGCCGCGACGCATTTTTCCGATATCAGCGACTATCGCAACTGTCTGGTCCTGTTCTGCGTGCGCCATCCGGCGTCCTGGCTGATGGGGCTGCACCGGCGGCCCTATAACAACCTGGTTCGCCTGCCTGCGGATTTTCGCGCGTTCCTCGATCTGGAATGGGTCACGCTGGGGCGTGAATTGCTGGATGGCGCGCGGCTTGATCCGATCACGCTTTATAATGAAAAGCTGCGCAGTTATTTGCATTTTATCAATCAGTTGCAGGCCCAGGACACCCCGTATCATATCGTGCGTCAGGAAGATTTCGCGATGGATCAGACCGCGTTCCTGTCCGAAATCCGCCCGTATCTGAGCAAACCCAAGCGACGTTTCAAGCCAATCCAGCGTTCGACCAAGGACAAAACCAAGGATGCCGAATATTACCGGAACTACTATACCAAGGAGTTGTGGCGCGCCGAGATCGATGCTGAATGCATGGCCGAAATCGAAGCGCGGGTCGATTGGCAGGCGGCCGGGGTCTTCGGTTATCACAAGGGTGTCACATCCGGCTGATCCGCCCCCCTGCGGCCCCCGGCGATCCGCACCGGTTTTGTCCGGCAGGCGGGCATAAAGGGTTGAAAACCCCGGCGCCGCAGGGCCATCTGTCAGACAACAGGCATCAGGAGACGACATTTGGCCCTACCGGTCGACAAGCAGGTTAAATACTGGGGCATCGCCAGTGCCGTGTTTCTGGTGGTGCTTTGGTATCTCGGCGACGTCATCCTGCCCTTCATTCTGGGCGGGGCGATCGCCTATTGCCTTGATCCGATCGCCGACGCGCTGGAACGGCGCGGGCTAAGCAGGGCGGCGGCGACGACGCTGATCACGCTGCTGGCGCTGCTGATCTTCCTGGTGCTGGCGCTGGCGGTGATCCCGGTCCTGGTGGAACAGGCGATTGCGCTGGTCAACATCGCCCCGCAGCTTTCGCATGATCTGCAGGCCTTCCTGACCGAGAAATTCCCCGCGCTGATGGATCAGAACTCGGCCATCCGCCAGTCGCTGACCTCGCTGGGCGAAATGCTGCGCGAAAAGGGCGGCGCGCTGGCGGAAAGCGTGCTGACCTCTGCGCTTAGCCTGCTGAACATCCTGCTTCTGGTGTTCATCGTGCCGGTGGTGGCGTTCTACCTGCTGCTGGACTGGGATCACATGATCGCCCGCCTGGACGAGATGCTGCCGCGCGATCACGCGCCCACGATCCGCCAGCTGGCGCATCAGATCGACCGGACGCTGGCATCGTTCATACGCGGCCAGGGCACGGTGATGCTGATCCTGGGGGTGTTCTACGCGGGCGCGCTGATGCTGGCCGGGTTGCAGTTCGGGCTGGTTGTCGGCGCGATTGCCGGTTTGTTGTCGTTCATTCCCTACATCGGCGCACTGGTGGGCGGCGGTCTGGCCATCGGGCTGGCGCTGTTCCAGTTCTGGGGCGACTGGCTGAGCATCGGCATCGTCACGGCGATCTTCGTCGCCGGTCAGTTTCTCGAAGGCAACTTCCTGACCCCCAAGCTGGTCGGCGGTTCGGTGGGCCTGCACCCGGTCTGGCTGTTGTTTGCGCTCAGCGTGTTCGGCTCGCTGTTCGGCTTTGTCGGGATGCTGGTGGCCGTGCCGATCACCGCCGCGCTGGGGGTTCTGGCGCGTTTCGCGTTGGAACAGTACAAACGCGGGCTGCTGTATCAGGGCATCGAAGGTGTGCCACCCGACAAGGAATAATGCAGGTGCCCGAACAACTGACCTTTGATCTTCCCGGCCAGCCGGCGCTGGGGCGCGGCGATTTCTTTGTCTCGCCCAGCAATGCAGTGGCCGTCGACACGATACAGACTTGGCACGACTGGCCGCAGGGCAAGCTGGTGCTTGTCGGCCCGAAGGGTGCGGGCAAGACGCATCTGGCACATGTCTGGGCCGCGCTGACCGGGGCCACGATCATTGACGCGGCAGATCTGGGCGGCGACGTCGTCAAGCAGGCCGCCGGGCCGGTCGCAATAGAGGATGCCGATACCATCGCCGGCAATACCGCTGCCGAACAGGCGCTGTTTCACCTGCACAACCTGACGCTGGAACAGGGCCAGCCGCTGCTGATCACCGCAACCGAGCCTCCGGCCCGCTGGGGACTGGCGCTGGCGGATCTGGCCAGCCGGATGCAGGGCAGCGCCCTTGTCACGCTGGCGGCCCCTGACGATACACTGCTTGGCGCCGTGCTGGTCAAGCTGTTCGCCGACCGCCAGCTTTCGATTGACCCTGCAACCGTCAGTTTTCTGGTGGCGCGGATGGACCGGTCCTTTGCCGGCGCGGGCGAACTTGTCGGTGAACTTGACCGCGCCGCCCTTGCGCAACAACGCCGGATCACCACCGCGCTGGCAAGCGAGGTTCTGGACAAACTGCAACCGAAACGCGCATAACCGTCACTCTGGCCACACAAAAAGGTAACGATAGACACCTATGCCCCCGCCCATTACCCCGGCCAATTTCCTTGAAGCCCCGTTTCCCGATCCGGTCGAACTGCCGCCCGAGAAAACCGACGGGCCAAAGCGGTTCTTCAACCGCGAACTCAGCTGGCTGTGTTTCAACTGGCGTGTACTGGAAGAGGCGGAAAATACCCGGGTGCCGATTCTGGAACGGCTGCGGTTCCTGTCGATCAGCGCCACCAACCTGGACGAATTCTATACGGTGCGCGTCGCGGGCCTGCGCGAATTGGCACATGCCGGCAACACCACGCCCTCGGATGACGGGCTGACCCCGGCCGAGCAACTGGCGATGATCGACACCGATGCACGCGCGCTGATGGCGCATCAGCAGGTGGTCTGGGACACGCTGAAGGCGGAACTGGAAGCCAACGGAATCTCGCTGATCACGCGGGATACGCTGGACGCCACCGACAAGGCATTCCTGGAGGATGTGTTCCTGAACTCGGTGTTTCCGGTGCTGTCGCCGCTGGCAGTCGATCCGGCGCATCCGTTCCCGTTCATCCCCAACGCCGGTTTCGCGCTGGCGCTGCAACTGGAACGCAAGAAAGACAAGCGTGCGCTGAAGGCGCTTTTGCCGATCCCCCAGCAGATCGACCGTTTCATACAGATGCACGATGTGGATGGCACGCGCCGCTACCTGCCGCTGGAGGAACTGCTGCTGCTGCATATCGGCACCCTGTTCCCGGGCTATCGCACCAAGGGGCATTGCGCCTTTCGAGTGCTGCGCGACAGCGATCTGGAGGTCGAGGACGAAGCCGAGGATCTGGTGCGCGAATTCGAGGTTGCGCTGAAGCGGCGCCGCCGGGGCGAGGTGATCCGCCTGAAACTTTCCGCAGACGCCCCCGGCGGTCTGCGCCGCGTGATCATGGGCGAATTGCATGTCAGCGAAGAGGACGTGATCGAGCTTGGCGGGCTGATCGGCATGGCCGACCTTGGCCAGCTGGTGCGCGACGACCGCCCCGACCTGCTGTGGCCCAGCTTTTCACCGCGCGTGCCCGAACGGGTGCAGGATTTCGACGGCGACATGTTCGCGGCGATCAGCCAGAAGGACATGCTGCTGCATCACCCGTATGAGACGTTCGACATGGTGGTGCGGTTCCTGAAACAGGCCGCGAAAGACCCCAACGTGCTGGCGATCAAGCAGACGCTTTACCGCACCAGCAACGAATCCCCCATTGTCGAGGCGCTGTGCGAGGCCGCGGAAGACGGCAAATCGGTGACCGCGCTGGTCGAGTTGAAGGCGCGTTTCGACGAGGCGGCAAATATCCGTCAGTCGCGCCGCCTGGAACGCGCCGGGGCGCATGTGGTCTATGGTTTCCTCAACTACAAGACCCACGCCAAGATCAGCGCCGTGGTCCGCCGCGAGGGCGACAGGCTGGTGACCTACACCCACTACGGCACCGGCAATTACCATCCGATCACGGCGCGGTTCTACACGGATCTTTCGCTGTTCACCTGCGACGCGGAACTGGGGCGCGATGCCACCAAGGTGTTCAACTATATTGGCGGCTACGCGCCGCCCGAATCGCTGGAAAATCTGGCGATCTCGCCGCTGACGCTGAAAACCACCCTGCTTGAACTGATCGAGGCCGAGGGCACATTTGCGCAAGCCGGCAAGCCGGCGGAAATCTGGGCCAAGATGAATTCTATCGTCGAACCCGACGTGATCGACGCGCTTTACCGCGCCAGCGGCTGCGGCGTGAAGATCAATCTGGTGGTGCGCGGCATCTGCGGCCTGCGCCCCGGAATCAAGGGACTGTCGGAAAACATCCGTGTCAAATCCATCGTCGGGCGGTTCCTGGAACATTCGCGCATCGTCTGTTTCGGCAACGGGTACGGCCTGCCCAGCAAGAAGGCGCGGGTCTTCATTTCGTCCGCCGACTGGATGGATCGCAACCTCAACCGGCGTGTCGAAACCCTGGTCGAGGCCAAGAACGCCACCGTCAAGGCACAGATCGTCAGCCAGATCATGGCCGCCAACCTTGCCGATCAGGCGCAAAGCTGGGTGATGGGCCATGATGGCAGCTTCCGGCGCGAGATGCCGCAGGAAGGTGAACACTTGTTCAATTGTCACAGGTTTTTCATGGAAAACCCGTCACTTAGCGGGCGCGGCAGTGCCGGGGCCTCGGATGTTCCCGAATTGGCGCATTCGAAAGATTGACGCCTGTACGCTGATCCTTCAGGGTCGCAAAAACCCACGCCTCAGCGGAGACCAACGGGATGGACGCCAGCCCTGACACCACAATGGACGATGGGGGGCCGTTCGGGCGGCCATTGTTCAACGATCCCGCGATGCAGTATCTCAGTCGGGTCGGCGTGGTCGATGTCGGGTCGAACTCTGTCCGGCTGGTGATTTTCGACGGCGCGGCGCGCAGCCCGGCCTATTTCTACAACGAAAAGATCATGGCGGCGCTGGGTGCGGGCGTGCAAGAGACCGGGCGGCTGAACCCGCTGGGGCGAAAGCGCGCCCTGTGGGCGATCCGCCGGTTTCAGATGCTGGCGGAAACGCTGAAGCTTGCGCCGCTGACCGCCGTTGCCACCGCGGCCGTGCGCGACGCCACCGACGGGCCGGAATTTTGCCAGGAGATCGAACGCGAAACCGGGCTGAAGCTGCACGTGATCCCGGGCGAGGAAGAGGCCCGGCTTTCGGCGCAGGGCGTGCTGCTGGGCTGGCCCGATGCCAGCGGGCTGGTCTGCGACATTGGCGGCTCGTCGATGGAACTTGCGGCGTTGACCAATGGCAAGGTCGGGGCCTGCGAGACGTCGCCGCTTGGCCCGCTGCATTTACAGGCGATCAAATCCAAGGCCGCGCGCAAGACCCATATCGCCGAGGTGATCGACGGGCTGGCCAACCGGATGGGCGCCCGGCAGGAACGGCTGTACCTGGTGGGCGGATCGTGGCGGGCGATCGCACGGCTGGATATGGAACGGCGCAACTATCCGCTGCACGTGATGCACGAATACCGGATGACGTCGAAATCGGTCAAGGAAACCGTGAACTGGATCGCAGAGCATGAACTGGAGGATCTGCGCGAGATGACCGGCATATCAGAGGCGCGCATGGCGCTGGTGCCGCTGGCCTGCGAAGTGCTGAGGGCGCTGCTGCGGCGCCTGAAACCGCATGAGATTGCGATTTCAAGCTATGGGATCCGCGAGGGGATGCTGTACGAACAGATGCCGGATGA
>JAJDOB010000296.1 GCA_022340385.1 Rhodobacter sp.
CAGGACTGGGGCGAACTGGGCGACCGGATGAGCGTTTTCGAGCGCACGCCGCCGCATTGCCTGTACCTGCCCGACGGCACCGACTGGACCGCGACGGCGACCACAGATTGCGTGCTGGCGATCTGCACCGCGCCGGGGCAGGGCGGGCACAAGGCACGGATCATCGGCCCCTCGGGGATCACGACGACGCCACGCGGCAAGGGCACCAACACCCGCTTCATCAACGCCATCGCGATGGAAGAACGTGACGTGGCCGACAGCCTGCTGGTGACCGAGGTGTTCACGCCCGATGGCCACTGGTCGTCCTACCCGCCGCACCGCCATGACGAAGATGATTTCCCGCGCATGACCTATCTGGAAGAAACCTACTATCACCGGCTGAACCCGGGCACCGGTTTCGGCATTCAGCGCGTCTTTACCGATGATCTGTCGCTGGACGAGACCATGGCGGTGAATGACGGCGACGTGGTGCTGGTGCCAAAGGGCCATCACCCCTGCGGCGCGCCCTACGGGCACGAGATGTACTATCTGAACGTCATGGCCGGACCAATGCGCAAGTGGCGGTTCGAGAACCATCCCGATTTCGACTGGATCGCCAGGCGGGACGCCTGAGCCTCCGGCCCGCACGCCGACCCTTGGGGCGGTCGCGGCGGCAAGGAGATCGTCAAGCCGGGGGCGAAGCAGACAGGATCGTCCGAAGCCCGTCCTGACCGGCGGGCGGAACCTCTGCGCCTTTGCCCCCGGACACCTTGTTCAGGTGTCCGGTTCTGGCCCTGCCGGGGCGTGGCACTGCGGTTCCGCCGGTGCATTTCCATTTGAATCCCTACCAAAGCCTTGCGGTGCAGCCCGGCCATCCGTGATGCGCCGGAGGCTTCGATTCCATGCGGGTTGGGATCACCGCGCTGGATCCGCTGTCGAAATTGGTTGATCAATATGGCATTATTGGTCTACCTTTCGCTTGATTTCGGATCTTTGGTAACGATTTTACCGCATTGTGCGAATTGGTTGCGATTGATCGCGGTTCCGTGCCGGGTATCGGGGCTGTCGGATCGCACGGACTTCGGAGGATTGAATGATCAGATATGTAAATCGAACCTCCGGGGGCGCGGTAGCCTGAGGTGGCAGGATGACGGGCACAGCACCCCGGAGCTCCGACCGGATCGCCGCATTGAAGCTGACGCTTGCAACGTGGGATCACGACCGGATCATGGCCCTGCACGACGGGCGGGTCGTGGTGCCGGGTGTCGAGCTTGAAAGCGTCATCCAGCCGACGTCGAAACTGTTTCCGACAGCGGTGCGGGATGCCCGCTATGACATTACAGAGATGTCGATCTCCAGCTACATTCTGCAGCTTTCGCGCGGCGAGGGTGATTACATCGCGCTGCCCGCGTTTGTCAGCCGCGCATTCCGCCACAGCGGGTTTTTCGCAAGATCCGGATCGGGGATAACATCGCCCGCCGATTTCGCGGGGCGACGCGTCGGTGTGCCGGAATACCAGATGACGGCAGCGCTTTGGATGCGCGGCATTCTGGCGGATGAATACGGTGTTGGCGCCGCGGATATCCATTGGCGCACCGGGGCGCTTGATGCGGGGGTGCGGCACGAACGGCTGGAGCTCGATCTGCCCGAGGGCATGCGGGTCGAGCCGATTGCGGACGGCGAAACGTTGCAGGATCTGCTGCTGACGGGGCAGATTGACGGGCTTCTGGCACCGAAGCCGCCGCAGGCATTTCTGGACGGTGATCCCCGGCTGCTCCGCCTGTTCCCGGATTTCGAGGCCGCAGAACGCGCCTATCACGCGAAGACCGGGTTCTTCCCGATCATGCATCTGATCGGGTTGAAAAAGGATCTGGCCGAGGCGCATCCCTGGCTGGCGCGCGCGCTTTACGTCGGTCTTGTCCAGGCGCGCGATCTGGCACTGGCGCGGTTGCGCGATGTCTGGCTTGGAAATGCCAACCGGTTGTCGTTGCCCTGGCTTGGCGCCACGATGGAACGTACGATTGCGGCGCTGGGCACCGACTACTGGAGCTATGGTTACAACGCCAATCGGGCGGAACTGGATGCGGTGTGCCGCTATTCCCAGGAACAATATCTGGCCGGCGGCCGGGTTCGACCGCAGGACATGTTCCACCCGTCAGTGCTGGACAGTTGAGATGGCGGTAAGGTCGTTTCAGGCGAACAGCCGGAATATGGCGAAGAATATGCAATGAAACCCGTTCTGGGAACGCGCAATCCAGCGGGAAAAACAATGCGAATGCGCAGACAAAATGGAGGAAAAAAATGATCTTTTCGAAATCAATGGACCGCCGCAGTTTCCTGCGCACCGGGGCTGCTGCATCCGGGATGGCGCTTGCCCTGCCCGGCATCGCCCGCGCCGCGGGCTATCCCGAACGCAACATCAACGTCATCATCCCCACCCGTGAAGGCGGCGGTGCCGACCGCAATTTCAGAGCCTTTTCAAGCGTATGGAAGACAAAGCTGGGGGCGGATTTCGAACCGGGGTTCTTCCCTGGCGCATCGGGCCGGGTCGCCTATGAGGTATACATGGGCAAGAACGAACCGGATGCCTACAGCCTGATCTTCGGAAACATGGGCCCCGAAGTGCTGAACTGGGCAATGCAGGCGCCAAGTTTTGACGTGAACGACTATTTCTATTTCGGCCGGGTCGATACCGATCCGGGGTGCCTGTTCGTGGGGGCGGAAAGCCCGCTCAAGACGCTGGACGACGTGATTGCCGCAGGCAAGACCCGCCGCCTGAACGTCGGCACCAGCCGCATGGCACATCCGGCTTCGATCGGGCTGCTTGCTCTGGGCGAGGAAACCGGGGCCGATTTCAACCTGATCCCGTTGTCGGGCGGCAAGAACACCATCGCGGGCGCGGTCACCGGCGAGGTCGATTTCTCGGTCCTGACATCGGGTTCGGTTATCGCGGCGGGCGAGGCGGTCAAGACCCTGCTGGTCTTCGGCGAGAACCGGGTCGGTGCGGCGCTGAACGACGCGCCCAGCATGAACGATGTCTACGGCACCGACCTGCCAGAGATGTTGTCGGCGCGGGCCTTCGCGATCCACAAGAAGGCGGCCGACGATTTCCCGGACCGCTATGAGGTGCTGAGCCGGACCTTCAAGGAAACCTTCGACGATCCGGCCCTGCTGGAGGCATATGTCGCCAACAAGGGCACGCCGGAATATCTGAACTACGGCGGGCCCAAGGAATGCGGCGCCTTCATGCAGGCGATGCTGGAACTGGGTGCCAGGTACAAGCCGATGCTGACCGGCGCCTAGTCACGCTTTGCGGGCCGGTCGCCGCCTGGCACCGGCCCGCAAGACACATCCTTCACCAAAAAGGGACACCGGATGGCCCGCGATGATTCAAGACGACCGCGCCAACTTGGGGGTGAACTGGTTATTCCGGTTCTTGCGGTGATCTTCACGCTCTACTTCTTCGCGACAATCTGGAACTCGCCCTGGACCGCACAGGTCAGCGCCTTCATGGTCGGCGGAATATTGTTGCTGACATGCACGATATTCATGGTCAGGTGCGTGCTCTGGCTGCGCCAGGGCAGCGCGTCACTGGGGTTCGGCAATCTCTTCAGCCGCGACGATATCGTCACGGGCCGCATCGGGCTGCTTGTCTGCACGGTCGGCTACTGCGTTCTGATCGACCGGCTTGGATTCACGCTGACGACATTCCTTTTCCTCGCGCTCAGCATGATCGTGCTCAGCAAGGGGCAGCGACCGGTCTTTATCACCGCGATCTCGGCGGTCATGGCGCTGGGCGGCTGGGCCGTGTTCATCTGGGCCTTCGACACAAGATTTCCGCGCGGCTGGTTTGAAACCACGATGAAGGCGGTGCTGGCCAATGGGTGAAACGGCATCAATCCTGGCCGAGGTGTTTGTTGACACCATCGGGTACTGGTGGGTCATTATCCCGACGATATTTCTGGGCCTGATCGTCGGCGGCATTCCCGGTTTTAGCGCCGCAAACACCATCATTATCCTGATGCCGCTGACCTTGGCGATGAGCCTGGAGACCGGGCTGGTCTTCATGGTGACGCTTTACAGTGCCGCGCGCATGGGGGCGGGCATTCCGGCGATCCTGGTCAACATCCCCGGCACCGCGGGGGCCGCGGCCACGCCGCTGGACGGCTATCCGATGGCCAAGGCGGGCAGGGGCCAGCAGGCGCTGGCGATGTCGTTCGTGGCGTCCTCGATCGGCGGACTTCTGACCACGTTCCTGGCGCTGATGACGATGCCGATCCTGGCGCGGGTCGGGTTCTACATGCACTCGGTCGAGATGATCGTGGTGATGCTGTTCGGCATTTCGCTGATCGCTTCGATTGCCGCGCAGGACATGCTCAAGGGTCTGATTGCCGGGTTTCTGGGCCTGATGATCGGGTCGATCGGCACCGATGTCGTCTATGCCACGCCGCGCGGCACATTCGGTTTCCTGGAGCTTTACGACGGCGTCCCGCTGATTCCGGCGCTGGTTGGCCTGTTCGCGGTGTCCGAGGCGTTCATCATCATCGAAAAGAAGGTGATCATCAGCGAAGATGCAGAGCCGAAGAACCCCAACTGGCAAGACACGTTCGAAGGTGTGCGCATGGCGCTGTCGCGCTGGTGGCATATCGTCTGGACAAGTATCATCGGCCTGATCATCGGTGTCATTCCCGGAGCCGGAGCCTCGATTGCCAGCTTTGTCGCCTATCAGCAGTCGCGTGCGTTTTCCAAGACGCCGGAACTGTACGGGACCGGGCACCCCGAAGGGCTGATCGCGCCTGAATCCGCCAACAACGGCGTCACCTCGGGCACCTTGGTGCCGCTGCTGGTGCTTGGAATTCCCGGCGGGGCGACGGCAGCGATCATGCTGGTGGTGATGCAGTTTCACGGCGTCAGCTTTGGCCCGTCGCTGTTCGAGAACCAGCCCAAGATCGGCTATGGCATGTTCATGGCGATGGCTGTCACCTATCTGCTGATGCTTCTGACGATCCTGCCGATGTCGCGCTACATGAGCCACGTCACGACGATACCGACGATCTATCTGGCGCCGATGATCATTTCCTTCACGCTGGTCGGTGGTTTCGTTCCGCGCGAGTACATGTTCGACATGTATCTTGCGCTGGGATTCGGCGTGCTGGGCTATGTCGCCAGGCGCACCGGCTATCACGTTGCGGCGATCCTGATCGGGGTCATTCTGGGGCCGTTGCTGGAAACCTATTTCCTGCGCGCGCTGAAGAAATCCGACGGCGATATCACGACGCTGTTTTCATCGACGCTTGGAAACATCCTGTGGGTGGCACTGGCGTTGTCGCTGGTTCTTCCGCCGGTTTTCAACTGGCGTCGCAAACGCAAGGAGTTGGCGGAACGATGAAACAAGAGGTTGAATACGAACTTGCGCGCAACATCCGGCGGCTGGGCCATCTGGACATTGCGGGCGGCGGGCAGGTCGTGGTGCAGGGCGATCATGTCTATATCGGGCATATGAAGCCGCCAATGGGGACTTCGATCATTGATGTCTCGGATCCGGCCAACCCGTCGGTCGTCGCCCATATCGCGCCGCCGGATGAATGGTCGCACACCCACAAGGTGCGTGTCTGCGGCGATGTGATGATCACCAATGTCGAACAGGACCGGCGGCATTTCCTGCGCAAGGGCGACAGGATCGCCGGTCTGCGTGCGCAAGGTCTGTATGACGCCGCCATTGCCACGAAACTTGGCGTCGAACCGTCGGACATCGCCGTTCTGCAGGACGCAGTGGCGCGTGGTTATGACAGCGGCGGCTTTCGGATCTGGGACATATCCGACAAGGCCGCGCCAAAGCTGCTGAGCTATGTCAGGACGCATGGTTTCGGTGTGCATCGTTTCGATATGGATGACCGCCATGCCTATATCTCGACCGAGATCGAGGGTTATGTCGGCAACATTCTTGTCATCTACGACATCGCTGACCCGTCGAACCCGGTGGAAGTGTCGCGCTGGCACATGCCGGGTCAGCATATCGCAGGGGGTGAAACGCCCGACTGGGACGGTTACGGCGTGCGCCTGCATCACGCGATGCGCTGCGGGAACGAATTGTGGGCAGCGGTCTGGCACGCGGGGTATCGGGTGCTGGATGTCTCGGACATCGCCAACCCGACGGTAAAGGGCAGCTATCGCTTTCCGCAGGCGATACCAGAGCCGACCCATACGGTCATGCCGCTGGAAAAGCGGATCGGCGGGCGCCGCTACGCCATCGCAATCGACGAGGAACACGATCACAAGCCGGGTCGGCTGCACGGCTTTCTATGGGTCGTGGATGTCACCGACCTGAACGACATGGAACCGGTCGCGGCCTGGGATCTGAGCGAACGGCTTTGTCCCTGGGTCGGACAGCCCGGCGTGCGTTTCGGCGGGCACCAGTACCGCGAGAAGCTGGACGGAACATTGATATATGTCACCTGGTTTGCCGGTGGATTGCGGGTGCTGGATGTTGCCGACCCCTTCAACCCGCAAGAGGTCGCGCATTTCATGACCCCGGGTCTGGGCGGGGCCGCGCCGCAATCGAATGATGTCGATGTCGATGATCGCGGCCTGATCTATCTTCTGGATCGCAACCGGGGCCTTGATATTCTGGAGATGACGTTGTGAGCGATACGGATCTTCTGCCCCCGGCCGTCGATATGGAAGCCGACGGCGAGGTCGACCTACGCGGGTCGCGCGGCGTGGCAGGGGTGCGGCCCTGTTTCAACTGGGTCAGGCTGCGGATCCGGATTCACACCGACGAACCTCAGGACCGCTTTGACCGTCTGGCCCGAAATGTCGGGTATCGGTGCCCGGTGATGAACCTGTCCCGATTGGCGGATGTCGATGTCGAAATCAGATGGCAACGGATTGCGCCATGACCCTGACACTGCATGTCAACGGTCGCGATCATGCCGTATCGTGCGATCCCGATACGCCGCTGGCCTATGTCCTGCGAAACGAGCTTGGGCTGAAGGGCACGAAACTGGGATGCGGTCTGGAACAATGCGGTGCCTGCGCGGTTCTGGTCGACGGCAAGTCAACCCTCAGCTGTGTCGCTTCGGCTGACTCGTTTGTCGGGCGCGACATCACCACGGTCGAGGGGCTTGAACACACCGAAACGGGTCGCCGGGTGCAGGCGGCTTTTGTAAAGGCGTCAGCCGCGCAATGCGGCTATTGCACCGCCGGGCTGGTGATTGGCGTCACAGGATTGCTTAACGCGACGCCGACACCCGATCGGGAAACGGCCATTCGGGCACTGACCCCGCATCTTTGCCGCTGCGGGTCGCACCCGAATGTGCTGCGCGCTGTCGAAATCGCGGCCGGCAAATGAGCCTTGAAGCGCATCCTCTGGTCTCTGACTGGCTGAGCGCACGCGACGGCAGGCTGGTCGTCCACACCGGCAAGGTCGACATCGGCCAGCGGATTTCGACGGCTCTGGCGCAAATCGCGGGCGAGGAACTGACGCTGCCGGTTTCGCAAATCGAGATTGCCCCGGTTCGGACCGGACGCGCGCCCGACGAGGGCATGACATCGGGCAGCAATTCGATCGAGCAATCGGGGCGCGCGGTGCGCTGTGCGGCCGCCACCCTGCGCCGGGCAGTGTTGCAGGACATCGCCGGGCGTCTTGGCGGCGAGGTCTCTGACTGGGCCCTGTCTGACGGAGTCCTGAGCGGGCCGGGCACGAATCAACCAATTGCGATCATCGATATGATCGCGCGCATCGACCAATCTCTGCGGGTCGACCCGGGCGTTCCGACAGGGCCGCCCGA
>JAJDOB010000017.1 GCA_022340385.1 Rhodobacter sp.
CATGCCGACATGCTGAGCGGCGGCGATGACAATGACACGCTGCGCGCCGCCGCCGGTGCCGACTGGCTGTCGGGCGATGCCGGCGATGACGACCTGCGCGGCGGCGGCGGCGATGACCGGCTGTTTGGCGGCACCGGCGCCGACCTGCTGGAGGGCGGTCCGGGCAAGGATCGTCTCTATGGCGGCGATCAGAACGACACCCTGGCGGGCGGCGGCGAGAACGACGTTCTGCGCGGCGAGGCCGGCGATGACACGCTGAAGGGCGAATGGGGCAATGACACGCTGCTGGGCGGCGCGGGTGCGGATCTGGTGCTTGGCGGCGACGGCGGCGATGTGCTGAAGGGCGACAACGGCGCCGATGACCTGCATGGCGGCACCGGCGATGACCGGCTTTACGGCGGCAGCGGCAACGACACGCTGGCGGGCGACGCGAATGCCGACACGCTGAGCGGCGGGGCCGGGTTCGACCGGCTTTACGGCGACAATGGCAATGATCTGCTGATCGGGGGCGATCACGCCGACCAGCTGTACGGCGGCACCGGCCACGATCTGCTGCAGGGTGGCGCCGGGGCCGACCTGCTGTGCGGCGCGGGCGACATGGACACGCTGCAGGGTGGTGGCGGGGACGATACGCTGCAGGGTGGCGGGGGCGGCGACCTGCTGACCGGCGGTGCCGGCCGCGACGTGCTGGAAGGCGGCAATCACGCCGACCAGCTGTACGGCGGCACCGAGGCCGACCTGCTGAAGGGCGGGGACGGCAACGATGCGCTGTATGGCGAGGGCGGCAATGACACCGGGCTTGGCGGGGCCGGCGACGACCGGCTTTACGGCGGCAATGGCGATGACACGCTTTCCGGCGGGGCCGGCGGCGATACGCTGGCGGGCGGCGATCATGCCGACCGGCTTTCCGGCGGGGCCGGCAACGATCTGGTGCAGGGCGGGCGCGGTGCCGATCTGGTGCTGGGCGATTTCGGCGATGACACGCTGGCGGGGGGCGACGGCAATGATGTGCTGAAAGGCGGCGCCGGGGCCGACCGGCTGTCCGGTGGCGCGGGCAATGATCTGCTGAGCGGCTGGACCGACGCCGATCAGCTGACCGGCGGCGGTGGCAATGACGCGCTGGACGGCGGCACCGGTGACGATACGCTGGACGGCGAGGCGGGCAATGACACGCTGACCGGCGGCAATGGCAACGACACCCTGACCGGCGGCGGCAACGCCGACATTTTTGTCTTCCGCAACGGGTTCGGCACGGATGTGATCACAGACTTCGCCGCCACCAACAACGCCGAGAAGATCGACCTGTCGGGCGTCACCAGCATCACCGACTTCGCCGACCTGACCAACCCGGGCAATCCGCATATGACCCAAGCCGGCACGGATGTGGTGATCGACGATTTCGCCGGCAACACCATCACCCTGCAGGGCGTGAACATCGCCGACATGAACGGGGCCGACTTCGTCTTCTGATCACAAATCCGCCATATGTCCCCGCCGGCCGGGGTTTTGCGCGCCCATTTGCCGGTCCCGGACCCAAGTCAATCTGGACGGTGCGGCCCAGACGTTCTAGAGCCTTGACCAGGGAAAATCCCTCCGGGGGTCAAAAGGGCAGGCAGCATGAGTCATCCGAAAATCTACGGCAACCTGTTTCTGAGCGTCGGCGCGATGAAGGCCGGCACCACCTGGCTGTTCTCGGTGATCTCGCGCCATCCCGAACTGCATTTCACGCCCGAGAAGGAAATCCACTACTTCTATCACCGCTATGTCGATCACCGCATGCTGTCCGACCCGCGCCGCCTGGAACGGGCCAAGTCACAATACCTGGAACGCTTCGACCCGGCCAAGGCCAATATCGACCGGGTGCGCAGCAACCTGCACTGGGTGTCCAGCTATCTGACCCGGCCGGTCGATGATTTCTGGTTCCGCAACCTGTTCAACATGAACCCGCGCCAGACCTATGGCTGCGACTTTTCCAATCTGAACGCGCTGCTGCCCGCCGAGGCCTGGCCGCAGATCGCCGCCAATTGTGAAAAGCTGCGGGTGATGTACACCCTGCGCAACCCGGTCAAACGGCTGTGGAGCCATGTGAAATTTCATCTGCAGGTGATCAACAACACCGAAGTGCTGGACACCTGGACCCCCGAAGAGATGGAGACCTTCGCGCGCAAGCCCTTCATCTGGCAGAACGCCGAATACGGCGAGGTGCTGCGCCGCCTGAAGGCGGGGCTTGGCGAGGACATGCTGAAAGTGGTGTTCTTCGAGGACATGCATGCCGATCAGCGCGGAATGCTGTCCGGGATCGAGGATTTCCTGGGCATCCGGCATTTCGACTATCCCGAGGATCTGCTGTCGCAGCGGGTCAATGAATCCGTCTCGCGCCCGATGCCCGACTGGTTCGCCGGGCTGTTTGCCGATGATATCGCCCGCATCAACGGCGAATTGCAGGCCGAGGGCCTGACCCTGCCCGACAGCTGGCACGCCTGAGCCGCGCGGGATCGGGACCGGTGCCGCGCCGCTTTGGCGATCTGTTTCTGGGGGTCGGCGCGATGAAGGCCGGCACCACCTGGCTTTATGCCGCGCTGAACCGGCATCCGCAGCTGTTCTTCACCACCGAGAAAGAGCTGCATTATTTCTTCAACCGCTACTGCAACCCGGGGCTGTCGGCGCATCTGGCCTATCTGAAATACATCAACGACCGGATCCTGCGCCCGCGCCCCGAGGACAGCCCCCTGCCCCCGGTCACCCGGGCCGAGCGGCTGCGCACCAATCTGCACTGGATCGCCGCCTGGCCGATCCGGCCGCTGGCCGATCCCTGGTATGCGCGCCTGTTCGCCCAGGCCCCGCCCGATGCCTGGCATTGCGATTTCTCCAACCTCAGCGCGCTGCTGCCCGCCGAGGCCTGGACCCGGATCGCGGGCCAGTGCGACCGGCTGCGGGTGCTTTACACGATGCGCAACCCGGTCGAACGGCTGTGGAGCCAGACCCGGTTCAACCTTCAGATGCAGGGCATGTCGGATCAGGCCGGATCCTGGGGGGCGGACGAATTTTCGGCCTTTGTCCGGCGGCCGCAGTTCTGGGCGCATGCGGAATACGGCGCGGTGCTGCGGCGGCTGCATGCGGGGCTGCCCGGGGGCTGCCTGAAACCGGTGATCTTCGAGCAGCTTCACGCCGATCCGCGCGCCGGTCTGGCTGAAATAGAGACGTTTCTGGACATCCCGCCCGGCCCCTATCCGCGCTGGCTGATGACAAAGCGCATCAACGCCACGCCCGAGGTGCCGGTGCCCGGGTTCTTTGCCGATCTGGTGGCGCAGGATGTGACCCGAATCCTGCACGAAGTGACCGAAGAAGGCATCGCCGTGCCCGCCGGCTGGTGGCCCGGCTGAGGCGGATTTCTGCACCCCCCGGCCCCCCGGGCGCGGTTTTGCCTTGACCCGTGCCAGGCCAGCAAACAGTTCACCGGAAAACCGGAAAACCGGAAAACCGGAAAACCGGAAAACCGGAAAACCGGAAAACCGGAAAACCGGTATCGTATTGATAAATAATGCAGATTCCGGGGGAGGCTGGGCGCGCGCGCCTACAGCAGCGGCGTCACCAGTTCGACGAACCGGCGGGCCTGATCGGCATAGCTGGTCACCGCGCGCGGCTGGGGCGGCTGGTAGGGCGCGGCCAGCAGCTTTTCCAGCTTGCGCTGCAGTTTTTTCGGCCCGTCGCCGATCTGCAGCATCTCCGAGCGGTCGGCGCCGTCGAATTCGGTGGTGCCGCCGCTGTCGGTCTGGATCACCCGGATGCCGCGCCCCATCGCTTCGCGGATGCTGAGCCCAAAGGTCTCTTTCCATTGCGACAGGAACAGCAGCACGTCGATCTCGGCATAGAACGCATCCATTTCGTCCTGCTTGAAGCGCGGATAAATCTGCCAGTCGCCTTTCATCCGTGAAATGTCTTCGCCGCCCCACCAGCTGCCATCCATGCTGCCATCGACCAGGTATCCGGCGAAATCGTCGCGCCCGATCGCCTCGAAGGCGGATTTGATCAGCGGCCAGCCCTTGATCTGCGACGGCCCGCCGACAAAGCCGAACACCAGCCGCTTGTCGCGTGCGCGCCGCGCCGCCTGGGCGGCAAAGAACCCGTCGCCCGGCAGCGGCACGCCGTTTTCCCAGATCTCCTGGCGCGCCGCGGTGATGCCCGAGCGCGCGGTCAGATCGCGGGCAAAGGCGCTGGGGAAGGTCATCAGATCGACCTGCGCCGCCTCGGCGCGCAGCGCCTCCAGCCGCAGCCGGGCGCGCGGCAGGTTGTCGACGCAGCCGGCGCAGTTCTCGATCTTCACCGGATCCTGGGCGCAATAGCGCTGGCTGGGGCGGATCATGAACTGACGTTCGCAGATCCACCAGAAATCATGCACGCTCAGCACCACCGGCAGGCCCCGGCGCTTGGCCATCGACAGGATGCCGGCGCCGATTTCCTGAATGCAATGGGCATGCAGAAGATCCGGCTGCAGGCTGTCGAGCAGCCCCGAGACGATCTCTGTGACGCGCGGATTGGAGTAATGTTCGGCGTAATCGCGCCCGTGCGGCAGGTTGATCAGGTAGTTCTGGATGCCGTCGCGTTCGACCTTCATCACCGAATAGGGAAAGATGTCGGGCCGGTTGACCACCGAAATCGCGGTGACGCGGGTGGCGTGATTGCGCTGCAGCGCCTGGGCCACCTGTTCGGCCACCACCGTTGCCCCGCCATAGGAATAGGGGGCGAAGAAGATATTGACGACAACCACATGGCCCAAAGTCTGGCCCAAAGTCCGGTCCGGAGTCCGGCCCCGAGTCTTGCCCGGCGCCGCGGCGCGGGTCCGCTTGCGGGTCCGGTCCGGGTCCGGGACCACCGCCGAAGTCAATGTCGGAGCCATTTCAGTCATTACTCAGTAACCCAATTCACCACCTCGGGCTCGATAACCGGCAGCGCGGGCCGGCCGGCCCAGGTGGCTTCCAGATCGGCGCGGGCCGCCCTGCCCATGGTTGTACAGGTCTCTCGATCCTCTGCCATGGCGCGTAAACTGTCCAGCCAGGATTTCCCGTTGCCCACGATATGCCCGGTTTTGCCGTCCTGCACCATATTGGCCATATCGCCCACCGGTGTCACGATGCTGGGCACCGCCACTGCCGCGGCGTCGATCACCCGCACCGCGCTCTTGCAGCGGTTGAACGCGTCGTCGGTCAGCGGCATCACCGCGCAATCGACCGAGGCCAGCGCCTCCAGATAGCTGTCGTAATCGGAAAACCCGTAAGTGATCAGCTGGCCGCGCAGCGGCGCCGGCAACAGGTTGAGGTCGAAATGCCCCAGGATCACCAGCTTGCGCCTGCGGTCTTCCTTCAGGAACTCGGTGATGTCATCGGCGATCAGCGCGAAATCGATCTCGTGCCCCATCGAGCCGCTGGCAAAGGCGACCCGGAAACTTCCCGCCCCTTCGCGTTCAACCGATTTCAGCGCCGCATCGGCGGCCTCGAAAGTGGCGCGATCGGCAAAGTTGCGGCGGAAATGAACCGGGCGGTTGGTGTAAAGCCGGGTGTGATCGCGCATGCCGGGGGTCGAGACCGTGATGATATCGGCCAGGTTCATCGCATCGAGGTATTTCGGCGCCTCGTTGATGAAATGCTGCTTCATCTCGGCGGGCAGCGCCTTCATGTTCTCGTAGGTTTCGTAGGCCGAGACCGAGAACAGCGGATCGTCCAGATCGTAAAGCACCGGCAGGCGCAGGCGGCGCGCCTCGTACAGGTACATGCTGACCAGCGATGTGTTCTGGGTGCGGTAGAACATCAGATGCGTGGCATCCTGCAGGATCGTCGTGGCGCGCGGAATGTCCTGGTAATGCGAATAGGTGTATTCCACGCCCTGCGCGGTCCAGAATTCTTCCAGTTGCTCGACCCGGTATTTGCGGCATTGCGGCAGGTTCAGGTCGCCGATCATGGCGATGCGCCGGGTCTTGTTCAGATAGGCGGGCGGGTTACTCATATGGAACGATTCCTTTCGCGCCATCTCTTGCCAGAATTCGGCAAGATAGGATGCATCGGCATGAGGTTCAGAGCGCTGGCTGAAGGCCGGCAGGCCCGTCCGTCCGTGCCCGGCACGGTGCAGGGCAATATACTGGCGGGTTTTGGCCAGGGCCACGCGCCAGCCATCCTGACGCACCGCGATCGTGAACCGCTTGATCTTGTCGGGTGCGAGAAAGAAGAAAATCGACATCCCGTAAACTGCTCAATTCGCTTCTGTTCTGCACCGACTCTTCAGCGCGTCATTAGAACGTGCGCTTGAAAATTGCCACCTGATAATTGAAACAGGAGCACAGCATTACACGGATTGCGCGAACCCGGGGCAGCGCCGCGCGGCAAACCCGGATAGAAGGGGCGAAAAGGGCACCATATGCCGGAAACCACCGCGCCAGACGTTGCCGAATCCGGCGATGATCGGGTCTGTATCCTGCTGGCCATGTACAATGGCGGCGATGCCCTGGCCGCCCAGCTTGACAGTTTTGCCGGCCAAAGCCACCGGCACTGGGACTTGCTGGTCAGCGATGACGGATCCAGCGACGCCAGCGCCGAGGTGGTTCAGGCATTTGCCGCGCGAATGGCCGGGGCCGGGCATCGGGTGACGCAGGTGCCGGGGCCGCGGCGGGGATTCGTGGTCAATTTCCTCAGCCTGCTGGCCCGCACGCCGGACTCCGGCGCGCGCTGGCTGGCGCTGTCGGATCAGGATGACGTCTGGCTGGCGCACCGGCTGGAACGCGGGCTGGCGGCGCTGGCGGCGCTGCCCGACGACCAGCCCGCGCTGTATTGCAGCCGCACATTCGTCACCGACACCGATCTGGGCAACCGGCGCGGGTCGGCGCAATTCCGCCGTCCGCCGGGGTTTCGCAACGCGCTGGTGCAGAACATCGCCGCCGGCAACACGATTCTGCTGAATCCGGCGGCGGCGGCCCTGGCCCGCGACACCGCCCCCGCCGCGGCCGCAATCGCCGGGCTGCCCGCCCATGACTGGTGGCTTTACCTGCTGATCACCGGGGTTGGCGGCACCGTCATTCACGATTCGGTTCCGACCCTGCTTTACCGTCAGCATGTCCATAACCAGATTGGCGCGAATGACGGCTGGCGGGCCCGCCTGACCCGGTTCTCGATGCTGTTCGGGGGCCGCTTTGCCAAATGGAACAGCGCCAATATCGCCGCGTTAGAGCCTTTGCGCCCGCTGCTGACCCCCGAAAACCGGATCCTGCTGGACCGGTTCACCGCGCTGCGCCGCCAGCCGCTTTTGCGGCGCGCCCGAAGCTTTGCCGCCCTCGGGCTTCACCGGCAAAGCCCGGTCGGGCAGGTGTCGTTGTGGCTGGCGCTGTTGCTGGGCAGGGTCTGAAGCGCCGCCCGGCTCAGCCCGGCGGTTTTTGCCCCATGTTTTCCTTGTGATGGGCGATCGCGTCATCGACATTCTTGTAAAGCGTCAGATCGCCGTTCTCCAGCACCGCGCCCCATTGGCAGATCTTGCGCACCATCCGGATGCCGTGACTGACAAAGATCGCCCCCGACTGCGACATGCGGTCATTGAACACCGCCGCGCTTTTCTTGCGGAACGCCGCATCGCCCACCGATGTCGCCTCGTCCACCAGATAGGTGTCGAACGGGATCGCCATCGACACCCCGAATGTCAGGCGCGAGCGCATGCCAGAGGAATAGGTGCGGAACGGCAGGTGGAAATGCGGCCCCAGTTCGGCGAATTCCTCGACGAAGTCGAGCACGGAATCGGTGTCGGCGCCATAGACCCGGGCGACAAACCGCGCGTTCTGCGCGCCGGTCAGATCCTGGTGGAACGACCCCGAGAACCCGACCGGGTAAGAGATCGTGCCGGTCGACATGATCCGGCCCGATGTCGGCTCTATATTGCCTGAAATCATCCGCAGCAGCGTGCTTTTGCCGGCCCCGTTGCGGCCCAGCAGACCGACCGACACGCCGGTGGGAATGTCGAGCGTGACATTGTTGACCACCGTCTTGCGGCGGCCGTTCAGCACAAAGGTCTTGGTCAGGTTCTCAAGCCGGATCATTGCCGTATATCGCCCGTCTGAAACATCGCCCCCGAGCGTCTTGGCCGGATGCGATGCCGTGTCCTTGGTTGCGCCGCGCGGGGTCAGCCCGAAGGCCGCATCTCAGCGCCGGTCCCGCAGGCTGTATCCGACCAGGACCAGCACCGTCCACATCAGGAACGCGAACAGCGTGATCACCGCGAACAGGGTCAGCCGCTGCGGGTATTGCGATCTTTCCGCCAGGGTCGGGCGCACATGTGCCGCCAGATAGCGGCTTTGGCGGCGCGCCTCGGCCTGGGCCAGGTCGAACGCCGCCAGCGCCGCGGTATAGCTGGTTTCGGCGAATTCACGATCCACCGTCAGGCGCTCGAACTCGCCCACCAGGTTGGCGAACACCTCGGATCCGCCGCTGCTGTCACCGATGCCCAGCTTGCGCTTTTCGCCGGCGATGCGGTTCTCGATCACCTGAATCTTGCGTTCGGCCTGGGCGACGCGGGGGTCGTTGTCGCGGGTGGTCTGTTTCAACAGGTCAAGCTCGATCAGCGCCTCGGCCAGTTGCTGGTTCAGCGTGTTCAGCAGCCCCGCCTGCCCGGCCAGATCCATGCTGGGATCGACGATCTGGGTGCGGTTGCGGAACCGGGTCACCGCCTCGCGCGCGGTTTTCAGCCGCTCGACCGCCTGGGCCAGTTCGTCGCGGGCATAGCCGATGGCATCCTCGCGCGCGATATCGCTCAGGTCGTTGATCAGCGCGGTGCTTTCGGCATAGATCGCCTCGGCCACCGTCCTGGCGTCCTGCGGGTCGAAGGCCAGGGCGCGGATCTCGATCAGCCCGGTACGCGAATCGTAGATGATCTTCACCATCTTGCCCCAGTGCTTCAGCAGGTCCTCGATGGTTCCGGGCCGGTGAAAGGCATAGATAGGGTCGATATCGGCATCCGCCTTGGCCCAGATGCTGCGCAGGTCGATCTTCTTGTCGATCCGGTTCACCAGGTCCTGGCTCTGGATGAAATCATACAGGATATCGGTGTCCGACGTGCTGGACCCCGACAGGTTCAGACTGCCCAGGATCGACGTCACCGACGAGGCGGACTCTTCGGTGCGCACCGAGAACGACAGGGTCGAGGCATATTGGTCCGCCGCGCGGGTCCACAGATACCAGGCCACGATGATCGCGGGCACCACCACCACCACCAGAAAGCTGAGCCCGACCAGCAGGTGGCGAAGACGGAACGAACTGGGCTTGGCAAACGGCGCCACCGCGGGGGCGATTTTCGCCGGCTTGGGGGCCTCGTCGATCTTTGCCGGCAGGCTGTTGTCGTCTTCCGCGTCCTGTGCGGGTTCGACCCTGGCGGGCAGATTCCGGCCTTTGCCCTTGCCTTTGCCCTTGCCACCTTTCCCGCCTTTGCCGCCGCCCGGGCCACCACCCTGGCCACCCTGACCGGACTGGCCCCGCTGGCCCGGCTGGCCGGATCTTGCCGGCCCGGCGGGTGCTTCGGGCTGCGGATCGGGCGCTTTCAGGGCGGTGATCCGGCCCGGGGTCAGGGTCATCCGGGGGGCGGGCGCATCGAGGCGGTCGGTCGGCGCGGCCTTAGTCTGCGGCGGTGTGCCGCCGGTTCCGGGGCTGTCCTTGCCCGGTATCGTGCCCGGTATCGTGCCCGGTATCGTGCCCGATGTTGCGCCAGATGTCGTGCCCGATGTTGCGCCGGGCGCGGGCGCGGGCGCGCTGCCCGCGGCGGGTGCTGCGGGGGGCTCTGACGGTTTGGCCGGCACGGTCGCCGGGCTGACGGGTTTTGGGGCTGGGGGGGCGCTCAACTGAATCTCACTGCGGAAGACAGAGGAAGATTGTAACTTTCAAAGGCTTGATACACAATCGGGCCGGCAAGTTCCAGCACAGTGAACCCGATCATCCGCGCATGACCCAATTGGCCCAGACCGCAGAGCCTGTCCTTCGTCCGATCAGCGACGTCAAGCGCTTTACCACGGCACGGGTGGTGATGGCGCTGGTCCTGCGCGAGATGTCGACCAGCTACGGGCGCTCTCCGGGGGGGTATATCTGGGCGATCCTGGAACCGATCGGCGGCATCACGATGATGGTGATCGTGTTTTCGATCCTGCTGCGCAGCCCGCCGCTGGGCACCAGTTTTCCGATCTTTTACGCCACCGGGCTGGTGCCGTTTTCCTTCTGGGCCAGCACATCGGGCCGGATCGCCTCGGCCCTGACCTATTCGCGCAGCCTGATTTCCTATCCCCGGGTGACCTTTGTCGATGCGATCATCGCCCGCTTCATCGTCAATTTCATCACCCAGATGCTGGTCGCCTATTTCCTGTTCACCGGGATTCTGATGCTGTTCGACAGCGAAACCATCCCGAACTTTCCCGCCATCGCGCTGTGCTATGCGATGGCCAGCGCGCTTGGCGTCGGGGTCGGGGTGATGAACTGTTTCCTGGGCGCGATGTATCCGCTGTGGAACCGGTTCTGGGCGATCGCGACGCGACCGCTGTTCCTGGTTTCCTGCATCTTCATGCTGTATGAAACCGTCCCCGAGCCCTATCAGTCGATCCTGTGGTACAACCCGCTTGTGCATGTCTGCGGACAGATGCGCAAAGCCTTCTTCCCGTTCTACGACGCGGTCTATGTCTCGCCGGCATATGTGTTCGGGGTCAGCCTGGTGCTGATGGTGACCGGGCTGATCTTTCTGCAGCGCTATCACCGCGAGATGCGCGAACGCTAAGGCCTTTCGGGTTGTCCTGCGGCGGCAAAACGGACCCGGGGACCGCCGCGTCAGCCCCGCAGCAGCGAGCGCAGATAGCCGCCATAGTCGTTCTTGGCGAATTTCCCGGCCCGCGCCGCCAGATCTTCGGCACTGATCCAGCCCGATTGCCAGGCAATTTCATCCGGGCTGCCGGTCTGCATGCCCTGGCGCTGTTCCAGCGTGCGCACGAAATTGCCCGCGTCCAGCAGGCTGGCATGGGTGCCGGTGTCCAGCCAGGCATAGCCGCGCCCCATCCGCTGAACGTCCAGCAGACCGTCCGCCAGGTACATTTCCAGCAGCGTGGTGATTTCCAGCTCGCCCCGGTCCGAGGGTTGCACCTTTGCCGCCCGCTCGGGCGCCGAGCCATCGAGAAAGTAAAGCCCCGTGACCGCGTAATTCGACGGCGGCACCTTCGGCTTTTCGATGATCTGGCGCACCTTGCCGTCGCCGTCGAAGGCGACCACGCCATAGCGTTCGGGATCGGCGACATGATAGCCGAACACCGTGCCGCCGCCGTCCCTGCTGTCCGCCGCCTGCAGAATCTCGGGCAGGCCGTGGCCGAAAAAGATATTGTCGCCCAGCACCATCGCGCTTGGCGCGCCGTCCAGAAAGCGTTCGGCCAGAAGATAGGCCTGCGCCAGCCCGTCGGGCGAGGGTTGCGCGATATAGCTGAACGACAGCCCCCATTGACCGCCATCGCCCAGAAGCCGCTGGAACTGGGTCTGGTCCTCGGGCGTGGTGATGATCGCGATCTCGCGGATACCCGACAGCATCAGCACCGACAGCGGATAATAGATCATCGGCTTGTCATAGATCGGCAGCAGCTGTTTGGACACGCCCATGGTGATCGGGTAAAGCCGCGTGCCCGACCCGCCTGCCAGAATGATGCCCTTGCGGTTGCTCATCGTGTTCCGGTCTCCAGATCGCTCAGTATATCGCGCAGCCCGGCGCGCCAGTCGGGGCGTTTCAGACCGAAAACAGTCTCTGTTGCACTGTTATCCATGCGGGAATTCAGCGGGCGCACGGCCGGCGTCGGATAGTCCGATGACGGGATATCGACCACCTCGCAGCCCAGCCCGGCCTGCGCGAAGATCTCGCGCGCGAAATCGGCCCAGCTGACATCCGGCCCGCCGGAAATGTGATAGGTGCCGGTCTTGGCGGGATCCGCGATCAGCTGGCGCGCCGCCGCAAGGCAGGTGTCGGCGATATCGGCGGCCGGGGTCGGCCCGCCGACCTGGTCGGCCACGATGGTCAGCCGGTCACGCTCTGCCCCCAGCCGCAGCATGGTCCTGACGAAGTTGTTGCCATGCGCCGACACCACCCAGGAGGTGCGGAAAATCGCGTGAATGCCGCCTGCCGCGCGCACCGCCTGTTCGCCCGCCAGCTTGGTGCGGCCATAGGCGCCCAGCGGTCCGGTGGGGTGATCGACCGCGAAAGGCGCATCGCCGCCGCCGTCGAACACGTAGTCGGTCGAGATATGCACCAGCGGCAGCCCGCGCGCGGCCGCGGCCCGCGCGATCGCGCCCGGCGTGGTGCCGTTGATCTGCAGCGCCAGCGCCTCGTCTTCCTCGGCCTTGTCGACGGCGGTGTAGGCCACCGCGTTGATCACCGCGTCGGCATCGGTATCGGCGACGAACCCGGCGCAGATATCGGGCCGGGTGAAATTCGCCTCGTCCAGCCCGCGCACCTCCAGCGTCGCGTCGCCGGCCCGGCGCTGCAATTCCTGACCGACCTGGCCGATCTCTCCGAACACCAATATCTTCATGCGCGCTTGCCCAACCGTTCGCCGACCCCGTCACGCGCCTGCAGCGCGCGCCACCAGTCTTCATTGTCCAGATACCATTGCACGGTCTTTTCCAGACCCTGTTCCACCGTAACCGAGGGCCGCCAGCCCAGTTCGGTGCGGATTCGCGCCGGGTCGATCGCATAGCGCGCGTCATGGCCCGGGCGGTCGGTGACGAATGTGATCTGCTCGGCGTAAGGCTTGTTGCCCGGGCGCAGACGGTCGAGGATGTCGCACAGCGTCTGCACCAGTTCCAGATTGCTGCGCTCGTTCTCGCCGCCGATATTATAGGACCGCCCGTTGACGCCTTGCGCCAGCACCGTCAGCAGCGCGTCGGCGTGATCCTCGACATACAGCCAGTCGCGCACGTTGGACCCGTCGCCGTAGATCGGCAGCGGCGCGCCGGCCAGCGCCTTCAGGATCACCACGGGGATCAGTTTTTCGGGAAAGTGATAGGGCCCGTAATTGTTGGAACAGTTGGTCATCACGATCGGCAGGCCGTAGGTTTCATGCCAGGCGCGCACCAGGTGATCGGACGCCGCCTTGCTGGCCGAATAGGGCGAGTTCGGCGCATAGGCCGAGTCTTCGGTGAACTGCCCGGTCGGGCCAAGGCTGCCGAACACCTCGTCGGTCGAGATATGGTGAAAGCGGAAACTGTCGGGCTTGCCCCGGGCGGCCCAGTGGCTGCGCGCCGCCTCCAGCATGTTGTAGGTGCCGGTGACATTGGTTTCGATGAACGCGCCGGGGCCGTCGATGGACCGGTCGACATGGGATTCCGCGGCCAGGTGCATCACCGCATCGGGCGCGTGGCCGGCGAATATCCGGTCCAGCGCGGCGCGGTCGCGGATATCGGCCTTCTCGAAGGCGTAAAGCGGGCTGTCGGCGACGCTGGCGACATTGTCCAGACAGGCGGCATAGGTCAGCGCGTCGAGGTTCACCACCGCGTGCCCGCGCGCCACCGCAAGCCGCACCACGGCAGAACCGATAAAGCCGGCGCCGCCGGTCACCAACAGTTTCATGCGCCCGCCTCATAGGTGAAAACAGTGCCTAAATCGGCCAAAAGCGGGGCTTTCGCGTCTTTGTCGCTCAGTTTCGCCGCGCCGGTCAGGCCCCAGTCGATGCCGATTGCCGGATCGTCCCAGCGCACCGCGCCGTCGCAGTCGGGCGCGTAGAAATCGGTGCATTTATAGACGATCTCGGTGTCGGGCTCGCGGGTGGCAAAGCCGTGCAGAAACCCCGCCGGAATCAACAGCTGCCTGCCGTTCTCGAAGCTCAGCTCGACCCCGACCCATTGCCCGTAGGTCGGCGAGCCGACGCGGATATCCACCGCCACATCGTAAAGCCGCCCACGCCCGCAGCGCACCAGCTTGGCCTGGGCATGGGGGGGCGACTGGAAATGCAGGCCCCGCACCGTGCCGACCGCCGCCGACATCGAATGGTTGTCCTGCACGAACGCATGATCCAGCCCGGCGTCGGCCATCGCCCGCGCATTCCAGCTTTCGCAGAAAAACCCGCGGTCGTCGCCAAACCGGCGCGGCGTCAGGATCCTGACGCCCTCCAGGCCCGTGTCTTCTACCTGCATCGGTTTCTAATCTCTCGCATAGACGTCTTCGTAGCGGATGATGTCATCCTCGCCCAGATAGACCCCGGTCTGCACCTCGATCAGCACCATCGGCACCTTGCCGGGGTTTTCCATCCGGTGCACCGCGCCCAGCGGGATATAGACCGACTGGTTCTCGCTCAGCAGGGTCACCGTCTCGTCGACCGTGACCCTGGCGGTGCCGCTGACCACGATCCAGTGTTCGGACCGGTGGTGATGGCTTTGCAGGGACAGCGCCGCGCCGGGATGCACCACGATGCGTTTGACCTGGAACCGGTCGCCCAGCACCAGGGTTTCGAACCAGCCCCAGGGGCGGTGGTCCTTGGGAAAGGCTTCTGCCTGTTTGGCGCCGCGCGCCTTCAGTTCGGCCACCGCCAGCTTGACCTCCTGGCTGCGCGACGCATCGGCCACCAGCACCGCGTCGGGCATCGCCACGGCGACGATGCCGTCCAGCCCGATGCCGACCAGTTCCATGCCCTCGGCCTCGGATCTGAGCAGCGTGTCGCGGCATTCCAGCGCCAGCGCGTTGCCCGATGTCGCCACGCCATTGCCATCGCGCGCCATCTCGCGCCAGACCGCGTGCCAGTCGCCAAGGTCGGACCAGCCGGCAGAGAACGGCACGACGCTCAGGTTTTCGGCCCGCTCCATCACCGCATAGTCGAGCGAGATATCTTCCGCCTGCCCCCAGGGGTCCGGGGCCAGCCGCAAGAACCCCAGGTCGGCGCGGCCCTGATCCACCGCGTCGCTGACCGGGGCGATCATCTTGGGGGCGTGGGCCCTGAACGCCTCCAGGATGGTTTGAACCGAGAACAGGAAAATCCCGGCATTCCACAGGAATCGACCCTGATCCAGCATGATCTGTGCATTTTCCGCGTCCGGCTTTTCCACGAACCGGATCAGATCCAGCACCTCGCCGCCACCGTTCGGCACCTCTGACAGCTCCAGCCAGCCATAGCCGGTCTCGGCCCGGTCCGGGGTGATGCCAAAGGTCACCAGGCGCCCGGCGCGCGCGGCCCCGGCCCCGGCGTCAAGCGCGTCGGCGAACGCCCCGGCATCCGGGATCACGTGATCCGAGGGCGCCACCAGCATCAGCGCATCCGGGTCGGATTTGGCCAGCCAAAGTGCTGCGGCCAGCAC
>JAJDOB010000033.1 GCA_022340385.1 Rhodobacter sp.
CGCACGCGTCATCCGCATCATTTGCGCGGTCACCGCCAACGTCAGGGTCAGGGCCGGCAACAGGGTCTTTTCAAGTCGGTCGCCAAATGACATGCCGTCGTAGATATTCGAAAGCGATGGCAGAATCGGGTTCAGCACCGCCAGAAACAGGATCAGGATATAGGCCAGAAAGAATTCCGGTGACGAAATCGCCGACAGCATGGTGATGTTGGCGGCGCGGTCGAAGACCGAATTGCGGTACAAGGCGGCCAGAATGCCCAATGTCAGGGAAATCGGAATCGCGATGCACGCCGTCACACCGGCCAGAAACATGGTATTGGCAAAGCGCGGCGCGATCTGTTCAGACACGGTTTTCAGATCGGTGCCGCCCATGTTCGAGGCAAAGTTCATCTGTGCGAAACTGATGCCGAAATTGCCGGTCACCATGCCACCCAGCCAGGAAAAGTAACGGGAAACCAGCGGCTGATCGAGGCCGAGGTCCTTGCGGATCGTCTCGATCGCCTCATCCGTGGCGCCCTGCCCCAGAACTGCCTGCGCAAAGTCGCCCGGCAGCAGGTTCACGGCGATGAAGATAACGATTGAGACAACAAGCAGCGTAACCAGTCCCAGCAGCAGGCGCTGCAGTACGATCCTCAGCACAGATCCCAAACCGTGAAGTCCCCTATGGCTTTTGGCGCAGCGCTCACGTTAACGGCTGGCGGCGACATGTAAAGTCTCGCAAGCGAATAATCCGGCAAGATTATTTCATCATCCGGCCAGCGATGAAACAAAGGGCAGGTGCCGCAGCCGATCCATGGTGCGCACCAGTTCCGCGCTGATCCCCGGCTCTGACAGTGCATGACCGGCCTTGCCGACCAGTTTCAGCTCTGATTTCGGCCAGGCCTGGTGCAGCCGGTAGGCAGACAGCGGCGGGCAGATCATGTCATATCGGCCCTGCACGATCACCCCGGGAATCCCGGCCAGCAGTTCTGCCCGGTTCAGGATGTGATTGTCTTCGCTCAGAAATCCGGCGTTGGTGAAATAGTGGTTTTCCAGCCGGGCAAAGGCGCGGGCATATTCGGCGGGGCTTTCACCGCCGGGGCCCTCGTTGTCGATCGAGGCCAGCGCGTTTTCCCAGCTTGCCCAGGCGCGGGCAAAACGGGTTTCCAGCATCAGGTCGCCGGAAAACAGCCTTTTGTTGTAGGCGCCGATGAAATCGCCCTGTTCTTCTTCGGGAACCAGCCCGGTGAATCGCGCCCAAATGTCGGGCCAGAACTGGCCCGCGCCGCCGCCATAGAACCAGTCAAGCTCTCGCCGGGTCATCAGGAACACGCCGCGCAGGATCAGGTAGGCGGCGCGATCCGGGTGGCTTTGGGCGTAGATCAGCGACAGGGTCGCGCCCCAGCTGCCACCGAAAACCAGCCAGCGGTCGATCGTCAGCGTCTCGCGGATCGCCTCTATGTCGCGGATCAGGTGCCAGGTGGTGTTGGCCTCGACGCTGGCATGCGGACGCGACCGGCCGCAGCCGCGCTGATCGAACAGCACCACGCGGTAGACCGCCGGATCGAAATAGCGCCGCATCGCCGGGCTGCAGCCGCCGCCGGGGCCACCATGCAGTATCACCACCGGGATGCCCTGTGGATTTCCACATTGCTCGACATAGATGCGGTGTCCGTCGCCGACATCCAACATGCGCTGATCGAAAGGGTCGATCGGCGGGTAAAGATACTGTGTGCTCTTTCGTTGGTCTGCGACCTTGTCCATAATCACCCTATATAGTGTCGTGCGACGCCCCGCCACGGGGGAGTTGCGTGAATTTCCGGCGCGGAGACAGCCATGCAAACCACCATCGACCCCGGCGAAGTTGCGAAATTTCAGGCGATGGCCGCAGAGTGGTGGGATCCGAACGGAAAATTCAAGCCGCTTCACATGCTAAATCCCTGCCGGCTGGACTATATCACCGCGCAGATTGCCGCCGAATTCGGACGGGATCTGGCCTCGCCGAAACCGTTCGAAGGATTGCGGATCCTCGACATCGGCTGCGGCGGCGGGCTGTTGTCTGAACCGATGGCGCGATTGGGTGCAACCGTTGTCGGGGCCGATGCCGCCGAAAGAAACATTCCGGTCGCGCGGGTGCATGCCGAGGCGCAGGGTCTGGACATAGACTATCGCCACACGACAGCAGAGGCGCTGGTCGAGGCGGGCGAAGAATTCGACGCTGTCCTGAACATGGAAGTTGTCGAACATGTCGCCGATCCCACGGCGTTTCTGACCGCCTGCCGGATGCTGCTGAAATCCGGCGGGCTGATGGTGTGTTCGACGCTGAACCGGAATCCGAAAAGTTTCATGATGGCCATCGTCGGGGCCGAACATATCATGCGCTGGCTGCCGCGCGGCACCCACGACTGGGCAAGGTTCATCACCCCGGACGAATTGTTCGCGCTGCTGGAAACCGCCGGGCTCGATCCGGTCGACCGCAAGGGCTTCGTGTTCAACCCGCTGCAATGGAGCTGGTCGATCTCTGATCGTGACCTGTCGGTGAACTATGTGACAACCAGCCTGAAACAAGCGTGATCCCGGCCAGACATACCACAGTCACATAACGCCGCTACCCAGCGCAGGGGCCATCCGCCCGTTTCCTATCGCTATTGCCACCGGGGCGATTTGATAGCTAAGCTGATAACCTTAGTGGTGAAATTCTCACGTCTGGGAGGACAAAATGAAAATCAAGACATTCCTGGGTGCAATGGCGTCCGCGCTTGCCCTGTCAACCGGTGCCAACGCGCAGACCGAGATCCAGTGGTGGCATGCGTTCACCGGTGCCAACGGCGACCGGCTGGCGGCCCAGGCAGAGCTGTTCAACCAAAGCCAGGGCGACTACACGGTCGTCGCCAGCCACAAGGGCAACTATTCAGAGACGCTGAACGCCGGTATCGCCGCCTTCCGCGCCGGGGAGCAGCCCCACATCCTGATGGTGTTCGAGGTCGGCACTGCCACCATGATGGCCGCAAAGGGCGCCATCAAGCCGGTCTACGAGGTGATGAACGGAGCCGGGATCGACTGGGATCCGAACGCCTATATCGGCGCGGTCAAGGGCTATTACACGTCGCCCGAGGGCGACATGCTGTCGATGCCCTACAACTCTTCAACCCCGGTTCTCTGGGTGAACCGTGACAAGCTGCGCGAGGCCGGGATCGACCCCGATGTCGATCTTTCGACCTGGGAAAAGGTGGACGGGGTGCTGACCCAGCTGAAGGACGGCGGCGTCAAATGCCCGCTGGTGACCGCATGGCAAAGCTGGATCCATCTGGAAAACCTGTCGGCCTACCATAACGTGCCCTTCGCGACGAAAGAGAACGGCTTTGCCGGGCTCGACACCGAACTGGCCCTCAACGGCCCGGTCCAGGTGGCACATATCGCCAAGATGGGAGAATGGGCCAAGGACGGCAAGTTCATCTACACCGGCCGCCGCAACGAGGGCGGTGCAAATTTCCGTGCCGGTGAATGCGCGCTGTTCACCGAAAGCTCTGCCGGTTACGGCGGGATCAAGGCCGAGGCCACATTCGACTTTGGCATCCGCCCGCTGCCCTATTGGGACAGTGTTGAGGGCGCACCGCAGAACACGATCATCGGCGGGGCGTCGCTGTGGGTTCTCGCGGGTCACACGGACGAGGAATACAAGGGCGTTGCCGCGTTCCTGAAATTCCTGTCCTCGCCCGAGGTACAGGCCAAATGGCATCAGGATTCGGGCTATCTGCCGATCACCGGCGCCGCCTCTGACCTGACCCGAGAGCAGGGTTTTTACGACGCGAACCCGGGCACCGACATTTCGGTGATCCAGATGACCGCGAACGAACCGACGGGCAATTCCAAGGGCCTGCGCCTTGGTTCATTCGACCAGATCCGCGGCATTATAGATGAAGAACTCGAGGCCGTCTGGGCGGGCGACAAGACCGCTCAGGAAGCATTGGACAGCGCCAAGACGCGCGGTGATGCCCTGTTGCGCCGGTTCGAGCAAGCGAACGGCTAGGCACCAGGCGCCGCCCCGGACCGGATCCGGGGCGGCGCCGATTTCGCCGCACACCAATGGAAAAGCGCGTCACCTTCAAAGGCTGGATCCTGCCGTTGATCCTGTTGTTGCCACAGGTCATCGTCTCTGCCGTATTCTTTTTCTACCCTGCCGGGCAGGCGATCTATCAGTCGCTGTACATCCCCGATCCGTTCGGATTGTCGATGCAATGGGTTGGCCTTGGCAATTTCGAGTATCTGCTGGGCGATCCCTATTACCGCGCCAGTTTTGCGACGACGGCTGTCTTCTCGGGCCTCGTGACAGTGGTGTCGATGGGGATGGCACTGTATCTGGCGGTGCTGGCCGACAGGCTGATCAAGGGCTCGGGCACCTACCGCACATTGCTGATCTGGCCCTATGCCGTGGCACCTGCCGTCGCCGGTGTGCTGTGGCTGTTCATGTTCAATACCCGCGTCGGCGTGGTGTCATGGTATCTGGGCGTGCTTGGGTATGACTGGAACCACGTTCTGAACGAGACAGAGGCGATGGGACTGGTCGTCGTCGCCTCCAGCTGGGGGCGGATCAGCTATAACTTCCTGTTCTTCCTGGCCGGACTGCAGGCGATCCCGAAATCGGTGATCGAGGCGGCGGCCATCGACGGCGCACGGTTCTGGACCCGGTTTCGCACCATCGTCTTTCCGCTGTTGTCGCCGACGACGTTTTTCCTGCTTGTGGTCAACATCGTCTATGCGTTCTTCGAGACCTTCGGCGTGATCCACACGATCACCAGCGGCGGGCCGCAGCAGGCCACGACAATTCTGGTCTACAAGGTGTTTTCCGACGGGTTTGTCGGGCAGGACCTGGGGTCGTCCGCCGCACAGTCGGTCATACTGCTGGTCGTCGTCGGTATCCTGACCGTTGTCCAGTTCAAGTTCATCGAACGCAGGGTGCATTACTGATGTCGGGCATGGTGGAAAAGCGCGGGGTCGGGCTGTGGTTCACCCATGTCGGGCTGATCATCGGGGTTCTGATCATATTCTTCCCGATCTGGTTGGCCTTCGTCGCCTCTACCGTGACACAGCCGGAAATCGTAAAACCGCCGATGCCGCTGTGGCCGGGCGATCAGTTCTTTGCCAATTACCGCAAGGCGCTGGTCAGCGGCATCAACGCGCCGGTGGCGGTGATGCTGTTCAATTCCTTTGTCATGGCCATGGGCATCGCGCTGGGCAAGATCCTGATTTCGCTGATGTCGGCCTTTGCCATCGTCTATTTCAAGTTCCCGGGGCGGCGGCTGTTCTTCTGGCTGATATTCCTGACGCTGATGCTGCCTGTCGAGGTGCGGATCGTGCCGACATACGAGGTCGTCGCCGGTTTTGGCATGCTCAACAGCTATTCCGGGCTGATCTTTCCGCTGATCGCCTCTGCCACCGCAACGTTCCTGTTCCGTCAGTTCTTCATGACCGTTCCCGACGAACTGGCAGAGGCCGCGCGCGTCGATGGTGCGCGCCCGATGCGGTTCTTCTGGGACATCCTGCTGCCGATGAGCCGCACCAACATCGCCGCGCTGTTCGTGATTCTGTTCATCTACGGCTGGAACCAGTATTTGTGGCCGCTGCTGATCACGACCGATCCCGACATGAACACCATCGTCATGGGCATCAGGCAGATGTTCCCGTCGGGCGACGACGTCGCCGACTGGCCGGTAATCATGGCGACGTCGATCCTCGCGATGCTGCCGCCGGTGGTGGTGGTGGTTTCGATGCAGCGGCTATTCATCCGCGGCCTTGTAGACAGTGAGAAATAGATGGCGACGATAAAGCTGGACAATATCAGGAAGTCCTTTGGCAAGACGGATGTGATCCACGGGGTCAGCGTCGATATCGAAGATGGCGAATTCATCGTCATCGTCGGCCCGTCCGGCTGTGGCAAGTCCACGCTGTTGCGGATGGTGGCCGGTCTGGAAACCGTGACAGGTGGCGAGGTTCAGATCGACGGCAGGCGGGTCAACGAGGTTGAACCGATGGACCGCGATATCGCGATGGTGTTCCAGAACTACGCGCTTTATCCGCATATGTCGGTGGAACAGAACATGGCCTACGGGCTCAAGATCGCGGGCACGCCAAAACCCGAAATCGCAGAGCGCGTGGCAGAGGCCGCACGCATGTTGCGGCTGGAAGACTACCTGAAACGCAAACCGCGCGAATTGTCCGGCGGGCAGCGTCAACGCGTGGCGATGGGCCGTGCGATCGTGCGCAAACCCAAGGTTTTCCTGTTCGACGAGCCGCTGTCCAACCTCGATGCCAAGCTGCGTGTCCAGATGCGGCTGGAGATCAAGGAATTGCAGGCGCGGCTGGGCATCACCGCACTTTACGTCACCCATGATCAGGTCGAGGCGATGACGCTGGCCGACCGGATGATCGTGATGAAGGACGGGCGCGCAGACCAGATCGGGGTTCCGCTGGAGGTGTATTCCAATCCACGGACCGAATTCGTCGCCGGGTTTATCGGCTCTCCGGCGACGAATTTTCTGGACGCGGCGCGGGTGCCCGGTGCCCCCTCCGGTGCGGCGCGCATCGGGGTGCGACCCGAACATGCGCGCCTTGTTGCCGCCGGTGAGGGCCGCCTGCAGGGCGAGCTTGGCTTTGCCGAGGCGCTGGGCGCGGAAACCCTGATCCACATGAAACTCGCGGGATCCGAGGCGCCATTCACCATTCGCCAGGATGGCGCCCTGCCGGCTCCGGGGGCGGGGTTGCCCTGCGGTATCGACTGGGAACCCGGCAGCGAAATGCCGTTTGGCCCGGATGGCGCGCGCCTGGATTAGGGGAAAAGGCCCCGGATCGCGCCCGGGGTCATACGTCGTCTAGGGCCAGGGCAGCGAGTAGGTCTTGACGTTGGTGAAGAATTTCATCGCCTCCAGCACGCCTTCCTTCACGCCGTTTCCGCTGTCCTTGATGCCGCCAAAGGGCGACATTTCTATGCGATAGCCCGGCTGTTCCCAGATGTTCACCGTGCCGACGTCCAGCCCCTCGATAAACGCCTGCATCCGGCGGAAATCATTGGTGCACACGCCGGAAGACAGACCGAAATCGGTAGAATTCGAAATCCGCATCACTTCGGCATCGTCATCGGGCACGCGCACGATGGGCACGATCGGGCCAAAGGTTTCTTCCATCACCAGCTCGCACTCATGCGGTACGTAATCGACGACGATCGGCGGCAGCAGCGCACCCCTCCGTCCGGGATGATAAAGGATTCTGGCACCGCACTTTTCGGCGTCGAAAACGCGGTTCTCGAAAATCTCCGCCGCTTTTGCGTGGATCACACAGCCCAGTTGGGTTTCGGGATCCATCGGGTCGCCGAACCGGATTTTCCTGGCCTTTTCCAGCACCATGGGCACAAGGCGGTCGGCGACGCTTTCCTGCACCAGAATGCGTTTGACGGCGGTACAACGCTGGCCGGAATTGCCGGTGGCCCCGGCCACGGCGATCGTCGCGGCCTTGTCCAGATCGGCGTCATCCAGATCATTCAGGATAATCAAAGGGTCGTTGCCGCCCAGTTCCAGCGCGGTGCGCTTGTAGCCGGCCTTGGCCGCGATGAGCTTGCCTACCGGCACGCCGCCGGTGAAGGTGATGATGTCGATATTGTCGTTCGTCACCATCTCGTCGCCGATATCGGCCGGCATGCCGGTGACGATCTGGAACATTTCGACCGGCAGCCCGGCCTCGTACAGGATATCGGCCAATGTGATCGCCGTCAGCGGCGTCAGTTCGGTCGGTTTGCAGACCACGCAATTGTTGGTCGCGATTGCCGGAGCGATCTTGTGGGCAACCATGTTCAGCGGGTGATTGAACGGCGTGATCGCGCTGATTGCGCGCACCGGCTCGCGCTTGGTGTAGATCTTGCGCGCCTTGCCATGCGGGGTCAGGTCGCAGCTGAAGATCTGGCCGTCATCCTGAATCGCCAACTGCCCGGCAAGCGTGAAGACATCATAGGACCGCCCGGCCTCGTACAGCGCGTGCTGCTGGCAGATGCCCAGTTCCTGTGTCAGCCAATAGGCAATGTCTTCGCGGCGTTCGCGAATGATCTCTCCGGCGCGAAACAGAATCTGCTGGCGTTCATAGCGCGTCAGTTTCGGTTTGTAGGCGGCGGCGATGTCAAAGGCGCGCGCGGCATGTTCGGCCCTGCCCGCGGGCACCGTGCCGATCACCTCGTCCGTATAGGGATAGCGCACCTCGACCACGTCGTCGGTGAACACTTTCTCGCCGCCGATGCGCATGGCTTCATGGCGGACGGGTCTGCTGGCGATCATGCGTTTTCCTTTTCGAATGCGGCGGCGGTTACGGCGTAGAAGAACGCGTCGAAATTGCGCAGAACCGGGGCAGACGGAAGGTCGAGCACGCGATTGCAGATGAACGGCACCTCCTGTTCGGTCAGCCCGCCGTGGCTGCGCAGCGGCTCGTTCAACGCCGCCAGATCGTGGCGGTGGGCAGATGTGCCGATGGTCATGTTCTCGGTCGAGATCATCACGATATCCCCGATCCGGTCGCCCGGAAGCTCGAACCGTCTGACCGCTTCGTCCCTGTTCACCACCAGCAACATGCCGTCAGTCGCGCGCAGCCGGGCGATGATATCGGCGTGGTCCGCGCCTTCGGGCAGATAGGCGGTGGCAAAGCCGCCAAGCGCCCCATGATGCACCACGTAAGGATCGGTGATTGGCAGGATCACCCGCGCCGAGGCCGTGCCCAGCCAGTCATCCAGCAGATCCTGGACATAGACCACCGCCGGGTCGCCGTTTGTGTCATGCTTGGGCTTCATCCCGTGATCGGCGGTCACAACTATGGCCGCGCCCATGGCGTCAAGCTGGGCCAGATAGGTGTCGAACATCCGGTAGAACGATTTCGCCTCGGCATCGTGGGGCGCATATTTATGCTGCACATAATCGGTGGTGGTCAGGTACATCACATCCGGCTTCCATTCGGCCAGCAG
>JAJDOB010000055.1 GCA_022340385.1 Rhodobacter sp.
CGGTGACGCGGATCCGGCCCCAGATCCTGTCGATTGCCGTGTCGCTGGCCGGGGTGGCGGTGTTCCGGACGTTCAACCTGCCACTGCCCTGGCTGCTGGGGCCGATGTTCGCCTGCCTGATCGCGGCCCTGTCGGGGATGACGCTGAAAGGCATTCCGCCGGTCAGCGCGACGATGCGCACCGTGCTGGGCGTGGCCGTGGGGGCCTCGATCACGCCGGCGCTGCTGCTGCGACTGGGGGACATGTCGCTGTCGCTGGCGCTGGTGCCGCCCTTCGTGCTGTTGTCGGGGCTGATCGGCACGCCGTATTTTCACCGGCTTTGGGGGTTCGACCGGGTCACCAGCTACTATTCGGCGATGCCCGGCGGATTGCAGGACATGCTGGTCTTTGGCGAAGAGGCGGGCGGCAATCCCCGCGCGCTGAGCCTGATCCATGCCACCCGGGTACTGATCCTGGTGACCGCGCTGCCGCTGATCCTGGCCTATGTGCTGGAGATCAAGCTGGACCACGCCGCAGGTGACCCTGCGGCGGATATTCCCCTGTCCGAGTTGGCGATCATGCTGATCGTCGCCATCGCCGGCTGGCAGATCGCGGCGCGCGTCGGGCTGTTCGGGGCGACGATTCTGGGGCCGCTGATCCTGGCTGCAATCGCCAGCCTTTCCGGCATATTGCAGCACCGCCCGCCGTCAGAGGCAATCATAGCGGCGCAGTTCTTCATCGGGTTCGGGGTCGGCGTGAAATATGTCGGTATCACCGTGGCAGAGATGCGCCGGATCGTTCTGGCGGGCGTCGGGTACACGGTGATCCTGACGGCGATGGCAGCGGCTGCGGCGGCCCTTGTGGTGGCCCTTGGCATTGCCCCGCTCGACGACGCGATGCTGGCATTCTCGCCGGGCGGACAGGCAGAGATGACCGTGCTTGCGATCATTGCCGGGGCCGATCTGGCCTATGTGGTGACCCATCACCTGACGCGGATCGTGATCGTCATCATCGGCGCACCGCTGATGGCGCGGCTATTCCGGTGACCAGACCTCGGGGTTGATCATATGGATCGGATCGCCTGCGGCATAGGCGTTGATCTGGTCGAAGATGTCGGAGAACTGCAGGTCGAATTCATCCTCGGTGACATAGCCGACATGCGGTGTGGCCAGCACATCGGGGTTGGTCAGCAGCGGGTTGGCGGTGTCGGTCAGCGGTTCGGTATCGAACACATCGACGGCGGCGCCGCCCGGACGCCCGGCGGCAAGCGCGGATTCCAGCACACCCGGCGCGATCAGGCCGGAACGCGAGGTGTTGACCAGCAGCGCGCGCGGCATCATCGCCGCCAGATCGGCAGCGGTGATCAGCCCGCGGGTTTCCGGTTTCAGGCGGACATGCAGGCTGACGATGTCAGAGCCGGCAAAGAACGCTTCGCGGCTGGCGGGCACATGCACGCCATCGGCCTGTGCAAGAGCGCGGCCACGTTCCGACCCCCAGACCTGGACCTTTATTCCCATGGCGCGGGCGTATTCCGCGACTGCCCCGGCGATGCGGCCATAGCCATACAGCCCCAGCGTGCGACCGCGCAATGTGCGCCCGACGCCCATCTGCCAGCCGCCGGATTTCAGCGACGCAGCCTGCTGCGGGATCTGGCGGTAATGCGCCAGAATCAGACCCAGAGTAAGCTCTGCGGCGGCATAAGACGGCGAACCGGCGTGCATGTTGGAACACAGCAGCACGTTGTTGGCGGTGCAGGCAGGCACGTCTATATGCGGATAGACGCTGCGCTGGCTGATCAGCTTCAGACCCGGAAGGCGCTGCAACAGATCGGCGGTGATCGCGGTGCGCTCGCGGAACAGCACCAGGGCTTCGGCATCGGCCAGCCTGTCTGCCAGAATGCCGGTGTCCGCGACATGGTCGGTCCAGACGGTGACATCGTGACCCTGCAGTTTCGAGAAACAGGGCAGGGTGCGCAGCGTATCGAACCAGTCGTCGAGAATGTGAACCTTCATCGGCTTTCCACGCCTTCGCTGACCGAGGGAGAGCGTGGCGTGGGCACGAACACCGGTTCACTGAGCGCGGAAAGCGCGTTGGCGATCTTCTGACGCTCTGCCAGCAGATGGTTGAACTGCGCATCGCAGCCCGAAATCGGCGCGGGATAGGCCGAGATCTCTGCGCTCAGGTGCTTGCGCGCCCTGTGCAGGGCCTCGCGGGCGGTTTCGATATGGTGCAGGTGTCGGTCGGTCATGGGAGCCTCGGGGTTTTGTGTATGCAATAGTATACCGAATGCGACTCAAGATCAACATATCTACGCGTCGGGTTCGCGGCACTCATCGTCAGTCCGGGCCGCCCCGGATCGCGACCCAGATCAGGCGAAGCGAGATCAGGATCAGCACAACATCCAGCGCGCGTTTGAAATTCACGTCGCTCATCCGGTTCAGCAGGCCCTTGCCGGCAAGCGTGCCCGCCACCCCGGCCAGCATCATGCCGGCAATCACCAGCCACCAGTCGCCGAAGGCAAACCCGAGAAAGCCGAAGATGATCACTTTCAGCCCGTGCTGTACGCTCATCAATGTCGCGTGGGTGGCGACATGGGCATGGCGGGGCAGTTGCTGCGATTTGGTGTAACCCGCCACGAAAAGCCCGGTCGCGCCAAAGAACATCGTCAGAAAGCTGGAAATCGCGCCGGTGATCGCCGGCCAGCGTTTCAGCCAGGCGGGCGGGCGCGACAGGACGGACCACAGGATGAAGGCGCCGACGCCGGCCTGGACCCAGCGCGGATTGATCTCTACCACGATCAGGCCGCCCAGCACGCTGCCCAGCACCGAACCGAGCGCGAAAAGTGGCAGCGCCGGCCAGAAAACATGGCGAAACAACAGGATCGCGCGGCTAAGGTTCGATCCGATCTGCACCACACCATGCACCGGGATCAGCGCGGCGGGCGGCAACAGGCTGGCCAGTACCGCCAGCAACAGCGCCCCGCCACCGATCCCGAATGCGACGGTGATGAAGGATCCGGCAAAGCTTGCGGCCAGCAGGCCAGCCAGCAGATCCGGCGACACAGAGGCCGGCAATTGAGATGCCAGCCAGATCACGTCGGCGGATGCGCGCGGCGGATCACCGGCGAGATGACACGGTCCGAAACCGGCACATCCCAGACGGCCGCGCCCCCGGTGCCCGCAAAATCCGCCAGCATCTGCGGCAACGCCGAAAGGTCGGTGACGGTTTCGCCGCCCAGCCCGAATCCACGCGCGATCGCGGCCAGATCGGTGCGGCCAAAGATGGCCCCGCCGGTGTCCAGCCCCTCGGCGCGCAGTTTGTGGAACTCCGATCCGAAGCCCCCGTCATTGGCGACCACGATCAGGATGTTCAACCCGTGACGCCGGATCGTCTCCAGCTCCTGAACATGCATCAGCAGGCTGCCGTCGCCGTCGAACATCACCACCGGCACCTCGGGATGCGCCGCCGCGACGCCCATCGCGAAAGAGGTGCCGTTGCCGATCGCGCCGTATTCGCGGATCGTCAGGAACCTGTCATGCCGCCGCCGGGGCATCTGGGCGAAATAGAACGAACAATGTCCAGAGGAATTGACCAGTTGCCAGTCCTGCGGGATCGCCTGATCCAGGGCCGTGACCAGATCGCGCGGGTCAAGGGTGCCGGGTTCGATATCGAAATGCGCGTCATCGGCAGGCAGGGTGCGGATGCGGGTGGCAAGCCCGTCGCCGCGCCAGTCGGGCGGGCGTTGGGTGACCGCCTGTGTCAGGGCTTCGGCTGCAAGCCTGGCGTCGGCGCGCAGATGGGTTTGCGCCGCTATGCGCCCCTGGCTGACAGTCTGGGGGGCAAGGTCGATTTGCAGGACATCGGCGTTCGGCCACAAGGCGCCGCCATCGGAATTGTGCCGCGCCAGCGAACAGCCCAGCGCGACGATCAAGTCGGCCTCGGCCAGGCATTCGCGCGCGATCATCGAGGAAAATCCGCCCGCAACATTCAGCGAGAACGGATCATC
>JAJDOB010000073.1 GCA_022340385.1 Rhodobacter sp.
TCCAGCCCTTCGGCAGCGATGAAATCAACCATGCGCGCCGAAAACCCGCAATGGCCCAGCCGGGTGACAAACGACACCTCCAGCGCCGGGGCGGATCGTTTCAGATAGACGGCGGTGTTCAGCGTATCGCCCGCGAACCCGACCTGCGCCTGCCCGGAATTGCCCGGCGCCAGCGCCAGTTCCACCATTGCCTCGCCGATGCAGGCCACTTTCATTGCCGGTTCTCCCGTGCCCAGATGATCAGGCCTGACCCGGCTATGATCGCCGCGCCGACCATTGTCCAGATGTCGGGCACATGGGCGAACACCAGATAACTGGTAATGCTCAGGTAGATGATGAACGAATAAGTGTAGGGCATCAACGTGTTGGCCGGGGCCATGCCATGCGCGCGGATCAAAAGCTCGTGCCCGCCCCAGGCCCAAAGCCCCAGTGCGACGAACAACAGCCAGTCCCTTGTGTCGCCCGGGTTCTGCCAGCCGGCAAAGGCAAAGGGCAGCAGGATCACGGTGCCGATCGCCCCCATGTAGAATTGCAGGGTCTCGACCGGCTCTATCCCGGCAAGCCTGCGGGTGATGATCGAATACAGCGCCAGCGCAAAGGCGTTGTACAGCGGCACAAGGGCCGCCCACTGGAAACCGGCGTCAAAGGGCCGGATCACCACCATTACGCCACCGAATCCAAGCATGATCGCGAACCAGCGCCACGGGCCGACACGCTCGCCCAGCACCGGCCAGCTGAGCAGGCAGACGATGATCGGCGCGGAAAACATGATTGCCGAAGTGATCGTCAGCGGCAAATATTTCAGCACATAGAAATTGAACGCGGTCGCCGACACCAGAAGCAGCGCGCGGGCAATCACAAGGCCGGGATGGCGGACCCTGAAACGCGCGCGCCGGAACCCCCCCTGGCCCATTCGTGCGACGCTGATCGCAAAATGCCCCAGATACCGCATGAACGACAGTTGTGCTGCGGGCAGCCCCGCAATCACCAGCCATTTGACCGATGTATCGACCAGCGAGAACAGGAACCACGCCGCCAGCATCAGCGCGATACCAAGGCCCGGACGATGCAGCCCGGCATGCGCCTCGGCCAGAGCCATGCGTCAGAGGCCGAATCTGGCGGTGAAGAAATCGACCTGCTCGGGCACCAGCGTGTCACCGCGCCCGGCCTCGACACTTTCACCAAGCGCATGTTTCGCGCATTGCGCCATGATGCTTTGCACGCCGGCCTCTTCGGCCATCTGCACATAATAGCCGACATCCTTGCGCGCGTTCTTGACGGAAAAGGCCAGCATTTCCGGATTGCCGTCGACCGCATAGGCCTTGACGAAATCCATCATGCCGGAGCGCAGTGGCCCCGCGGCCATCACGTCATAGACCGACGCGCGCGCGACCCCCATCTTGTCGGCCATCGCAAAGGCCTCTGACATCGCATTGGCCGTGGTCATGGCGAAGAAGTTGTTGATCAGCTTGATCGTGTGCCCCGACCCCAGCGCGCCCAGATGGAAGACGTTTTCGCCCAGATCGTCCAGCACCGGCTTGACCCGGTCATAGGCCGGCTTGTCACCCGCGCCCATGATGTTCAGCAACCCGTCCTTGGCGTGCATCGGCGTGCGCCCCAGCGGCGCATCCAGATAGGTCCCCCCGGCCGCGGCGACCTCTGCGCCCAAAGCGCGGGTGCTGTCCGGCAGCGAGGTGCCAAAGTCGATGACGACCGCGCCGTCGCGCAGGCCCGCGATCACACCGTCCGCGCCCCGCATCCGACTTTCGACCTGATCCGAGGTGCCCATGCACAGCATCACGATGTCACTGGCCGCCGCGACCTCGCGCGCGCTCTGCACCTCGGTCGCGCCGCGTGCGACGGCGGCGTCGATATTCGCGCGCGACCGGTTCGCGATGACCGTCAGCCCATAGCCCTTGTCCTGCAGCCGCCCGACCATCGCCGCGCCCATCAGCCCCAGTCCGATAAATCCGATCTCCGGTTCTGCCATTGTCGTGCCTTCCTATCGCATCGCCAGCGGCACCGCGCCGCCTGCGATCATTCCATTTTCCGCCCGGCCGGGTGCCCCCGGGTTTTCACCCCGAGACACAACCGCAATCACAGCCACGCCTTTGCCCGATCCTGCCGCACCGGGCGACCATCGCGAACACCGGCACCGCAACATTCATCCTGCCTTGCCGTCATATGTCGAAAAACCGCGCTTTTTCAGACGCTTCTGAATTTCGTAGATCGAGCCGTATTCGCTTTCAGGCTGCGGCTGCGGGATCCGCACCGGCACATCGGCAAGACGCGGTGCAATCGTCGGGCACCCGCACAGCATTCGCGCGTCATATTCCGCGATCGTCGCGAATTTCGTCATCGACCCCATCACCGGGAACGCATCCGCCGCCATGGTTTCATAAAACAGCAGCCGCCGGTCCCGCGCGGATGTGTTCAGCGCCGAGCCGTGCACGATGCGCGCGTGGTGGATCGAGATCGACCCGGCCGGCCCGACCAGCGGCACCGCGTCTTTCAGATCCAGCCCGCAGGCGTCCAGATCCATCGCCCCGATGAAAACACCGTCGCTGTGGTGGTCGAAGATCGGCCCCTTGTGCGTGCCCGGAAACACCATCAGTGGCCCGTTTTCCAGCCCCATGTCGTCGATGATCACCGCCACCGCCAGCACATCGTCATTGGTATGCGGATAGAACGCGAAATCCTGGTGCCATTCGACAGCCGCGCCGTATCCGGCCGATTTCATGTTCAGCTTGCTGGTGTGCAACCGCAGATCCGGCCCGATCAGATCGCGGACCGGGGCCAGCACATGATCGGACATCATCAGATCGCGCATGATATCCGACGTCGTGTGAGGCAGTTTGATGCGGCGAATGCGCGGCGCGTCCGGCGTGTGGCTGTCTTCCAGATCAAGCCGGTCGTTGCTGGCCGTCATGCCCCTGGCCTCGTCCTCAAAACGGGCGATCTCGGCGCGGATATCCTCGATGACCGAGACAGGAATCCGGTTTTCCAGAACCAGATAGCCCTGGTCGTTGTAGAACGCGGCCTGTTCAGGCGTCAGTATTTCGCTCATCGGGTCACTCCGGCCTCAGGGCGTCGAGTTTCGGCAGGACAACGGCAGCATCCGGCACGATTCCGGTATAGGCCGCGAATGTTCCCAGCGCCATGTGTTGGAACAGGGCAAAACCGCTGAGCGTGGCCAGCCCCGCCGCCCGGGCCGCTGTCAGAAACGCGGTGTCGGTCGGCGTATAGACGGCATCGAACGCCCAGGTTTGCGGTCCAAGCAGCGCCGCGTCGAAGGCGCTGCCGGGGTATTCACGCATGCCCAGCGGCGTTGCATTGACCAGTCCGTCGGCCCGCGCGGTGATATCGGGCGCGTCATCGACCTGCACCACCCGCGATACCGGACCGATCAGATCGACAAGCGTCTGCGCGCGCGTCCTGTCCATGTCCCACACCGCGATATCGGTGGCACCAAGCTGCGCCAGCGCCGGGCCAAGGGCCCGCGCCACACCGCCGGCACCGGCCATTGCAACCCGGCCCGGCGGCCTGGTCATCTGCGCCCGCCATGCGCCGGTGAAGCCCGTAAAATCGGTGTTATGCCCGACCAGCGGGTCGCTGAAAACCAGCGTATTGGACGCGCCAAGCCCGCGCAGTCCGGCCAGCATTCCCGCCCCGGCATAGGCCGCCGCATTGGTCTTGTAGGGATGCGTCACAGTCACCCCCGTCCAGCCGGCAGCGCGCAGGCCGTCAACGGTTGCGACAAAGTCGAAACCGGGGCGGTCCGCCGTGTCGATCAGTTCGAAGTCCAGCGTCAGCCCGTGCATCTTGCACATGATGTCCAGCGCCAGCGGCAGCCGCGTGCGGCTGATATGTTCGCCGATCAGGCCCGCTTTCAGGATGCCCATTTCGTCACCTCCGCGGCCCGCGTCTGTTGTTCGACCTCCAGCGTGGTGGCCAGGGTGCGACGCGCATCGGCCGCGTCGATCAGCGGCTGCGCGCCATCCAGGACGTCGATGAAATGCGACAGCTGTTCGGTCAGCGCGTCGGTCTGCGCCACGGTCTCGGGCCGCGCCACCGGGGCCTGCCGCCAGTCCTCGGCCCCGCTCCAGACAGTCAGCGACGGAAAGGACACCGAACCGCGCGTGCCCGCGATCCACAGGCAATCCTGCCCGCTGCCGGGAATATTCGGGTTCTCGCGGGTGCCCGACTCGAACCCCCAGGGGCTGGGTGCGGCATCGCTGAAAGCGATCGAACCGACCGCGCCGTTGTCGAACCGCAGGGCTATCACACCGCTTTCGACGCGTCCGGCGTCGCGCACATGTGCTGCCCCCATCGCGGTTACCTGCACCACTTCGCCAAGCACGAAGCGCAGCAGGTCTATGTCATGCACCATGTTGATCATCACCGGGGATCCGGCGGCGCCGGCCCGCCAGTTGCCCTCGAAATACGCGTCCTGCTTGCGGACCGCCCAGATCATGTTGGCCAGCACCGGTGCGCCGATCGCGCCGCCACGCACGATCTCGCGCAGGCGGCGGACACTGGCGTGATAGCGCCGGTGATGCCCGGTCAGCACCGGCAGCCCGGCCTGGGCAGAGGCGGCGACGATCCGGTCGGCGCCGGCCAGATCCACCTCGATGGGTTTTTCGACCAGGCAAGGCCAGCCGCGCGCCAGCGCGATCTCGGCGTGGTCGGCGTGCAGGTTCGACGGGGTAGCCAGAACGGCGCCATCCACCGGCAGATCGACTTCGTCGAGCGCGGCGAATCCCGGCACATCGAACGCCGCGCGCAACGCCGCGTCGGGTTCGACCACGCAGGCCAGTTCCGCGCCGGGGTGGTCCAGGATCGCGCGTGCGTGGCGCGCGCCGATCAGGCCCAGTCCGGCGACAAGAAGCCGCTTCACCGAAAAAACTCCGTCACCAAACGACCGACCGGCATGGCTACATCACCGCGCCGATCTGCCAGGGAACGAATTCATAGTCACCCAGCCCCTGCGCCTCTGACTTGGTGACCGCGCCGCTGGCCACGGCCAGGATCATCTCGTAGATTTCGCGCCCCTTTGTTTCCAGCGACACGCCACCGGTCAGCATCTCGCCGGCGTTGACATCCATGTCATCCGTCATCCGGGTGTACATTTCGGTGTTGGTCGCAACCTTGATCGTCGGCGCGGGTTTCGACCCGAAGGCGCTGCCGCGCCCGGTGGTGAAGACCACGACATTGCAGCCGCCAGCGATCTGGCCGGTGACCGAGGCCGGGTCATAGCCCGGCGAATCCATGAAGGTGAACCCCTTTGCCGTCACCGGTTCGGCATATTTGTAGACCCCCATCAGCGGCGAGGTGCCGCCCTTGGCCGCCGCCCCCAGCGATTTTTCCAGGATGGTGGTCAGCCCGCCCTTCTTGTTGCCGGGGCTGGGGTTGTTGTCCATGCTGCCCTTGTTGCGCGCAGTGTAATCCTGCCACCACCTGACCAGCCCGACCAGCTTTTCGCCCGTTGCCCGGTCGGCCGCGCGGCGGGTCAGAAGATGTTCCGCCCCGTAGATTTCCGGCGTCTCGGCCAGCACACCGGTGCCGCCCTGCGCGGCCAGAAGATCGCAGGCATAGCCAAGCGCGGGATTTGCGGTGACCCCCGACCACGCATCGGATCCGCCGCATTGCAGCGCCACCATCAGGTCCGAGGCGGGGCATTCGGTGCGGGTCGCCAGATTGGCGATCGGCAGCATGGCGCGGACCTTTTCGATGCCCAGATCAATTGTGCGCTGCAACCCGGCGACGTTCTGGATGTTCATCACCTGGAATGTCGGTCCCTGTTTCAGCTGATAGGCCTCCAGCAACCAGTCGATCTGGTTCATCTCGCACCCCAGGCCGACCATCAGCACGCCGGCATGGTTGGGGTGGCGCGCATAGCCCCACATCACCCGCTGCAGCGCCTCGAACCCTTCGCCGTCGCCGGCCATGCCGCAGCCGGTGCCGTGGACGAAGGCAACGACGCCGTCGACATTCGGATAGTCCGCCAGCCGTTCCGGCGTGAAATGATCCGCAATCCGCCGCGCTGCGGTGGCCGAGCAGTTCACCGAGGTCACGATGGCGATATAGTTGCGCGTACCCACACGCCCGCCCTCGCGCCGGTAGCCCATGAAGGTATCGCGCCGGCTTTCGGGCACCATCGTCACCGGGCGCATGTCGGTGCCGAACTCATACTCGGTTTCGGTGTTTCGGAACTCGACATTATGGGTGTGGACGTGATCGCCAGGCGCGATGTCCTCGTGCGCCAGCCCGATGAACTGGGCGTATTTGCGCACCTCGCCGCCTCGCGCGATTGCGCGGGTGGCGATCTTGTGGCCGGACGGGATCATCGCGGTGGTGGTCACGCCTTCGATCGCATGCCCCACCTGCAGGGCCCGCGTGGCGGTGACGACGTTGTCGTCGGGATCGAGGCGTACATAGTCCATGGCATCATACCTGTTGCAGGGCGGGTTATGGCCTGCCGATCACGCGCAGACCGGCGCGTCCGATTTCCAGCGGTGGATGGCAATATGGGGCTGGACAGCCCGGCGTGCGCGGCACTCTTCCCACATGGTCTTCCATTTCTGCCAGTCGCGAAGCTCCGTCTCGGGATGTGCGCGCGACCGCGCCACGAAATCGGGGAAATGTGCCCGTCCCGTCGGCTGTCCCGTGATATTGAACCGGATGTCGAAGGACCAGCGGAAACCATCGGTGACATTGTCCAGGGATCCATGCGGCGTCAGCGGATGAAAGATCACCGCGCCACCGGACTTGACCGGCAGCGGCACCGCCCGGGACGGATCGACATAGCCATCGGCAATCGCGGTCTGTTTCTTGGGGCAATGGGGCAGCATGTCCTGCGCGCCTTCCCGGGGCAGCACCTGCAAACAGCCGTTGTCGACGGTCGCATCGGTGACCGCCAGCCAGACGGTGACCATATCGGTGCGGTCCGCCTCTTCCAGCGCGACGGCGCGGTCCTGATGCCAGTCGGTCGCTGTGATGTGGGCGCGGACTTCGTCGTCGCGCAGATTGACCGCAGGCGGTTTGATGCGCACATGCTGGATCGGGTTGCTGGTGATCTCCGGTCCGATCAGATCCTGCACCAGATCCAGCAGCCGCGGCGCCGTCACCATATCGAACACGGCCGGGCCGAAATGCATCGGCGTATCGGCCATGATCCGGTCACCGGGCAGCGAGATGTCCATCGGCTGAAACCAGTCGCAGCCCGCCCTGTAGGCCAGCAACAGCTTGGCCCAAAAATCCAGCCCCTCGGGCGGTTCGCTGACCAGCCCCTCGGCAAACCAGTCATCGTAAAGGCGGTCGATCAGCGCGCTGTATTCGGCGCGTACCGGATCCAGCACTGTGGCCTGATCCAGCACATCCTCGACCACCAGATAACCATTTTCATTGAAGAACGAGAGCTGTTCGTTGCCAAGCACTTGTGCTCTCCTATTTCAGCAGAATCTCGACGATTGGCGGCCAGATCAGCAGAACGCTCAGCGCGCATAGCTGGATACAGATGAACGGCAGGAAACCCTTGAAGATGTCGGTCAGCGAAATATGCGGCGGGGCCACGGATTTCAGGTAGAACGCCGCCGGGCCAAAGGGTGGCGACAGAAAGCTGACCTGCATGTTCATGCAGAACAACACCCCGAACCAGACCGGAAGGTATTTCGGTTGCAGTTCCCCGAACAGGCCGATCTCTTCGATCGGCAGACGCTGGACGATGGGCAGAAAGACCGGAATGATCAGCAGAACGATCCCGACCCAATCCATGAATGCGCCCATGAACAGCAGCATCAGCATCATGGTCAGCAGGATGCCCATTGTCGGCAGGTCGCTGCCCACGATCAGGTTGGCCACATAGACTGGCCCGCCGGCGATGGTATAGGCCCCGGCCAATGCCGCCGCGCCAACAGTGACCCAGATGATGGTGCCGGTGGATTTCAGCGTGCGCATCAGGCTGTCCCAGACCAGACCGACCGATGCCTCGCCGCGCAGGATGGCGATGACCAGCACGCTGATCGCGCCCATTCCGGCGGCTTCGGTGATGCCGGTTATGCCGCCATAGATCGAGCCCAGCACGACCCCGATCACCACGATGGGCGGCACCATGCCCTTGCCCATGCCCCAGGCCTTGCCGGTACGCTCGCGCCCAAGAACGACAAAGATCAGGATCAGCGACAACAGGAACGCGCCTCCGAACCAGCCCAGATACTCTGGCGTACCATAGGTGATCGGATCGGTGCCTTCCTTGAACGAGTTCTGCCCGGTCAAGGTGAAGAACAGCACACGCAGGAACAGCACGCCCGAGAAACCTGCCAGCAGGATCGACAGGAAGGCGCCGAACAGCTTGCTCTTCTCGCCGGTGTCGGGATCGTTCGGGTCGGGTTCCGGCAAGGGCGCCAGCGACGGGTTCAACTGGGTGCGCACGATGATGTAGATGACGATGAAAGAGGCCAGCATGAACCCCGGCAGAAACGCCGCCGTGAACAGGTTCTTGATCGAGGTTTCGGTGATAAGGCCATAGATGATCAGCACGATCGACGGCGGGATCATCGTTCCAAGACTGCCGGAGGCACAGATCGTGCCGATGGCCATGTTCTGGTCATACCCAAGCCGCAGCATCTGCGGCAGTGCGATCAACCCCAGCAGCACGACCTCGCCGCCGATGATTCCCGACATCGCGGCCATGATCACCGCCATCACAGAAGTCACGATGGCTATGCCGCCCCGCGTGCGGCTAAGCCAGACGTTCAGCGACGAATACATGTCCTTGGCGATACCGGATCGTTCCAGCAACGCCGCCATGAAGATGAACAGCGGCACCGATATCAGCACATAGTCGGTCAGCAGCCCGTATATCTTCTGCGCCAGGATGTTCAGCGGGCCGGCCCCCGGCCGGCCGGTCAATATGCCATCGCCGAAACTCAGCGGGTTCAACAGCAGTCCGGGCTCGAATTTCATCACCAGGACCAGTACCGCCAGAATCGCGGACGCCATGCCAAGCGGCATGCCGATGGCCAGCAGCACCATCAGCGCCAGCATCAGGACAAGCGAGATCGTTCCAATATCCATCAGTCTTTCCTCACCTGATTGCCCTGAATCGCGCCTCGGGTCACATCCTGATCGCCGACACCTTCGGTGCCGACCATCTTGCGCAGCAGTGCCAGTTCTTCCTGGTCGATATCGTCGGCGGCGGTATGAATGACCGGTTCGGCATTCCAGTCGGAAATCAGGTTGATCACCGCCTGGATCGCCAGCAAGGCAACCACCAGCAGGACCGCCGGCTTGATGGTTGCGGGGATCGGCGGGTCAAAGGCGGTGCCGAATGTCTCCCACCGGTAGAATTTCGCGAAAGCCTCCCCATACCCTCCGTAGATCAGGAAAAAGGCGAACAGCACGATCAGCAGGGTCGAGATGCAGTCGAACAGGCGCTGCACGAAACGCGGCATCACGTCGTACAGCAGGAAGATCCGGATATGGCAGCGCTGTTGCATGGCATAGATACCGGAAAACATGAACACGAACCCGGCGATCCACAGCGACAGTTCATTGGCCCAAAGCGTTGGTGATTCGAACACATAGCGCAACAGAACCTCGTACAGCATCACACAGGTCAGGATCGCGATCATCAGCATGACGACGCGCCCGATGAACACGGCCGTGCGGTCTATCGCGCGCCAGCTTTCAAATTCCATCGGGGCGCGGCGCACCGTGCGTATTCCAAGCACCAGAAAGATCGGCAGCAGAATCAATGTCAGCCAGTCGATGATATCGGCAAATCCGCCGAACAGCCCGCCCAGGCCGGGTGTCACGTCATTGGCGATGAATTGCGCGCCCAGGCGGTCAAAGGCCGATTGTTCGGACGGCGGAAAGATATCAAGCGTGAAGGCAGGCAGATGCCAGACCAGCCAGCCCGCACAGACGATAAAGGCCAGCGGCACCGCGACCTCGGTCCAGTGGACCCGGTGGTCAAACTTTGCGTCGCTCATCCTATTTCCCTCCCTTTTGTTCCATTTACGCTATCGCGTAGCGTTTCAGGAACGTCCGATCCGGTTCCACCCCGATCCCGGGGCCGTCCGGAATGCCGACCATGCCGCCATTAGCGCTAACTTGCTTTTGTATGTCCAGCGGATCGACCAGCAATTCGTCGCGAAACTTGTTGTCGGTGGTGTCGAATTCCAGCCAGGGCTCGCGCGGGAACAGCCCGCCGGGCAAGGGCGGCATCGCCGCCAGCAGCTGCAGGTTGGTGGCCACCGCGATGGCACTACCCCAGACGTGGTTGATCACCGGCGTGAAATGCGCGTGGCACAAGGCCAGCACCCGCAGATATTCGCTGATCCCGCCCAGCGCGCAGACTTCTGGCTGGGCGATGTCGAGCCCGCGGTTTTCCAGCAATGCGCGCCAGCCCCAGCGGTTGAATTCGGCCTCGCCGCCCGAAATGTTCACGCGCAGCCCGGCGCGCAGCTCGCGATATCCGTCAAGATCTTCGGGGGCGACGGGTTCTTCGAACCAGTAGGCGCCCAGTTCGTCCAGCGCGCGCCCGACGTAAAAGGCGTCCGCTGTGGTGTAGCAATGATTGGCATCGACCATGAATTCGAAATCGTCGCCGATGCCGCGCCGCACCGCCTGGCACAGCCGCACGTCGTCTTTCGGGCCCAGCCCGACCTTCATCTTGGTGGCCTTGAACCCCATGTCCCTGATCGCTGCCGCTTCGTCGGCGAACCGCGCCACCAGATCGTCCGCGCTTTCGGGCCGCAGCATCATCCCGTAGCCGTAAACGCCGACCTGCGTCCGGTGCGCGCCGCCGATCAGCTTGCAGACGGGCAGGCCGGCGATCTTGCCGGCGATATCCCACAGCGCGATATCGACGCCCGACAGCGATTGCAGCGGCATGCCTTTCTGGCCGTGGTCGCGCATCAGGTTGTAGAGCGTGTGCCACAGGTGCTCACGCTGGAGCGGGTCGGCGCCGACGAGGCGCGGCGCCAGCACCTTTTCGAC
>JAJDOB010000101.1 GCA_022340385.1 Rhodobacter sp.
GTGTGCGGGAAAGAACGCATGTCGTTGCGGTCATACCCTTCGGACCCAGTCCAGACACACCCGACGCGCAGCTTGCGACGATGCGCGGCTGGCCGGGTCAGCAAATGAACCGTCGCGCCGCGCGCCTTCAGAAACGGCAGAAACCTGCAGAAATTGATCGTATCGCCAAAGCCCTGTTCGGGCAGAACCAGGATCCGCTTGCCCTGTGGATCCGCACCGGTCCAGCGCGGAATCTCGGTGTCCGGCAGCCGGACCTGCCCGGTTGCCCGTCGGGTCAGATAATGCAGGAATCCCTCTGCGTATCTGCGCTGCGCTAGAAACTGAAACCCCAGCTCGAACCGGATTTTCGGGTGATCGGGAAAACGTTGAAGCGCGCTGGTCGCGGTTTGCTCTGCAAGGTCCAGCTGCCCCGCGGCCCGCATTGACCGGATCAGCAGGGCGAATGAATCCGGATCATCCGGGCGCGCGCCAGCCAGCTTTCCGCGCAATACGACAGCGCGGCCATGGTCGCCGACGTCATCCAGGATATTCGCCAGGTTCGTGCAGGTGGCCAGGTTATCCGGGTCCAGCGCAAAGGCTTTGCTCTGCGCGGCAAGTGACAGGGCAAAATTCTTCTGGCTGCGAAACAGCGCGCCCAGATTGATCCAGATTTGCGGATCGTCCGGCAGGTCCAGCAAGGCGCGATAATAAAGCTGGCGGGCGGCGGCAAGATCACCGCGCGTATCCGCCTCGACGGCTTCCTGCATTGTCGCGGCTCCCGGGGGCCCGCTGTCGCTTGCTGGCATCGTGCCTTTCCCATGCCCGAATAATTCTGCGTCCCGGCTTATGGCCCCTGCACCGGCTTTGTTGCAATTGCCTTTGTTCCGCACAGTCTGGGCGACCGGCAGCAGAAAGGTACGACCGATGCCAACGATCCTGATAGCGATGCCGACGCAGGGAACCGTTCGCACAGAGACGATGATTTCGCTGATTGACCTGGCCTAGCACCTGCGCGAGCACCGGCTGGCATTTGCGCTCCGGACCTTTGAAGGTTCTGATATCGTGATCTCGCGCAACGCCTTGATGTCGTTGTTCCACACCGACAAGACTTTTTTCCATATCCTGTTGCTGGACGCCGATATGTCATTTCGCCCCGAGGTGGTCCTGAGGCTGATCGCGTTCCGGGCCGCGTTCACCTGCGCGGCCTATCCGCAACGAAATCTGTCACTGGAACAGATCCGCCGGCTTGCCGAGAATGATGCGGCCGCGCCGAAACCGGATCGGCAATCGACAGAGGCTTTGCTGGCGAAGGCATTGGCATACAACGTGCAGGCCACGCTAAACCTGGGCGAGCCCTGGCAATCCGAACATCGCGACGGGTTTCGCACGGTTTCGGGGGCGGGCACCGGCTTGATGCTGATCGAGCGGACGGTGCCCGAAACGATGGTAGCCAGCGGCGCCGCGCCCGCACGCAAACGCCACAACGCGCTGCCGCTGTATTCCGGCGCGGAGTTCCATGATTTCTTCAGCCATCTGACCGACAGGGACGGCGACCTGATGTATGGTGAGGACCAGTCATTCTGCCGCCGCTGGGTGGCGCAGTGCGGCGGCAGGATCTGGTGCGACAAAACCGCCATTGTCACCCATCACGGGCATTTCCCGTATCGCGGCCAATACAACCTCAAAGGCGAGTAGGGCGAGGGCTTCCCGGAAAGGTTGAACGCCCTGCATTCAGACCCCGTTGCAGGGGCAATCCTCCGAAAGCCTGCAAGTCTTTGCCGTAATTGTACGGGGTATTCCAATGGTCATCATTACCGGCGATGCTCTTGCCAACTCGCTTGCCGGGTTTGCGAGTGCCGACGAAATTTCAGGTCTCGGGGGCGATGATACCCTGGTTGGCCGGGGCGGCGACGGCACGCTGTTTGGCGGCACCGGCGACGACATTCTGAACGGCGATGGCGGCGCGGATATGCTGAAAGGCGAGGGCGGTTTCGATACGCTGACCTGTGGCAACGGCGATGACACGCTGACCGGCGGCAGCAACGCCGACCGCTTCGTCTTTGCCGACGGGTTCGGCAATGAAATGATCACCGATTTCGCGTCCACAAACAACGCCGAGAAGATCGACCTGTCGGGCGTGAGTTCGATCACCGATTTCGCGGACCTGACCAACGCCGGCAACCCGCATATGACCCAAGTCGGCGCGGATGTGGTGATCGACGATTTCGCCGGCAATACGATCACGCTGCTGAATGTCAGCCTGGGCGATCTGGACGGGGCCGATTTCGTGTTCTGATCGGGTGTTCGCACCGCCCCCGGTGTCCGCTGACGTTCAGCCCTTGGGCGGCGGCGGTATTGCGGCGCAAATGCCCGCTTCAATATGATCCGGGGTGGGACATCGCGGTGGGCTCGAAATTTCCCGGCAGCGCGACCCTGATCGAGTCTTCCTTGAAGGCTGCGAAGCTTTTGGTCCAGACACCGCCCGGCCAGAAGAGATCCAGCGCCTGTTGTTTGGGCCGGTAGGCGGCGGTGTACAGCGTGCCGAACCCCGAAGCGAACGCCGTGGAATACAGCGGCGGCCTCAGAAAGGCGCGGATGAATTTTTCCTGTGTTTCGGGGTGCAGCGTCAATCTTTGCAGCAGGTATCTTTCACGCTCGACCGTGGCGGTGAACCGGGCGTGGCTGGACCATTCGACACGTTCCTGATGGTTGGTGGCCACCGCCGCCCGTGTCAGAACGGCGGGTCGGTCGGGGGCAAGATAGGCGGTCAGATAGTGCCGCTCTGCGTCCAGTACGGTCACGTTATAGCTCATATGGCACGGAACACGCGCCAGCACTTCGCCGGCTTCCTGCGCCGTGGTGCAGGTTTGCAGGATGTAGCGCAGGATCAGCGGGACGCCAAAGCCGGTCCCGACTTCCTGGCGGCCGCCGAATGTCAGCGACACGGCCAGCCCGGCATCGTTGATGCCATCGACAAGGCCAAACAGACCATCCGATGTGCCGATCACCCCGCGCCCGTTCCAGTTCGTTTTCAGAACGACGGCATCGAACGCATCGGGGTCATAGTCATAATTGCGCACCAACAGCGGCTCATCACCCGGCCAGATCGCCTGGCTGCAGGCGGCAAGATAGCGCGGCGGGCAGTAGAAGCTCAGGAAACGCGCCTCGTTGTCGCCCCCGCCAACCAGTTCGCAAAGCGTTTCCCACAATTCGCACAGTTCCGGCATGTGCTGTCGCATTGCGCGTCTGCATTCCAGATAGGTCGGGCGACCGGACAGGCCCTCGCGCGCCCACCATTGGCGATAGGCGGGCCAGTATTCGGAAAACAGCCCGGACCATTTCGGTCCGGGCCTGTCTTCTGCAATCGCGCGGAATGTCAGACTCATGCCTCTACATGATCTTGAATGCCGGATCCTGCAAGGCCTGAGCGGATGGCAAAGGCCGCGCCGAAAACGCGTTCTTGATGCCGTGGATCCATTTGCTGGCTTCCTCGGTCAGCTTGAACCCGTTGGTCATCGAGCGCCCGCGTTTCACCAGAATACCAAGGTCGGCACCTTCGTAACGATAGTCCCCGGCGTTGGAAATGCGCAGGAAGAACGCCTCGTTCTCACCCACGGCGCGGCGGTGATAGTCGAACCGGTCGAACACCACCCGCCCGTCTTCAAGCATCTTGTAGATGCCCGATTCCGGCGCGGTGGTCACGATGTCCACCGAATCGTCGGTGTGCTTGATCACCATCTGTGACCAGCTGTCGATCATGTCCGGGTCCGCCCAACGCGCGTTCAGCTCTTCCACATTCAGGCTGAACGGTTTCTTGGTGAATTCCAGAAGGTGGAACAGGAACAGCGGCGCGTCCGCATGGGCAAACGCCGCGTGGTTGGTCATCGAACTGGCGCCGGTGATGCGCGGGTTCAACTCGCCCAGCCAGATCTCGCCGCTTTTCTTCTCGATCAGGAAATCAAGCTCGAAATAGCCGCGATAGCCTTCCTTGCGCAGCTGTTCGCCGAATTTGAATGTCAGTTCGCGGGCTCTCTGGCGGGTTTTCGGCGGGAAAGCTGTCGCGAAAATCTCGTTGCCGCACCAACCGCCGCGATATGGTGTCAGTTCCTTGAACCCGACCAGTTCGGTCATCAGCGGGCCGACGATGGTGCCCTCTTTGGTCGCGCAGGCCTCGATTGCCGAGCCGCGGCAATCTATGCGCTTCATGATCTTGATCTCGCCCTCGCCGACGATTTCATGTTCGTGCTTGCGGAAATCCGCCTCTGACTTGATGAAAAAGGTCGTGTGACCGCTGTCGCCGAACGCCGATTGCAGCACCAGATCGTGGCCGATGCCGGCCTTTTCGCACAGGTCGCGCAGGTGATCGTAGTCCCTGACCTCGCTCAGCGTGTTGGGAACCGACGGAACGCCGGCCTTGTTGCCGATGCGCACGGTTTCGATCTTGTTGTCCATCGACGAGCGCAGCTTGGCCTTGGGGAACCAGACATCGCCGCCCAGTTCCTTGGCCAGCGCCTCTGTCTTTTCATCAAACATCAGGAAGACGAACTTGGGCTTGCCGCCGCGCCGCTTGATCAGGTCGACGACGTCCTTGTGCTGCAGCAGGTAGTTGTTGATGTCCTCGATCGACTGAAACTCGTCATGCGGCATCTCGCGGGGCACGAATACGTTCGGGTGCCGCCCGTCGAAACAATCCATATAGCAGATGTAGGTGAAATTCTTCACCCATTCGTCCAGACCCAGCAGGTTGAAGTTGGTGGCCGAGACAAAATAGATCGGATCCTTGTTGGTATGAAAATACCGGCGGATTTCGGAGATGTTATTCAGCGTCTTCTTGGGCATTTAGGTTTCCTTTTTGTCTCAAATTCACTTGGTGAGTTTTTTCAGGGCTTCCTTGGTGAACACACGCAGACCCAGATCGGGGCGGTAGCCGTGGATCTCGGACACATCGAGCGCAAGCATGAACGACAGGATTTCGGGGCTGATCACCTGACCCGGCACCAGAATCGGAAAGCCGGGCGGGTAGGGGATGATGAACGACGCCGATACCAGTTCTTCGCCGGCACTCAGGCGTTCCACCAGTTTGTCGTCCAGGTTGAGATAGTCGCAGTTGTCCTCGTCATAGGCCAGGAAAAACGCGGTGCGAATGTCGCCCTCTGGGGTCACGGCACCACTGCGGAACGCGTCGTGAAAGCAACTGAAATCGGGAAGCGGCGGCACCTGGTCAACCAGTGCCGAGACCCGGTTCTCGAACGACCGCTTTTCCATTTTCGAGGCGTCGTCCAGCAGATCGTCCAGGTCATTCGCGATCTCGACCAGAACCTCGATCAAGTAGGCGACCGATGACCGGGTGGTGCCGATATTGGTCATGAACAGCACGGTGTTGCGCGAGGTCTTGTTGATCTGGATGCCGTATTTGTCCATCAGGATCTTTGTCTTGAACGTGTCGCCATCCCACCCGGTTCCGCCGACGGCCAGCGTGACGCGGGTCGGGTCCAGCACAAAGGCATCGCGTTCCCAGACATCCCACATGTCGGTCCAGCCCTTTTCGGCGTCGAAATAGCTGGTGGCGCCGCTTTCGCGATACTCGACCGGGATCATGTCGGCGACGGTCAGCACCTTGAAATATTTCTGCAGGACCGGATGCGAGGCCACCGCGCGGCGGATTGCCATCGCGCTTTCGACCTGGCGCTGGACGAATTCGAACCCTTCCAGTTCCACCTGTCTGCGCCCGACATCGAGCGAGGCGATGATCTGATAGTTGGGGGACGTCGAGGTGTGGGTCATGTAGGCTTCGTGAAATGCCTGCTCGACCTCGCCCTTGAAGTCCTGGTCGTTGACGTGGATCATCGAGCCCTGCCGCAGCGACGTCAGGGTCTTGTGGGTCGATTGGGTGGCATAGGCGCGCACGCGCGCATCGGGTGGCGGCAGCAGGCGGGTGTTCAGCAGCGTCTCGTCATCCGCGCCTTCCAGTTCTTTCTGCTGTTCGGCATAGGCGGCGGCGACCTCTGGCGTGCGCAGGCTATGGCGCATCAGGTTGGCCACGCCCATCGCGGTGCGCTGACGGTAGGTCGGGTTGAAACGGGCAAAGGCGAACCAGGCTTCGTCCCACAGGAACACAAGGTCTTTCTTGATGGCCAGGCATTCTTCCATCACGCGCTGGACGTTGTAGACCAGACCGTCGAAGGTGCAGTTGGTCAGCAGCACCATGCGGACCTTGTTCAGCTTGCCGGCGGCTTTCAGTTCCAGCAGCTTGTGCTTTATCTCGCGCAGCGGGACGGCACCGTACATCGAGTATTCGTGCAGCGGATAACTGTCCATGTAGACGACATTCGCACCGGCCAGCACCATCCCGTAGTGGTGCGACTTGTGACAATCGCGGTCGACCAGAACGATGTCGCCGGGCCGGACCAGGGCCTGCACCACGACCTTGTTGCAGGTCGATGTGCCGTTGGTTGCAAAGAACGTCTGCTTGGCGCCGAAGGCGCGCGCGGCCATGTCCTGTGCTTCCTTGATCGGGCCCTTGGGTTCCAGCAGACTGTCCAGCCCGCCCGAGGTGGCAGAGGTTTCTGCCAGAAAGATATTGGGGCCATAGAACGCCCCCATATCCTGAATCCAGTGGCTGCGGCTGATCGACTTGCCGCGGCTGATCGGCATGGCGTGAAACACACCCGTCGGCTGGCGCGAATATTCCTTGAGTGCGTTGAAGAACGGCGTCTTGTAGCGCCGGTTGACCCCGCGCAGGATATTCAGGTGCAGTTCAAGGAAGTCTTCCTGATTATAGAACACCCGGCGACATAACCCCAGATCGAGCCCGGCAATATCCTCTGCCGAGCGGTCGGTGATCAGGTAGGCATCCAGTTCCGGGCGGACCTTGGCGATCAGGCGGCAGGCTTCCGGGCCATAGTCGCTGGGCTGAAGATCGTCGACGTCTTCGTTGTCACCGATGCGGGTCAGGTACTGCTTCAGGATCGGCAGGACATTCTGCGACTTCAGCGTCAGTCCGGGACGGACCACGATGGCCTGTACGTTGTAGTTGAAGAGGATGCCCATCAACGCGTCTTCAAGGCTGGGAACAACCACGGGTTCGTAGATGAACGGGTCTTCGGTGCGGCGTACCCGGTGCAGGTTGTTGCGCAGAAAGCGTTCCTGATGCTCGTTGACATTGTCGACGATCAGCACTTCGAAATACGGGCGGCCAAGCGCGCGGGCCTCCAGCGGCAGCGCGTTGTCGTCTTCGTAATCCTCGTTGTCGACGTCATCACCGCCGATCGTGATCGAGCGGCGCCGATAGGCCCCCGAGGTCAGCGCCCGTGCGACGCGGCGCACGGCTGCGCACAGATCATCCACGTTGCGCTGTTCCAGAAGGCGGCGCAGATGTTCGAATGTGCTCGCGCCCGGAAATGCCCAGTAGACCTCGATGGGCGCCAGCGCCTCGAAAAGCGACTCGGCGGTTGCCAGCAGTTTCTTGCCCTGGCGCCCTTCTATTCCGTGAACGATCAGCGATTCGGCGGTTTCGCGCAGCGAACTCCAGCGATCGGCCCGAAGCTGGGTCGCGCTGTAATAGTCGCCAATAGACGGGCTTCTTGTCGTGGTCGCAGATACATTCATCGGCAGTCCTTCCGTTGGCGGCGAAATCACATTGAAATCCGGCGCAGGGTCAGGCGTGGCTAGTCGGTTCCGGTTCGGCCCTTGAACATCGGCAGGGCGGACGCCGTCAAGTCTGGTCTGGCGTCGCCCGCAAGTGCGGCGCGCGGATCCTTGACGTCAACGCCCGCGTGCGAGCCCTGCCAGGGGGTTTCCAGCGGCCCGAGCGTGTGCAGATAGGCATCCGTGCCACTGGTCCGGTCATAGACCGAAAACTCGGCTTCGCGGTCGCGGAAGCTTTTCAGCACCTGCCCAAGACCCTTCATGCCGGTTTCGCGCTGGCGCCGAACCATGTCGAGGTCGATCTCTATCGGGAACATGTCCTCTTGCCCGGCCGACTGGTGCAGGACCAGCGACGTCGGGTCCACCACCAAGGAGCGCCCGACACCGCCCGCCGCCAGGCCATTCACGTCGAAGACATAGCACTGGAACTGCGCCGCGGTTGCACGCGCAATGGCAATTTCGGCGTCACGGTCGGTGGTGCCGGTCAGGACCGGATGCAACAGCACCTCGACACCCTGACTGGTCAGTTGCCGCGTGGTTTCCGGGAACCAGATATCATAGCAGATCGACAGCCCGAAGCGGCCGACATCCGGCACATCGAAGACGCAGAACTGGGTGCCCGACGATATTCCGTGTTCATAGGGCTTGAACGGAAACATCTTGGAATAGCGCGCAACGATCTCGCCCTGGGGATTGATGACCACGGAGGTGTTGAATATCCGCCCGTCGGCCTGCTTTTCGAACATCGAACCGGGGATCAGCCAGATACCGTAGCGTCTGGCATCTTCCTGGAACATGGACAGCGCCTCGTTCGGAAACGGCTGCGCAAAACGGTCGAGCGGGCCATAGGGCGCAAGCTCGGAAAACAGGACCATCTGCGTCCATGGGAAGCGCGCCATCAGAATCTCGATGCGTTGCCGCATGGCTTCGACGTTGGAATGCAGAGCTGCGACGTGCATCTGCACGCCGGCAATCGCGAAGGGGGTCATATTCGGATGGTCTCCATGGGTGTTTACCCTCCCGGACGTTATTGTTCTTGTTGGGCCGCGGCTTGCCGCGACCAGGTGCCACGCGCTTATCTGACGACAAGCACGGGGCGTGTTGCGTGCCGCACGACCTTGTCCGCGTTCGAGCCCACCAGAAGCGTCTGGAAGTCATTGGGCGGGTGCGAGGCCATCACGATCAGATCGGCATCCAGTTCGCCGGCGATGCGCAGGATGGTCTCGGGCACATGCCCGTAACCGACGTGAACCTGCACGCTGGCATCCTTGGCAAACCGGGCGGCGGCAAAATCCGTCAGGCTGGCCTTGAGCGATTCCATCGCGTTTTTCTCAAAGCCTTCCGGCAGATACGAGGCGACCATCGCCATCCCCAGATCATGCACGATACCCAGCAGGTGGACCTCGCCCCCGGTTCCGGCGCAACGCTGCGCGATCGGCAGCGCCTTTTCCCAGCTTTCTGGGTGGTTCAGATCAATTGGAAGCAGGATTTTGTTGAACATCACCGGTTCTCCTCTCTGCCGCGACCTTTTGAGTGCGCGCACGGCCGCGTTGCAGCATTACGATCAGACCCAGCAATATCAGGGCCGGGATAAACATAAGGTACTTGGTGGGTTGCGCCGTTGGCTTCAGCACGCTCACGACCTTCTGGTCCCAGTCGAACCCGGCCTCGGCTGCCGGGCTGCCAAACGCGACATTGTCGATGACGACATCGTCGCCGTTGACGACATATTCCAGACCCGAGGCCAGCAGCCGGTCAGCCCCGTTGTCGCCCTCGCCCACCGGCAGAAGCGCGGTAAAGGTAACCGGGTCGCCCACTGCGTTCAGTCCGCTGACACCCAGCCGCAGGTTCTGGCCGATTTCGGTGTCCATCGCGGCCTGCTCGATCTGGGCAGGCGCTACGCTCAGGAACGGCGGCGAGACCATGTCCATCCAGAATCCGGGACGGAACAGGGTGAAAGCCACCAGCAACAGCGCGACGGTCTCGTAAACCTTGTTCTTGGTCAGGAACCAGCCCTGTGTGGCCGCTGCGAAAAGCAGCATCGCCACGGTCGCGACAATGAAGACAAGGATGCCCTGTGCCCAGTTGACGTTGATCAGCAACAGATCGGTGTTGAAGATGAACAGGAACGGCAGGGCGGCGGTGCGCAGGCTGTAGAAAAACGCCACGACCCCCGTCTTGATCGGGTCGCCGCCCGACACGGCGGCGGCGGCAAAGCTGGCAAGCCCCACCGGCGGCGTCACGTCGGCCATGATTCCGAAGTAGAACACGAACAGGTGCACCGCAATCAGCGGAACGATCAGGCCGTTCTGCTGGCCGAGTGTGACTATGACCGGGGCCAGCAATGCCGACACGACGATGTAGTTCGCCGTGGTCGGCAGCCCCATCCCCAGGATCAGCGACAGGATCGCGGTCAGCACCAGGATGGCCATGATATTGCCGCCCGACAGTACCTCGACCACATCAGCCAGTGCAGATCCGACGCCGGTCTGGCTGACGGCACCCACGATTATACCGGCGGTCGCGGTGGCGATGCCGATACCGATCATGTTGCGCGCGCCTGCAACCAGGCCTTCAATCAGATCGGTGAAACCCGCCCTGATGGCTGCCGCCATATCCGTCCCGCCGCGCAGAATTGCCATTAGCGGGCGCTGCGTCAGCAGGATGAAGATCATGAACGATGCGGCCCAGAACGCGCTGAGGCCGGGCGACAGGCGATCCACCATCAGCGCCCAGACCAGCACCACAACCGGCAGGATGAAGTGCAGACCGGCGCGGATGGTCGGCCCGGGAACCGGCAGTTTGGTGACCGGGGCGTTGGGGTCTTCCATCACCAGCGGCTCTTCTCGCGACGCGATCCAGAGCAGGCCGATGTAAACCGCCGTCAGGAAGGCAAACACGACATAGATCGCCGCCTCTCCGAAGGCCGGACGTATCCAGCCCATCAGATAGTAGGTGGCAAAGCTGAGTGCACAGATCGCCGCGATGGTGAAGGCGATCGAAATCAGCCATGCAACCCAGGGCTTGGGGGCCACCGAGCGCGGCAGGCCCTCCATCCCGGCCTTCATCGCCTCGAGGTGCACGATGTAGACAAGGGCAATGTAGCTGATGACGGCCGGCACAAAGGCGTGTTTGACCACGTCAAAGTACGGAATGCCCACGTATTCGACCATCAGGAAGGCCGCCGCGCCCATGACGGGCGGCATGATCTGGCCGTTGACCGAACTGGCCACCTCGACCGCGCCGGCCTTTTCGGCGCTGAACCCGACCCGCTTCATCAGCGGAATCGTGAAAGTCCCCGTGGTGACGACGTTGGCAATGGACGAGCCAGAGATAAGGCCGGTCATCGCCGACGATACAACCGCCGCCTTGGCCGGACCACCGCGCATGTGGCCCATCAGGCTGAATGCGACCTGGATAAAATAGTTGCCGGCCCCGGCCTTATCCAGCAGCGAGCCGAACAGGACGAAAAGGAAGACAAAGCTGGTCGACACGCCCAGGGCGATACCGAACACACCCTCGGTTGTGATCCACTGGTGGTTCACAACCTCGGACAGGCTGTTGCCCTTGTGCGCGATGATGCTGGGCATATGCGGCCCAAGGAAGGTGTAGACCAGAAAGACGGTTGCCACGATCATCAGCGCCGGGCCAAGCGCGCGGCGCGTTGCCTCCAGCAGGATCATGATGCCGAAGACGGCAACCACATAGTCTTGCAGGATCGGCGCGCCGACGCGCTGCGCGATGCTGTCATAGTAGAAATACAGATACAGCGCCGACACGGCGCCCAGGATGCCAAGGCCCCACTCCCAGAACGGGATATGGTCCTTGGGCGACCCCATGTAGATGGCAGCCAGCATCAGCACGCCGGGGATCGGGATCCACCACACGGGCACGCCTGCCTTGGAGCCGTAGATGAACAGCAGGGTCAGCACGATCGGCACCGCCAGCGCCAGGATGAACTGCGCCTTTGTCCGCGCCGCCGGGTAGGCGGCAAAGGCCAGAAACAGCGCAAAAGCCAGGTGGAAAGACCGGGCCTCGGTGTCGTTGAACACGCCCCAGCCAACGATGAAGGGAAACGGAGAAGCGATCCAGAGCTGGAACAGCGACCAGATCAATGCGACCGCCACCAACATGGTGCCAACCGGCCCCGCGGGCGAACGCGCACCGGTGTCGGAGGAAGCGACAAGTTCGTCGAGTTCTTCCTGGGTCAGACCACCACGACCTGCAGCCGCGTTTTCAACGGCAGCCGCTTCGAATTGTTCGTCATTGCTCATCACGCTGTCCCCGTTTGTCCCATTCGCGGCCCAGGCCCCGGATTTACCGGGTGCTGGCACCGCCTCGTTGGCAGCCCCGCACTGGCGGAGCTGCCCTTGATCAAGCCAAGATCAGCGGATTACTGAATCCAGCCACGCTCTTTGTAGTACTTCTCGGCACCGGGGTGCAGAGGCGCGCTGAGGCCAGCCGAGATCATGTCTTCTTCCTTGAGATTGGCAAAAGCCGGGTGCAGGCCCTTGAACCGGTCAAAGTTGTCAAAGACAGCCTTGACGACGGTATAGACCACATCATCAGGTACGTCCGACGAGGTGACGAAGGTTGCCTTGACGCCGAAGGTCTCGACGTCGTCGGGGTTGCCGGCATACATGCCGCCCGGAATGATCGCCTTGGCGTAGAACGGGTTGTCGGCAACCAGCTTGTCGATGGCTTCGCCGGTGACGGGAACCAGAACCGCCTCTACGGTCGATGTGGCTTCCTGGATCGAGCCGTTCGGATGGCCGACGGTATAGATGATGGCGTCGACCTTGTTGTCGCCAAGAGCGGCGGACTGCTCGGCTGGTTTCAGTTCCGAGGACAGGGCGAAGTCATCGGTGCTTTTGCCCATGGCTGCCAGGACCACGTCCATCGTGCCGCGCTGGCCAGAGCCGGGGTTGCCGACGTTGACACGCTTGCCGAAGAGATCATCGAACGTGGTGATGCCAGCGTCCTTGCGGGCGATAACCGTGAACGGTTCGGGGTGCACAGAGAACACGGCGCGTTCTTTGTCGAACTTGTTGCCCTCAAACTGCGAGGTGCCGTTGTAGGCATGGAACTGCCAGTCTGACTGGGCCACGCCCATGTCCATGTCACCCGCCTTGATCGCGTTGATGTTGGCGATCGAGCCGCCGGTCGACGGTGCGGTGCATTTCAGGTTGTGCTCGGCCGTGCCGCGGTTCACCAAGCGGCAGATCGACTGACCCACGACGAAATAGACGCCCGTCTGGCCGCCGGTTCCGATCGTGATGAACCTTTCCTGTGCGACCGCGACCTGACTGCATAGTGCGGCCACAGCTGCTACAGCGGTAAGTTTGATTATCTTCATTATTATCTCCCTGGTTTAGTTAGCCGTACTCGTCATTGGCTGCTTTCGAACCTTATTTTGAGGTCTCCCGACGTTATCACCTAGGTGAAAACCCTCAAGGAGAAATCCGTTTGCGGCATGCCGCAGTCCGAAAGCGATCTGTTTGATCCTGATTCTTGGCGTCCTTATTTGTTGAAATTGAACGATTATTTCCATCAGAACGTCGGGGGCGTGCAGGCGCTGACGATGACACAGTTCTTGTCGCCGATGTTTCTGAACCGGTGCGGCAGGCGGCTGTCGAACAGATATCCGTCGCCCGGATTGAGAACGCGAACCTGATCGCCCACCGTGATTTCGATGATGCCCTCGATGACCACACCGGCCTCTTCGGCATCGTGTTTCAGCATGTCCGGGCCGGTGTCGGAGCCCGGCGGATAGGATTCGTGCAGAATCTGCAACGTATGCCGCCAGGCATCGCCCAACTGACGCAGCGACACGCGTGCCGCACCTTCGCCAAGGCCGATATCCTGCGGTGAAATCTCTATGAATTCGTTGGCCGAATAGAAATACTTCGGGGTGCTCTTGCTTTCCACGTCGGTAAAGAATTCCGACAGGGTCATCGGAATCGCATCCAGAAGGCTTTTCAGCGATGTGACAGACGGGCTGCTTTTGTTCTGCTCGATCAGGGAAATTGCGCCATTGGTCATGCCTGCGCGGCTGGCGAGCTCACGCTGCGATAGCCCGCGCGTTTCGCGCACTGCCTTGAGTCTGCCGCCAATGTTCACGCAGTTCACACCTCACTTATCATACGATTGAAATATTAATCACTGATTCTCTTGTTGCGTCAACAAAAATCGAGTTTCCAATGAGTTATAAGGGGTTTTCGAGGGAATCTGGCGCGCAGGCGGGCGCCGCATGCGAATTGGATTGACAATTATAATCACCGTATAATAAAAATATTAATCGAAATCCACTGCCCAAATCCACTGCCCGGAGAATGCAATGACCGCAGCATCCAAGACCAAGAGTTCCCGATCCGCCAAGACATCCGCCAAGACATCCGGCAAGACATCCGGCAAGACAAAGGCCCCGCGCCCCAGCGTGGCACCCGCGAAGACCGCGAAAGAGGCCACGCCTGTTGCGGTGCCCACAAAAACCGCCGTTGAAACCATCGCCGCTGTCCCCCAGGCCGGCGCAACTTCGAACGCCGCATTGCTGGCCCGCCGCGCGGTTGCTGTGCCCCGTGGGGTGGCCTCTGCCGCGCCGATCTTCGCCGCGCGGGCCGAAAATGCAGAGCTTTGGGATGTGGAAGGCAATCGCTTCGTCGATTTCGCCGGTGGCATCGCCGTGCTCAACACCGGGCACCGCCACCCCAAGGTGATCGCGGCCGCGAAAGCCCAGGAAGACCTTTATACCCACACCAGTTTTCAGGTGGTTCCCTACGAGCCCTATGTGGCCCTGGCCGAAAAGCTGAACGCGCTGGCGCCCGGCGATTTCGACAAGAAGACCCTGCTGGTCACAACCGGTGCCGAGGCCGTTGAAAACGCGGTGAAAATCGCGCGCGCTGCCACGGGCCGCCCCGGTGTCATCGCCTTTGCCGGCAGCTACCACGGTCGCACCCTGTTGACGCTGGGCCTGACCGGCAAGGTCACGCCCTACAAGAAGGACGCCGGACCTTTCCCGGCCGATATCTTCCGTGCGCCGTTCCCGGACGCTCGCAAAGGCATCACTGTCGAGGATGCCCTGAACGGTCTGGAAACCCTGTTCCTCACCGATGCGGATCCGTCGCGCGTGGCCGCCATCATCCTGGAACCCGTGCTGGGCGAGGGTGGCTATCATCCGGTGCCCGCCGAGATGTGGCAAGCCCTGCGCGCGATTTGCGACAAGCATGGCATCCTGTTGATTTCAGACGAAATTCAGGCAGGTTTCGGCCGTACCGGCGCATGGTTCGCAATCGAACATTCAGGGGTCGTGCCCGATCTGATCACCGTGGCCAAATCCATGGCCGGCGGCTATCCGATTGCCGGTGTCATCGGGCGCGCCGACATCATGGACGCGCTGGCCCCCGGTGGGCTGGGCGGCACATATGGCGGCAACCCGGTGGCTTGCGCGGCTGCGCTGGCCGCGATTGAAGCGATCGACGCAGAGGGGCTTTTGGCGCGTTCGACTGCGCTGGGTGCTCATTTCCGCGCCCGCCTTGCGGAAATCGGTGTCCGCGCCGCGCCGTATCGCATGTGGGATATCCGGGGGCTGGGCGCGATGCTGGCCGTCGAATTCGTGACCGATTTCGAAACGGCTGCGCCGGATGCGGGCTTTACCAAATCCGTCATCGGCCACGCCCTGAAGCGGGGTCTGATCCTGCTGGCCTGCGGCATGCACGGCAACGCAGTACGGATCATGGTTCCGTTGACCGCGTCTGATGCCATCATCGAAGAGGGGCTGACCCTGTTCGAGGCCGCTGTCGCGGACGCGATCGCGAAAGAGCGCATGATTGCCGCCGAATAGGGTCGCAGATCTGACAAGGTGGCGCGCAGCGATGCGCGCCACGCCATCACTTTGCCTCCGCCGGGTCGCAACCCTGTTCGACGTACAGAGTTTTCCAATTCCAGACGTTCGGGCTAAGGTTCGGGAATCGGGCGTTCAAGACGACCTGGCCCGCAACGCCAAAGCAGATGGACAAGCCTCGTGACCCATGTATTTCCCCGTCATAGCAAACTCAATCCACCCATCGCCGTCGGCGGCGAGGGCTGCTACCTGATCGACAGCACGGGAAAACGCTATCTTGACGGATCGGGCGGGGCGGCCGTGTCGTGCCTGGGGCATGGCGACACCGAAGTCATCGCCGCGATCAAGGCGCAGCTGGACAAGCTTGCCTTTGCCCACACCGGATTCCTGAGTTCGGAACCTGCCGAGGCGCTGGCCGATCTTTTGGTTGCGCAGGCCCCCGGCGACCTGGACAGGGTCTATTTCGTGTCTGGCGGGTCCGAGGCGACCGAGGCGGCGATAAAGCTGGCCCGGCAATACTGGGTCGAAAAAGGCGAACCGCAACGCGGGAAACTGATCGCCCGCAAGCAAAGCTATCACGGCAATACCATCGGCGCGCTTTCGGCGGGCGGCAACGAGTGGCGGCGCGCGCAGTTTGCACCGCTTTTGCTGGATGTCAGCCATATCGAGCCCTGCTATGAATACCGGCTGCGCCGTGACGACGAGACACCCGAAGCCTATGGCCTGCGCGCGGCGAATGCGCTGGAGACCGAGATCCTGCGCCTTGGCCCGGAAACCGTGATGGCCTTCATGGCCGAACCGGTCGTCGGGGCCACGGCGGGTGCGCTGACGGCGGCACCGGGTTATTTCAAACGGATCCGCGAAATCTGCGACACCTATGGCGTTCTGCTGATCCTGGATGAAGTCATGTGCGGCATGGGGCGCACCGGCGCGCTTTTTGCCTGCGAGCAGGACGGCATCGCGCCCGATATCGCCTGTATCGCCAAGGGGTTGGGTGCGGGATATCAGCCCATCGGTGCAATGCTGTGCACCCGCGAAATCTATGACACCATCGCCAACGGAACCGGCTTTTTCCAGCACGGCCACACCTATAACGCGCATCCCACGGCCGCGGCGGCGGGGCTGGCCGTTGTCTCGGCCATTCTAAAGCGTGGCCTGATCGACCGGGTGCGGGTTCAGGGTGACAAGCTTGCGCAAAGGCTGGAAGACCGCTTTGGCCAGCACCCCCACGTTGGCGACCTGCGCGGGCGCGGCCTGTTCCGCGGCGTCGAAATCGTCGAGGACCGCGAAACCAAGGCGCCTTTCGATCCCGCGCGCGGCATCGCCGGAAAGATCAAGAAAGCCGCGTTCGAGGCCGGGCTGATCTGCTACCCGATGTCGGGCACGATCGACGGGCGGCGGGGCGACCACGTTCTGCTGGCCCCGCCCTTCATCATCGAAGACGAACAGATCGACGAACTTACCGACAAGTTGGGCACCGCAATATCGGCTGTGATCTGACATCACGAAAGGGAGCGACGCGATGTTGAGATTCGCCGCATTCGCGGGCTCGCTGGTTCTGGCGATCTTGTCACTGGCCGGGCTGATCTTCAGTGGCTGGTTCGTGTTGCCGCTGCTGGTCTTTGGTACGCTGGCGGCGATCGGCGTCTATGACGTGCTTCAGCCGCAGCATTCGATCCTGCGCAATTACCCCGTTATTGGGCATATGCGGTTCCTGTTCGAGGGCATCCGCCCTGAAATCCGGCAGTACCTGATCGAAAGCGATCAGGACGAGGAACCGTTTTCCCGCGACAAACGCTCGCTCATCTATCAGCGCGCCAAGGGCGTCGAGGACAAGCGGCCCTTTGGCACCCGGCAGCGGGTCTATGATTCGGGCTATGAATGGATCACCCATTCGGTCGTGCCCAAGCACATCGCTGACCATGATTTCCGCGTCACCATCGGCGGGCCGGACTGCAAGCAGCCGTATGACGCCTCGATCTACAACATTTCCGCGATGAGCTTTGGCGCCCTGTCGGCCAATGCGATTCTGGCGCTGAACACCGGAGCCAGAAAGGGCGGATTTGCCCATGATACGGGCGAGGGCGGGATCAGCCGGCATCACCGGCAGGCCGGCGGCGATCTGATCTATGAGATCGGGTCGGGCTATTTCGGCTGCCGCAAGCCCGACGGGCGCTTCGACGTCGAGAAATTCGCAGAGCAGGCCCGCGACCCGCAGATCAAGCTGGTTGAACTGAAGCTGAGCCAGGGTGCGAAACCCGGTCACGGCGGCATGTTGCCGGCCTCGAAAATCTCGCCAGAGATCGCAGAGGCGCGCGGCGTGCCGATGGGACAGGACTGTGTGTCGCCCGCCGCACATCCGGAATTCGCGACACCGCTTGAGATGATGCAGTTCATCGGAACGCTGCGCGACCACGCCGCCGGCAAACCCGTGGGGTTCAAGCTGTGCATCGGCCACCGGCGCGAATTCATGTGTATCGTCAAGGCGATGCTGGAAACCGGGATCACGCCTGACTTCATCGTCATCGACGGCAAGGAAGGTGGCACCGGTGCCGCCCCGCTTGAGTTTGCCAATCATGTGGGCATGCCGCTGGTCGAGGGGCTGACATTCGCGCACAACACGCTGCGCGGTGCCGGTCTGCGCGACAAGCTGAAACTCGGGGCGTCGGGCAAGCTGGTGACGTCGTTCGATATCGCCAAGGCGCTGGCTTTGGGGGCCGACTGGGCCAATTCCGCGCGTGGGTTCATGTTTTCGATCGGCTGTATTCAGGCGCAGGCCTGTCACACCAATCATTGCCCGGTGGGCGTGGCCACCCAGGATCCGCTGCGCCAGCGCGCGCTGGATGTGACGCGCAAGTCGGAACGTGTGTACCGGTTCCATGCCAACACCCTGAAAGCGCTGGCAGAAATGACCGGCGCCGCCGGGCTGGAGCACCCCGGCGACTTTCGGCCCCATCACCTGTTGATGCGTGAAAGCGACCGCAACATGGTCACCGGTGAAGAGGTCTACCCCTATCTGCCGGAGGGGTTCCTGTTGCGCGACGAGGAAGATGCGTTCGGCTATCTGATGCGGTGGAAGCGCGCGCGCGCCTCCAGTTTCGATCCGTTTGATCTGACGACCGTCTGACCGTTTTGGATCCCAACGACCAGAGCGGGGTACATGCGCCGCGTCTTCCAGACTGAACACCCCGTCAACAGAGGCCTCGATCCGGAATGACCAAGGACTTTGACCCGACACCGCCTGACTTCGTTCAGGACACCACGAGATGAACACGTCGAACAGAAACTCGCGGCGAATCCGCTGAATGGCCAGGACGAGACGCGTTCGGGCGCAAAAGCCGACTTCCCGCGATGGACACGGAGACTGAACCTTGACTGACAACAACGACGAGATCGAAACCCTCGACCCGCCGGCGGTTCAGGACGCGGAGGCGCGGACCATGCGCGAAATGGTGAAAGAGGCGGTCGATGCAAAGGATGCCGACACGCTGGCAACCCTGCTGGAACCCTTGCCGCTTAGCGCCGCGCTGCGCCAGTTGCTGGCGCTTTCGGCCGAAGACCGCGACGAACTGCTAAAGCTGGTTCCGGTCGAGCTTGCCGCCGAACTGGTCGAAGAGGCGCCGCATGCGGCGGCGACCGAACTGGTCGAACGGATGCAGCCCGAGCGCGCCGCAGAGGTGTTGGACGAACTCGATTCCGATGTGCAGGCCGATCTCATCGGCGAGATGGAAACCATCGACGCCGAGGCGATCCTTGCCCAGTTCAGCCCCGAAGACGCGGCCGACGTGCGCCGCCTTGCCAGGTACGAGGACGAAACCGCCGGCGGCCTGATGGTTGCAGAGACGTTTTCGTTTCCCGACACCGCGACCGTCGGCGCGGTGTTGCGCGGTATGGTCAGCGAAGAGGATGATTTCGAACGCTATCGTGGCCAGCATCCCTATGTGATCGATGCAGACGAAGTTCCGGTCGGCGTTGTGTCGCTGCGCGGGCTGCTGACGGCGAAACGCAGTGCCAAGCTGACCTCGATCATGGTCGCGCCCCTGACAGTCGGGGTCACCACGACGCTGGACGAATTGCAGGATCTGTTCGACGAGCACAATTTCCTTGGCCTTCCGGTCGTCGAGGCCGATGGCCGGCTGGTGGGGGTCGTTTCGCGGTCCGCGGTCGACAACGCCGCGCTGGAACGGTCGGAAAGCGAAAGCCTGAAACGTCAGGGTGTCGTCGGGGACGAGTTGCGGGCAATGCCGTTGTGGCTGCGCTCGCGGCGGCGCCTGGCGTGGCTGTCGGCCAATATCGTGCTGAACATCATCGCCGCCTCGGTGATCTCGGCCTACGAGGAAATCCTGACCGCGGTGATTGCCATCGCCGTGTTTCTGCCGATGGTGTCGGACATGTCCGGCTGTTCTGGCAACCAGGCGGTCGGGGTCACGATGCGAGAGCTGTCATTGGGGATCATCCAGCCCAAGGATGCGTTCCGGGTCTGGCTGAAAGAGGTTTCGGTCGGGGTGATCAACGGCATCGCCCTTGGCATTCTGATCGGCATCGTGTGCTGGATCTGGAAGGGCAATCCGTTCCTTGGGCTGGTGATCGGCATCGCGCTGGCGCTGAATACCGTGCTGGCGGTCTCGATCGGCGGCGTCGTGCCGCTTCTGCTGAAACGCCTGAAACAGGATCCGGCCGCTGCCAGTGGCCCGCTGCTGACAACGATCACCGACATGGCCGGTTTCTTTCTGGTGCTCAGTCTCGCCAGTCTGATGATGCCGCTGCTTCTCTGACGCTGGCGGTGCCTGCGCCGCTTTCAATCATTTCTCACTCAGGAAAGACCAAACACATGCTTGACCGATTGACCGACCTTTCATCCTTGCTTGGCGATCCGTCGCTTCTTGTGACGCGGGGGTATCTTGGTGGCGAGTGGGTGGATGGCGAAGGCGGGCGGACCTTCGATGTGACCAACCCGGCGCGCGGCGAC
>JAJDOB010000227.1 GCA_022340385.1 Rhodobacter sp.
CGGATGCCGGTGATCGTCAAGCTGACGCCCAATATCACCGATATCCGCAAGCCGGCACGTGCCGCAAAGGCGGGCGGGGCCGACGCTGTCAGCCTGATCAACACGATCTCCTCGATCACGGGTGTTGACCTGGACAGTTTCAGCCCCTTGCCCTCGATTGACGGCAAGGGCAGCCACGGCGGCTATTGCGGCCCGGCGGTCAAACCCATCGCGCTGAACATGGTCGGCAATATCGCCCGCGACCCCGAAACCGCTGGCCTGCCGATCAGCGGCATCGGCGGCGTGACCACATGGCGCGACGCGGCGGAATTCCTCGCCATGGGCGCGGGCAACGTGCAGGTCTGCACGGCGGCGATGACCTATGGCTTCAAGATCGTGCAGGAAATGATCAGTGGTCTTGGCGATTGGATGGATGAAAAGGGCTATACATCGGTCGAGCAGATCGTTGGCCGCGCGGTGCCGAATTTCACCGACTGGCAGCATCTGAACCTGAACTACATCACCAAGGCGCGCATCGACCAGGACGCCTGCATCAAATGCGGGCGCTGTTTCGCGGCCTGCGAGGACACGTCGCATCAGGCGATTTCCATGTCGGCAGAGCGTGTGTTCGAAGTGATCGACGCCGAATGCGTCGCGTGCAACCTGTGCGTCAATGTCTGCCCGGTCGAGGATTGTATCACGATGGAACAGTTGGCCCCCGGCACAATAGATGCGCGCACCGGGCGAGTGGTGCCCGATGTACATGGCGACTGGACAACGCACCCCAACAATCCCGGTGCCTGCGCCGCCGAGTAACCGTCAGCTGCGGGTATCGACCGCAGGTGGATCGACCGGGTTGGCGAACCCGCGCGCCGCATCATACGAGAGACCCTCGGCGCTGGGTGCCGGCCGGTCCCGGGCCGCCGGTTCCGTCTGCGAGGGCCCGGTGGATTGTTCCGGCTCCGGCGCGGTAGTTTTTGCCAGAGTTTCGGGCTCGTCGCCCTCGGGAAACAGGGTCTCGGATTGGGCGGCCTCCAGAATCGAGCGCAGGAATGCGGGCGGTGGGCCAACCGACAGTTCCTGATCCAGCACAAAAGACAGCGCCGCCGCGCCGTCGGAAGCCTTTGACCGACTTGCATCAAAGGGCGCGGAATTGCCGGCCGATGCGTCATTCCGGTTGGCCGAGCCCGCATTGCTGCCGGTGCCCGACGCGCCGGAACTGCCGCCGCTTTCCTCGACCGGTTTGATTGATTGGGTGTCGGCGGCGCTATCGGGCGGTCGTGCATTGCCGGGGTCCGGCGGCGGAAAGAAGCTGCCCGAACCGATCGGTGTCAAAAGGATGCTCATGCTCATGTTCCTCACGTAAGCCCCGACCCAGCCCGAACTTATCCACATCCGCGCGGCGAATAAAGTTAACGGCCCGGATTTCTGCACGGCTGGTTAAGCCGGGGTTAACGCGCGCCGGTAGAGATGCTCGAGAAACTGACCGGCCTCTTTGAAATGCGCGTCGCCGGTCGGGGCCAGAATGCCGCGCACCTGCACGTCGAAATCGGCGTAATGCTGGGTTGTCGCCCAGATCGAAAAGATCAGGTGATGCGGATCGACGCGGGCAATTCTGCCGGCGCTGGCCCAACCGGCAATCAGCGCGGCCTTTTCATCGACCAGCGTCCTGAGCGGCCCCTCGATCATATCCAGAATCCGCGGCGCGCCCTGCAGGATCTCGTTGGCAAACAGCCTGCTTTCGCGCGGCAGGTCGCGCGCCATGTCCAGCTTGCGCAGCGCATAGCCGACAATTTCGTCCACCGGATCACCGGCGCCATCCAGCGCCCTGAGCGGGTCAAGCCAACTGTCCAGCAGTCCCGACAACAGCGCCACGTGAATAGCCTTCTTGTTGGCGAAATAATACAACAGGTTCGGTTTCGACAGCCCCGCCGCCCTGGCGATCTGATCCAGCGTCGCCCCGCGAAATCCGGCCTGCGAAAACACGTCCAGTGCGGCGTCCAGTATGGCCGCGATGTTCTTTTCCTGAATGCGGGTTCGCGGGACCGCTGCCACCATTCGCACCTGCTCCGTGTCCGGGGCATGATCTTTGCCACAGCGGCGCCGAAATCCTTGACTGCCCTTGCCCCCGTGGTAGCGTGATCCTGACCGTTTGGTCAAACTCTTTGGGCAGTCGGGGGATGTCATGGCCAGAGCGCCCGCCCAGGCGACACTAGTGATCGATGACGCCCGCGTGCGTGTGACCCGTTTTGATTTCGCGCCGGGTGCGGAAACCGGCTGGCATGTACACGGGCTGGACTATGTCATCACCACGCTCAGCGATTGCCACATGGCGCTGGAACTGCCCGATGGCAGCAGCAGTCGCGTGCTGGTCGGGGCCGGAACAAGTTACCGGCGCGAGGCGGGCGTGGAACACAACGTCATCAATGACGGCGAGGCGGACATGAGCTTTGTCGAAGTGGAACTGAAATAGGGGGCAATCATGGCTTCACCGGGTGAAAATCTGAAGATCAACGGCGACCGTCTGTGGGAGTCGCTGATGGAAATGGCCAAGATCGGCCCCGGTGTCGCAGGCGGCAACAACCGCCAGACGGTGACCGACGAAGACGGCGAAGGCCGCGCCCTGTTCCAGTCGTGGTGTCAGGCCGCCGGGCTGTCGATGGGTCTTGACCAGATGGGCAACATGTTCGCCCGCCGCGAAGGCACGGACCCCAATGCGCTGCCGGTCTATGTTGGCAGCCATCTGGATACGCAGCCGACGGGGGGCAAATATGACGGCGTGCTGGGGGTGCTGGGTGGCCTCGAAATCATCCGCACTCTGAATGATCTGGACATCAAGACGAAACACCCCATCGTCGTCACCAACTGGACCAATGAGGAAGGCACGCGGTATGCCCCCGCGATGCTGGCATCCGGTGTTTTTGCGGGCATCCACACCCAGGACTGGGCCTATGATCGGGTGGATCATGACGGAAAGAAATTCGGTGATGAACTGGCGCGCATCGGCTGGCGCGGCGATGAAGAAGTCGGCGCGCGCAAGATGCACGCCTTCTTTGAACTGCACATCGAACAGGGGCCGATCCTGGAGGCCGAGGGCAAGGATATCGGCGTTGTCACCCACGGGCAGGGGCTGTCCTGGACGCAGGTGACGATCGAGGGCAAGGATTCGCACACCGGGTCCACCCCGATGCCGATGCGCAAGAACGCCGGGCTGGGCATGGCGCGGGTGCTGGAGGCGGTCGATCAGATCGCATGGTCGCACGCCCCCGATGCCGTCGGCGCGGCGGGGCATATCGACGTTTTTCCCAACAGTCGCAACGTGATACCGGGCCGCGTGGTCTTCACCGTCGATTTCCGCTCTCCCGATATCGCGGTGATCCGCGACATGGAAAACAAGCTGCGCGTGGCGGCATCGGACATCTGCGGGCAGATGGGGCTTTCCGTCAGCTTCGAGAAGGTCGGCGGGTTTGACCCGGTGGAATTCGACGAGGGCTGCGTAACAGCGGTGCGTTCAGCGGCGGAGCGGCTGGGCTATTCGCACCGGGATTTGATTTCGGGTGCCGGGCACGACGCCTGCTGGATCAACCGCGTCGCCCCCACGGCGATGGTCATGTGCCCCTGTGTGGACGGGCTGAGCCACAACGAGGCCGAGGAAATATCGCGCGAATGGGCCACGGCGGGCGCGGATGTGCTGATGCATGCGGTGGTGGAAACGGCGGAGATTGTGGAGTGAGCCGAAGTGTCATCTTTGAGATTCCGGGTTTCGTATCCGTAATTGAAGAACCGGCGCTCAAGGCCGTCCGGATTCGTTATGACCGACTGTTTGACGAAGCGGGAAGGAACATCCCCGCAGCGGTCAGAGCCGCGGCCGCATTTGCTTCCGAGAATTCTATTCCCAATTGGATAGCTGACACATCAATTGTACGGGACGAGTTGTCGGAACGCGATGCGGCGTGGGTCCGAACGCAGGAATTCAGGGGAATCTTACTTCAATCGCCAGTGAAGACATTTGTTCTGATTCCGGCGCCGGAAGATGCAGACGGCATCGACAATGGTTGGATCCCCAAATGGCGAGACGAGACTGAAGCCGGATTTGAAGGCCAGATCGCCGTTCATGTTCTGAATGAAAAAGCGATGCGGGAATTGCTTGGCGCGTCACTTGCCTAGGAGAAAGATATGACCACAGTCATCAAGAACGGAACCATCGTCACTGCCGATCTGACCTACAAGGCGGATGTGCTGGTTGAGGGCGGCAAGATCACCCAGATCGGGGAAAACCTGAGTGGGGACAAGCAGTTGGATGCCACGGGCTGTTACGTGATGCCCGGCGGGATTGATCCGCACACGCATCTGGAGATGCCGTTCATGGGCACTTACAGCACGGATGATTTCGAGTCCGGCACGCGGGCGGCTTTGTCGGGCGGCACCACCATGGTTGTCGACTTTGCGCTGCCGGCGCCGGGGCAGGGGCTGCATGATGCGCTGAAGATGTGGCACAACAAATCCACCCGCGCGAGTTGCGATTATTCCTATCACATGGCCGTCACCTGGTGGGGCGAGCAGGTGTTCAACGAGATGGCCACCATCATCGAAAAGGAAGGCATCACCACCTTCAAGCATTTCATGGCCTACAAGGGCGCGCTGATGGTGAATGACGACGAAATGTATGCGTCTTTCCAGCGGCTTGCGTCACTTGGCGGGATCGCCATGGTCCATGCGGAAAACGGCGATGTGGTGGCGGAACTGTCGGCGCGCCTTCTGGCAGAGGGCAATACCGGCCCAGAGGCGCACGCCTATTCCCGCCCGCCGCAGGTGGAGGGCGAGGCCACCAACCGCGCCATCATGATCGCCGATATGGCCGGTGTGCCGCTGTATGTCGTGCATACGTCCTGCGAGGATTCACACGAGGCCATCCGGCGGGCCCGGATGCAGGGCAAGCGGGTCTGGGGAGAGCCGCTGATCCAGCATCTGACGCTGGACGAAAGCGAGTATTTCAACACGGACTGGGACCACGCCGCCCGCCGCGTGATGTCACCGCCGTTCCGCAACAAGCAGCATCAGGATTCGCTGTGGGCCGGGTTGCAATCCGGCTCGCTTTCGGTCGTCGCGACCGATCATTGCGCCTTTACCACCGACCAGAAACGCTTTGGCGTGGGCGATTTCACCAAGATCCCCAACGGCACCGGGGGCCTTGAGGATCGGATGCCGATGCTGTGGACCTATGGCGTAGCCACCGGCCGCCTGACGCCCAACGAATTTGTCGCGGTGACCTCTACCAACATCGCCAAGATCCTGAACTGTTATCCCAGGAAGGGTGCGGTTCTGGTCGGCGCCGATGCCGATCTGGTTGTCTGGGATCCCGAGAAAGAGAAAACCATCACCGCCAGCGCCCAGCAATCCGCCATTGATTACAACGTCTTCGAGGGCAAAAAGGTCAAGGGCCTGCCGCGTTTCACCCTGACACGCGGCCAGGTCGCGGTGAATGACGGGGTGGTGCAGACCCAGGAAGGCCACGGTGAATTCGTGCGGCGCGAGGCGAATACCCCGGTCAACAAGGCCTTGAGTTCATGGAAGGAATTGACCGCGCCTCGGCCTGTCGAACGCACGGGAATTCCGGCGAGCGGCGTATAAGTTGGCCGGACTTGAATCCAATCCGTCACTTGCCGAACCCTGGTTCAGGGGCCTGGGCAAATTTGCCGGGTTCATAATTGGATCGACATTGTTTGCGCAGGTTCTCTTTAGCCTTCTTTGGCCGATTTATATCTTGGTTGATGGTGCCGATTCTTCCGGCACGTTGGGCTATTTCAGTCTGGGGCTTGCGCTTCTGCAAAACGTTGCAACCTTGTTTGCCTTTGCATTCGTGGTGTCCATTCCCATCGCGATTACGGGCTTTGTCTTGGGATATCCGGTCTGGCGCAAGCTTGTTCCCATTCTCGAGCGGCAAGGATTGCCGCACGATCTTGTCCTGGCGATGGCCGCAGTTGTCGTTGCAATTATTGCCGCATTTGGTTTTCCTGCCGTGATCTTGATGATTTGGGGTGTTCGCAGCGTGGTGGCCGATATCATGCCGGCGTTTGCCATATTCGGCCAGTTGCTGGTGTTCGGCCTGGCCGGTGCAATTTTCGTTTCAAGAATTGTTCATGACGGCGCGCAACGCGATGGATCGTCGCTTGCTGTGCAATCCGGCAGAATGTTCTGGCCGGTATTTGAACGGATGTTCCTGACCATCTGGCTGATCGTTTCAGCGGTGGTGGTTTTGGGGTGCCTGACTGTCCCGGCGTTCTTGCTGGTTGCACTGGTTGGCATTCTTCTGTCGGCTCCGGCTACCGTCACTCTGGCCGCCGTGGCAGTCATTCCCTGTCGGATGGTCTGGGGGATGGTCAGCGGCGCAGTCGAAAGGGCGGGCAATGGCGCCCGGGCGGCGATATGTTGGGCCGGGTTGGCGATGGGCGTAGTTGCAGGTTCGATTCTGGCAGCGGCCGTCCTTTGGTTTTCCAGCAAATATCCCACGCTGTCGGGCAAATTCGGATTGATAGGGCTGGTTCCCGTTTCGATTGCCGGACTGGCCGGGTGGCGCGCGGCAGATCGGCAGTCTCGGATGCAGGAGCAAGGCGCTTGGTGACGGGCAAGATGATGCAGGGTGGGGCGGTGATCGAAGCTTGCGGCCTGAACCTGACGTTTCAGACCAATGACGGCCCGGTGCATGCGTTGCGCGACGTGTCGTTGCAGATCGGCAAAGGTGAGTTCGTCAGTTTTATCGGGCCAAGCGGCTGTGGGAAAACGACGTTTCTGCGCGTCATTGCCGGGCTGGAGCAGGCGTCGGGTGGCGAAATCTCGGTTAACGGCATGACCCCGGATCAGGCGCGGCAGGCCCGCGCCTATGGCTATGTGTTTCAGGCGGCAGGGCTTTATCCGTGGCGCACAATTGCGGGGAATGTGCGCCTTCCGCTTGAAATCATGGGGTTTTCCAAGGCCGAGATGGCGGACCGGGTGGCGCGGGTATTGGAACTGGTGGATCTGGCCGGGTTCGAGAAGAAATTTCCATGGCAATTGTCGGGCGGGATGCAGCAACGTGCCAGCATTGCGCGCGCGCTGGCGTTCGATGCCGATATTCTGCTGATGGACGAGCCCTTTGGGGCGCTGGATGAAATCGTGCGGGATCATTTGAACGAACAGCTCTTGGAGTTGTGGAAGCGCACGGAAAAGACCATCGGCTTTGTCACCCATTCGATTCCGGAAGCGGTGTATCTCAGCACCAAGATCGTGGTGATGTCGCCCCGGCCCGGACGGATCACGGATGTGATCGACAGCCCGCTGCCGCGCGACAGGCCGCTGGATATCCGCGACACGCCCGAATTTCTGGAGGTCGCACATCGGGTGCGCGAAGGGCTGCGGGCGGGGCATGCCTATGACGGTTGAGGGGCAAGAACCGTTGTCGGACTACTGTCAGGCACGCGTCAGATATCTGCCGGGCGGAACGACAGGCGCGTCATGAACCGGATCCTTCCCATCCTTTCGGTCGTCACGGCGATCATCGCGTTCTGGTACGCCGCTGTGGTGCCGATGAACATCCACGGCGTCCTCGACCAGGCCGAGCGTGACGGGGTGGTCGTTGTGCCCGGGACTGCGAAGGCGCGGCGGGATTTTGCTTCGCTCGGTCTGGTGATGCTGAACCCGGGGCAGGCGGCCAAGTCCTGGATGCAGGAACGGCCGCGCCTGCCGGCGCCGCATCAGGTGGCGATCGAGTTGTGGCAGACAACGGTCGAAAAGAAGGTGACGTCAAAGCGCAGTCTGGTGTTTCACGCGTGGGTCACGCTGAGTGCCACGCTGCTGGGTTTTGCGATTGGCACCGGCCTGGGCGTTCTGCTGGCGGTGGGGATCGTGCACAACAAGGCGATGGACATGTCGGTGATGCCCTGGGCGATTGCGTCACAGACCATTCCGATTCTGGCGATCGCGCCGATGGTGATCGTGGTGCTGAATTCGATCGGCATTCAGGGACTGGTGCCCAAGGCGATCATTTCCGCCTACCTGTCATTCTTCCCGGTGGTGGTGGGCATGGTCGCGGGACTGCGCAGCCCGGATGCGATGCAACTGGACCTTCTGAAAACCTATCATGCCAGCCGGGCAGCGACATTCTGGAAGCTGCGCCTGCCGGCGTCGATGCCCTATCTGTTCACCTCGCTGAAGGTCGGCATCGCGGCCTCGCTGGTCGGGGCCATCGTGGGTGAATTGCCGACGGGCGCGGTGCGCGGGCTGGGCGCGCGGTTGCTGACCGGGTCGTATTACGGGCAGACGGTGCAGATCTGGAGCGCGCTGATGATGGCGGCGATCTGTGCGGCGGTGCTGGTGGGGCTGATCGGGCTGGCGCAGCGGCTGATCCTGCAACGCATGGGAATGACGGGACGATGAGCCGCAATCAAAGTCTTGCCGGTGGTCGCGCCGGGGCGGTGCGCGCATGATCTGGGTCGCCGCAGCGCTGTTGTTCTGGGGGATGGCCTGGGCGCTGAACGCCTGGCTGGCACGCTCGCGTCATTCGGGACTGCGCGCGGTGCGGATCGCGGTGCCGGTGATTTTCGGACTGACCATCCTGGTGGTCTGGGAATTGCTGGTCCGGGGGCTAAACGTGCCGCTGGTCATCCTGCCGCCGCCGACGATGATCGCGGCGACGTTTGGCGGAAATCTGGCAATCCTGTGGGAGGATTTCGTGCAGACCTTCCTCAAGGGCGCGCTGAGCGGCTATCTGATCGGCTGTGGCGCGGCGGTGGCGCTGGCGATCCTGATCGACCGTTCGCCGTTCCTGCAGAAGGGACTGCTGCCGGTGGGAAATTTCATCGCCGCCCTGCCGATCATCGGCACCGCGCCGATTCTGGTAATGTGGTTCGGGTTCGACTGGCAATCCAAGGCGGCAGTGGTCGTGGTAATGGTGTTCTTCCCGATGCTGGTAAACACGGTGCAGGGGCTGGCCGCATCCAGCGCGATGCAGCGCGATCTGATGGCGACCTATTCGGCAAGTTACTGGCAGACCCTGTTGAAACTGCGCCTGCCCGCGGCGATGCCGTTCATCTTCAACGGGCTGAAAATTGCATCGACACTGGCGCTGATCGGCGCAATTGTCGCCGAATTTTTCGGCTCTCCCGTGCGCGGCATGGGATTTCGTATTTCCACTTCGGTCGGCCAACTGGCGCTGGATATGGTCTGGGCAGAGATAACGGTCGCGGCCTTGGCGGGAACGCTGTTTTATGGAACGGTGGCGCTTGTAGAACGGGGGGTGACGTTCTGGCACCCGTCGCAACGGAAATAGCAACGAATAGCAACAACGGGAGTGAACGAGATGAAACATCTATTGGGGGGTGCCGCGGCACTGGCGATCACGGCGGGCGGCGCGTTTGCGGCAAGCCACGCCGACAACAAGGTGACGCTGCAGTTGCAGTGGGTCACGCAGGCGCAGTTCGCCGGCTATTACGTGGCGCTCGACAAGGGATATTACGAGGAAGAGGGGCTGGATGTGACGATCAAGCCCGGCGGGCCCGATATTGCCCCGCCACAGGTTCTGGCGGGCGGCGGCGCCGATGTGATGCTGAACTGGATGCCATCCGCCATGGCCGCCCGGGAAAAGGGGCTGCCGGTGGTGAACATCGCGCAGCCGTTCAAATCGTCGGGTCTGATGCTGACCTGCTGGAAGGACACCGGCATCACCGGGCCCGAGGATTTCAAGGGCAAGACCATCGGCGTGTGGTTCTTTGGCAATGAATATCCGTTCCTGTCCTGGATGTCTCAGGAAGGCATTTCCACCGACGGCGGCGCCGACGGGGTTACGGTGCTGAAACAGGGCTTCAACGTCGATCCGCTGTTGCAGCGGCAGGCCGACTGTATCTCGACCATGACCTACAATGAATACGGTCAGGTGCTGGATGCGGGTGTCAGCCCGGACGAACTGGTAACCTTCAAATACGAGGAACAGGGCGTCGCCACTTTGGAGGATGGGATCTATGCGCTGGAAGAGAACCTGGCCGATCCTGCATTCCGGGAAAAGATGGTCAAATTCGTGCGCGCCAGCATGAAAGGCTGGAAATATGCCGAAGCGAACCCGGATGAAGCCGCAGGCATCGTGCTGGACAATGACGAGACGGGCGCGCAGACCGAGGCGCATCAGAAACGCATGATGGGCGAGATTGCCAAGCTGACGGCGGGCAGCAACGGCGCGCTTGATCCGGCGGACTTCCAGCGCACGATCGACACGCTGCTGGCCGGCGGATCGGACCCGGTGATCACCGCGGATCCGGGCGATGCGGCCTGGACCCATGCAATCACGGACGAAGCGCTGAAATAAGGCTCTTTCGATCAGGTCAAAGGGGGCGGTCGACTTGGACCGCCCCCTTTTCATGACAGGTCGTCGGCGCGTGGATCAGCGGCAGCGCGCGCGGTAGTATCCGCCACGTCCATCGGAATAGGCGCAATCGCCCGTTGCCTGGTTCTGTGCGACCAGCGCACCTGCGGCGGCACCGGCAAGCGTACCGATGATAAGCCAGTCGGTATCGGCGCCAAGGGCCGTGGCGGTAATCGCGCCCAGGACACCGCCAACCGCGGCGCCGCCAAGTTGGTCGTTGTTCATCATCGTGGTGTCGCAGGCGGAAAGCGCCAGCGTTGCGGCACAAAGTCCGGTAATCATCAAGTTTTTCATGAGATCCTCTGATTTCTGGCGGCAGCAGGCTGCCCGCCGCCGACGGCTGTTCTGTGTCTGCATGATAAGGCAGAAGCAAAGCGTCTGTAGTGATACAGGTCAATGTGATGCGGCGTTATTGCCGGGATCGGCAAGAAACCCGTTGACCGGTATGTCCCAAAGCGGCGCATTCATGCCGATTGGCGGCGCGCGGGGCCAGGGCCTTGTCAGGCCGGTGTTTCGGCCCCTGCCGGACCGCCGCGTTTCAGGCGCAGCAGAATTGCGGTAAGCGAAATCACAACCCAGAATGATTGAATCAGCGCCGAGGCGAGGTTGAAACTTGCCGTCAGGCCAACCAGCACCATCGAGGCCGCGGCCAGGTTCAGCGCGAAATAGCAGGTGTCCCGGCTGTTGAGCCGATGGAATGTCAGCAGCGTGTAATTCAACACGTAAAGC
>JAJDOB010000242.1 GCA_022340385.1 Rhodobacter sp.
GGCCCGGCGCGCGGTTTGGCCCGCGCGGCGTGCGCGAAGCCTCGACCCTGTTCGCGTTCGGCCATGCCGGGGCCTACGATCACGAGGATGACGCGACCTATCTGGGCGAGGATGTGCGAATAGTCGATATTGGCGACGCCGATATCGTGCACACTGATACGATCCAGAGCCATGCCAACATCAAGACCGGCGTGCAAGCCATTCTGAATGCTGGCGCTTTGCCGGTTGTGATCGGCGGCGACCATTCGATCAACATCCCCTGCATCGACGCGTTCGAGGGGCGCGGCGACATTCATGTCATCCAGATCGACGCGCATCTGGATTTCGTGGATGAACGTCACGGCGTGCGCTTTGGTCACGGCAACCCGATGCGCCGCGCCGCCGAAAAGCCTTTCGTGACCGGGCTGACGCAACTGGGGATCCGCAACGTTTCGTCCACCGCAAAGGAAGGCTATGCAGATGCGCGCGCCCGGGGCTCGACCATCCTGTCGGTGCGCCAGGTCCGGGCCGCCGGGGTTGCGGGGGCCCTGGCCAGCGTACCGGCGGGCGCACGGGTCTATGTGACCATCGACATCGACGCCTTCTGCCCCTCTATCGCGCCGGGCACCGGGACGCCCAGTCACGGCGGGTTTCTGTATTACGAGGTTCTGGAACTGCTTCAGGCGGTCGCCAAGACCCACGAGGTTGCGGGAATCGATCTGGTCGAGGTCGCGCCCGATTACGACCCGACGGGATCGACCGCCATTCTGGCGGCGCAGTTGCTGCTGAACTTCCTTGGCTTCATCTTCCACGCCCGCAAATAAGGCGATCAAACCACTTTGCAGCCTATGCACGATCCTGTAGGCTGCCCGCACAACGCCCGCAACATGTGGACACGCATGCGCCTTCCGATTGCCTTTGGCACAATTCTGTTAGCGACCGCCCCGGCGCAGGCCCAGAACCTGCCCGACTGGTTCAGTGCAGACGGGCGCCTGTCGCTGGGCTATTCCGACCGTGTGCCCGGCGCCGACGGGTTCCTCGTCGGCGATGCGACCTTGCGCTTTGCGCCCGCCTTCGCGGGCCGTTTCGGCGCCGAACTCGGGGTCTATGGCCGCGCCGACGCGCTGGATACGCCGCATGAAACCTATGGCGTGCTGACCTATGATTTCGGCAGCGACGCGCGGATTGCCGTCGGCGTTCCGCGTCCGGCCTATGACGGGTTTGCCGTCTCTGCGCTGGAATTCGCCTTTCCCTCGCTGGGCGTTGATCGCGCCGGCGCAACCCGCAGCGCCGCGACCCATGGCGCGATGTTCGCCAACTGGCTGCCCTATGGCGTCAGTTTCACCAACCGGACAGAGAATTTCCGCTACGCGATCTCGCTGCATGATGCGTCCAATGTCGACACCACTGTCGCCAGCCTGGGATTCGAGACCGATCTGGGCAACTGGCAGCTTTCGGGCGCGCTGGAAGTGGCCTGGGGAACCAGCACCGAGGTCAGCGGCAAGCTTCAGGCACGCGGGCAGATCGGCGCGGTCAGCACCGGCGTCGGCTATTATTCGCCCGGGATCGTCGGCGGCAGCGATCTTGTCGAGGCTTTCGCAACCGTCAAACCGACCGACCGGCTGACCCTGACGGCAGTTGTTCAGGTGCCCACCGACGGCACCAGCGCCACCGGCGGTATCGCCGCCCGCTACGGAATCACCGATGCCACGGCGCTGTCGGTCGGGGTGATGACCGATGCCGGCGCGGATGCGGCGTTCAACGCGATGGTGGATTTCCGGTTCTGACAATTTGGCGTCGACACCGTGCGGGGCACACGCCGGTCAATAGCGATCTATCCAGACAAAAGATAAGGTTGCAGGGCGACCTTGAAGTATTACGCGAGCCCCAGTTTCTTATGCCGTGCGGCCCGAAGCCGCGCGAAATCATCGCCCGCATGATAGCTGGACCGCGTCAGCGGCGTGGCAGAGACCATCAGGAACCCCTTGCCATAGGCGGCCTTTTCGTATGACGCGAATTCCTCGGGCGTGACAAAGCGGTCGACCGCGTGATGCTTGGGCGTCGGTTGCAGGTATTGCCCAACGGTCAGAAAATCGACATTCGCCGCGCGCATGTCGTCCATCACCTGCAACACCGCCTGCCGGTCTTCGCCCAACCCGACCATGATGCCGGATTTGGTGAACATCGACGGGTCCAGTTCCTTGACCCGCTGCAACAGGCGCAGGCTGTGGAAATAGCGCGCGCCGTGGCGCACCTCTGGGTACAGGCCCGGCACGGTTTCCAGATTGTGGTTGAAGACATCCGGCCTCGCATCAACAACGATCTCTAACACGCTGGGATCGCATCGCAAAAAGTCAGGCGTCAGGATCTCGATCGTGGTGCCGGGCGACTGGCGGCGAATGGCGCGGATGGTCTGGGCGAAATGTTCGGCGCCGCCGTCCTCGACATCGTCGCGGTCCACGGACGTGATCACCACATGGTTCAGCCCCAGTTTCTTCACCGCATCCGCCACACGCCCGGGTTCGAACACGTCCAGCGCCTCTGGCGGCTTGCCGGTGGCGATGTTGCAGAACGAACAGGCGCGGGTGCAGACCTCGCCCATGATCATCATCGTGGCGTGGCCCTGGCTCCAGCATTCGCCGACATTCGGGCATCCGGCCTCTTCGCAGACCGTCACCAGCTTGTGCTCGCGCATGATGTCGCGCGTGGCCTTGTAACCGGCAGATACCGGGGCCTTGACGCGAATCCACGCGGGTTTCCTGGGCTGCGCGTTGTCGGCGCGATGCGCCTTTTCGGGGTGCCGCTGGTCGGGAATTTTCAGATCGCGCATGAAACCGCTGCCTTGAATGAGTTGAACAATTTCTACTGTTTCGGCCCGCCCGCGGCAAGGCCGACGCAATCATAACCGATATGCACCACGCGGAATGCAAATTTCGCGTTGCGCGTCCGTCCCAGCGAATTAGAATGATTCCAAGAAAGACTCAGCCACCGCAAAAAGGATTGGAGCAATTATGGACGGAAATGATATGCCGGGCGCCGGCAAATGCCCTGTGATGCACACCACTTTCAAGGGCCGCTCTAACCGCGACTGGTGGCCGAACCAGTTGAACCTGCGAATCCTGCACCAGAATCCGCCCGCCGGAAACCCGATGGCCGCGGATTTCAACTATGCAAAGGCATTCCGGGCGCTTGATCTCGATGCGGTGAAGCAGGATCTTTATGCGCTGATGACCGACAGCCAGGACTGGTGGCCGGCGGATTACGGCCATTACGGGCCGCTGTTCATCCGTATGGCCTGGCACAGCGCGGGCACCTACCGAACCGGCGATGGCCGCGGGGGGGCCTCTTCCGGCTCGCAGCGGTTCGCGCCGCTCAACAGCTGGCCCGACAACGTAAACCTCGACAAGGCGCGCCGACTGCTGTGGCCGGTCAAGCAGAAATACGGCAACGCGATTTCATGGGCCGATCTTCTGATCCTGGCTGGCAACTGCGCGCTGGAATCGATGGGTTTCAAGACCTTCGGATTCGCCGGCGGACGCGAGGACATCTGGGAACCCGAGGAAGATATCTATTGGGGCAACGAGGCCGATTGGCTGGGCGACAAGCGCTATTCGGGCGAACGCGATCTGGAAAACCCGCTGGCCGCCGTGCAAATGGGCCTGATCTACGTGAACCCCGAAGGTCCGAACGGCAATCCCGACCCGGTCGCCTCTGGCCGCGATGTGCGCGAAACATTTGCCCGGATGGCGATGAACGACGAGGAAACCGTCGCGCTGGTCGCGGGGGGGCACACATTCGGCAAATGCCACGGTGCCGGCGACGCAGCCCTGGTCGGACCCGAACCAGAGGCGGCCCCGCTTGAACAGATGGGACTTGGCTGGAAAAGCAGCTTTGGCAGCGGCAAGGGCGGCGATCAGATCGGCAGCGGGATCGAGGGCGCCTGGAAAGCAAACCCGACCACATGGGACATGGGCTATCTCAACACCCTGTTCAAATACGAGTGGGAACTGGTCAAAAGCCCGGCGGGCGCCAACCAGTGGCTGGCCAAGGACGTGGCCGAGGAAGACATGGTCGTCGATGCCGCCGACCCGTCGAAAAAGCATCGCCCGATGATGACCACGGCGGACCTTTCGCTGCGTTTCGATCCGATCTACGAGCCGATTTCGCGGCGCTACCAGGCGGATCCGGAACTGTTCGCGGATGCATTCGCGCGCGCGTGGTTCAAGCTGACCCACCGCGACATGGGGCCAATCTCGCGCTATCTTGGCGCCGAAGTGCCTGCCGAGGAACTGATCTGGCAGGATCCGATCCCGGCAGCGGATCATCCGCTGATCGACGCCGCCGATATCGCCGATCTGAAGGCGAAAATCCTGGCCTCCGGCCTTTCGGTGGCCGAACTGGTCTCGACCGCATGGGCCTCTGCCTCGACGTTCCGCGGATCGGACAAGCGCGGTGGGGCCAATGGCGCCCGCATCCGCCTTGCCCCGCAAAAGGACTGGGAAGTGAACGAGCCGGATCAACTGGCGAAAGTGCTGGCGAAACTGGGCTCTGTCGGTGAGGCGTTCAACGCGGCGCAATCGGGTGGCAAGCGGGTTTCGCTGGCCGATCTGATCGTGCTGGGCGGGGCTGCCGCGATCGAAAGCGCGGCCAAGGCTGCGGGGCATGACGTGACGGTGCCCTTCACGCCGGGACGCGGGGATGCCACGGCGGAACAGACCGATGCCGAGGCGTTCGAGGTGCTTGAACCGATCGCCGACGGGTTCCGCAACTATCAGAAACCCGGCTACGCCATCGCCGCCGAACAGCAACTGATCGACAAGGCGCAACTGCTGACGCTGTCGGCGCCCGAGATGACCGTTCTGGTTGGCGGCCTGCGGGTTCTGGGGGCGAATGCCGGCGGCACCGCGCATGGCGTGTTCACCGACACGCCCGGCACGCTGACCAACGACTTCTTCGTCAACCTGCTGGACATGGGCGTCGAATGGGCGCCGCTGACCGGGGACGAAGACACGTTCGAGGGACGCGCCCGCGACGGCGGGGCGGTCAAATGGACCGGCACGCGCGTCGATCTGGTGTTCGGCTCCAACTCGCAATTGCGCGCCCTGGCCGAGGTCTATGGCAGCCCGGCAGCGCAATCGTCCTTCGTCGCCGATTTCGTCGCGGCCTGGAGCAAGGTGATGGATCTGGATCGCTTCGACCTGGCCTAAGCCGGCCCGACGCAGTCCAAGCCACAGGAAACGGCGCCCCGAGGATTTCGGGGCGCCTTTTTTCAGTCGTATACGTCTGCAAGTGCGCGTTTCACGCTGGGTCGCGTCATCATCATCGCGCGATGGGCGGACACTTTCGGAAACAGCGCCGGGTCGACGCCGTCGCTCTCGATCCAGCGCGACACGGTGAACAGATAGGGATCGGCGATGCTGTAGCTGTCGCCCATCACGAACGGCCCGGGCAGATAGTTTTCCTCGATATGGGCGAAGGCCGCCGCGACGGTTTGCGGCACCTTTTCCCGCATCGCGCGAATCGCGTCCTTGTCGTCGACCCAGCGATGCCCGCGAAACTTGTGCGCGTGCGCCACATGCAGGGTCGAGGCGATATAGCAGTTGAATTCCTGGACCCGCGCAAATTCATACGGGTCATCCGGGATCAGCCCCGCCGCCGGAAAGCTTTGCGCCACAAAGGCCAGTATGGCGGGCGTTTCGGTCAATGTTCCGTGCGGGGTTATCAGCGTCGGCACCCTGCCCTTCGGGTTGAGCGCCAGATAGTCGGCAGAGGTCTGCCCGCCGGCCTTCATATCCACGCGGTGCAGGCGCAGGTCGACACCGACGTCCCGCAACGCGATATGCGGAGCCAGCGAAACGGTATCGGGACCGTAGAAATATTCCCACATCGCTCGCACCCTTTTCCGGTTCCGTTACAGGCGGATGCTAGGCGCGCGCGCAGACCGGCGCAAGGCGGCGGTGTCAGCCGATCAGGCCACTGCTGCCGCCTTGCAGGCGATAGTGCCGGTTCAGGCGTTGCAGGGCGATCTTGAGAACGATCTTGCCCGATCGCGCCGACCAGCCCATGCGCTTTTCGGCCTGTTCCATACCTTCCAGAAAGCAGCAGCAGCGCAACACCACATCGCCCAGACCGGGCCCCAGATCCTGCAATGCGCGCGCAACCCGGTCGCGCGCCGCCTCTGGCCCGCGCGCCGCGCCGCCATCCTGGAACCCGCCGCGATCGCCGCCGGTCAGGAACCGATCCCAGTTCTGGGCCACGCGCGGCCCCATCTGCGCCAGTTCGAAATCCTCGCGCAGGCGTTCGCCCGCCGCGACCAGGTCATCCGCCAGGAACGGCTTGCCTTCCTTGTCCTTGCGCCGCGCCAAAGCCGCCAGCGGGCTTTCGATGACGTTGTAGCGGATGCGTTTGGAACTGCGCGCGCCGGTCTGCCCGGTCTCGCGTTCGCCCCAGACGCGGTGCTGGTCGCCAAACGCCGACGGCGCTTCGGCAAAGCCCTGCTTTTCCGCATCGCGTTCGACCAGAAGCCGTTTCAGCGCGGCACGACCGGCCTGCGATATCCCGTAGCGCGCCACCTTTCCCTTCTTCAGCGATACGATCCAGTCCTTGATCACGAACGCCTCGGCCACCTCGCGGTCCAGCACGCCGGTGCGAATGGTGCGCCCGTCGGGCAGTTCGCGCACCACGACCGCCTTTTCCATGCCCGGCGCGATGGCCAGGCAGGCGTCGGGCTCTGCCAGCCGGCGCAGGATGCGGCGGGCTTCGCCCTCGACCTTGCTGTCATCGGGAAGGCTGGTGTTGGATATCCGGTTCTGTGCCATCATCTGGGTCGTGTCCTTGGTCGGAAGGTGACTGTCGTGCCGGGCCACGCTGGCCAGGCGGTCTAACGCGATGTCCAGCAACGGATCGTCACGCCGGTTTTCATTGCGACGCACCTGCCGCAGAACCGTCGACGCGTGACACCCCGCCGCCCGGGCCACCGCCCGGATCGAGTGCCCGCCTTCGGTGTGCACGAGATAGTGACGCACATCCTGAGGCACCCAATTGGGATAGGCCGGCGGCCCTGCCCGGTGGATTATTGTGGTCGTCATGACTGACGTCCTGTCTTTCGGTGGTCAGATGTCCGGACATACTGGCCACGTCGTTTTTCTCGGAAATTGAGACGATGAAGGCCCTTGGTTAACAACCTATAGGCGAACAGGTTTCTATTCCGTTAATAATTACCCGGAACCAGTTTGTATTTTATAACGTGTAAACAAGATGTTAATGTTGAGATCGCGTATTATCGTTTCCCGCAACAGTGGAAAAGCCGGACTCATTCTGTTTCTGCAAAACATCGCAGACGGAGCCTGCCCAATGTCAGATCTGATTACTTTCGTCCAAGGCCTGCGCCGCCCCAGCCTGCTGCTTGGCGCCGCAAGGCATGGCCTTGCCGACTACAACCGCGACCGGGTGCTGAAACGCCTGACCCGCAGCGCCTCGGTTCCCAGCCCGAAAGGCGCCGTCAGTTCGCTGCTCGGCGTCGAGGCGACACTGGAATCCGCGCGCCGGTCGGGGGATGCGTCCTATAACGTGTCACGTCATGTAGAGGTGATGATCGCCCTGCTGGCAGAGGCGCGGCTGCTGGCACAGCCCAAGCTGCGCGCGCTTTAGGGGCACAGCGACAGGACGGCCGGGCCGGGGTGAGTGCCCGGCCCGGCGTTCGGTGCTACATGAAACTGTCCGGCACCGACGCCTTCTTCTGCGCCACGAAGTCATTCAGGGCTTCGTTGATCGCGGGATCGAGCGCGGGTTGCTGATAGTCGCGCAACTGCTTGGCCACCCGCGCCGCTGCCAGAACCTGCGTGTCGCGCGCGCCTTCCTCGTCCCAGGTTTCGAACGGTTTGTAGTCCAGCAGATCGCTGCGCCAGAACGCGTTCTTGAAGTTGGCCTGCGTGTGTGCGCAGCCAAGATAATGCCCGCCCGGACCGACCTCGCGGATCGCGTCCATCGCCTGTGAATCCGCATCCATCGCAACGCCTTCGGCCAGTTTGTGCAGAATGCCCAGCTGATCGGCGTCCATCACGAATTTCTCGTAGGACGCCACCAGTCCGCCTTCGAGCCAGCCACAGGCGTGCAGCATGAAATTCACCCCCGACAGCAATGCGGTATTCAGCGAATTGGCGGTTTCATAGGCGGCCTGGGCATCCGGCAGTTTCGAGCCGCAGAATGACCCGCCCGACCGGTAGGGCAATTTCAGCCGCCGCGCGATCTGCCCGGCGCCATAGGTGATCTGGCTGGCTTCCGGCGTGCCGAATGTCGGCGCTCCCGAATTCATGTCGATCGAGGTGACGAACGCGCCCATGATGACCGGCGATCCGGCACGCACCAGTTGCGAATAGGCGACGCCGGCCAGCACTTCGGCCATCACCTGCGTCAGCGTGCCCGCGACCGACACCGGGGCCATCGCGCCGCCGACGATGAAGGGCGACACGATGCTGGCCTGATTGTTGGCGGCATAGACCTCGAGCGCGCCCATCATCGTTGCATCGAAGGTCAGCGGAGAGTTGATGTTGACCAGCGAAGTCATCACCGTGCGGTCGTTCAGCCCGCCGAACAGGATTTCGCACATGTCAATCGAATCCTGCGCGCGTTCGGGTTCGGTGACCGATCCCATGAACGGCTTGTCCGACAGCGTCATATGCGCCAGCAGCATGTCCAGATGGCGCTTGTTCACGGCGACATCCGTCGGCTCGCACACCGTGCCGCCCGAATGGTGCAGCCATTTCGACATATAGCCAAGCTTTACGAAATTGCGGAAATCCGCGATCGTCGCATAGCGCCGCCCGCCGGCCAGATCGCGCACGAAGGGCGGGCCATAGACCGGTGCCAGCACCAGCGATTTGCCGCCCACCTCGACATTGCGGTTCGGGTTCCGCGCTTCCTGGGTGAAGCGCTGCGGCGCGGTCGAACACAACTGGCGCGCCAGCCCGCGCGGGATGTGCACGCGTTCGCCCCGCACATCGGCGCCGGCCTCGCGCCAGCGCTCCAGCGCCTTTGGGTTTTCGACAAAGTTGACGCCGATTTCCTCCAGCACCGTCTCGGCGTTGTACTCGATGATCTCCAGCGCCTCATCGTTGAGAATCTCGAAATTCGGGATGTTGCGTTCGATGAAGCGTGCGGTTTCGATGCTGACCGCGCTGCGTTCGGCACGACGTGCCGCACCGCCGCCGCCACGAACGCGCCGCTGAATTCCTGCGTCTGCCATGTCAAATCCTCTGAACGACCGGTTGAAAAACTCATACAGCCCCCGTTGTGCGCCACTCGTGCGAATTCCGCCGCCTTAGGGGGGAAAACGACATCGCACCTGACCTGAATCAAGGCAAACCGGCAGCGACACGGCCATGATGGATTGTACGTGAAAGGGCGATCATGGATTGGAAGCACAAGAAACCCGCCTTGATGGGGCTGGTCGGCGGACTTGGCGTTGTTGCGGCATTGGGCGGGATCGTCGGCCTCTACCCCTGGAATACCGCAATTTTCGCCGCGTTCGCGATCTGGATCATCGGCGCGACCTTCGTGAATTTCATGGCGCGCTGAACGGCGCGGGAATTCGCGTTCACGCGCCCCGCACCGGGCACGGGCCAAGTGCTCTTGCACCGCGCAGCCAGCTTGCCTATTGCGTGCCACATGAGCATGCACCAACGCCTATTGATCGTCGACTTCGGCAGCCAGGTCACGCAACTGATCGCGAGACGGCTGCGCGAGTTGAATGTCTATTGCGAGATTCACCCCTATCAGAACGTCACCGACACCTTCCTGGCCGAATTCGCCCCCAGGGCGGTGATCCTGTCCGGCGGGCCGTGCAGCGTGATCGACGAAGGATCTCCGCGTCCGCCGGCATCGGTGTTTGACCTTGGCGTGCCGATCCTTGGCATCTGCTATGGCCAGCAGGTGATGATGCAGATGCTGGGCGGCAAGGTCGAGCGCGGCCATGGCACGGCAGAGTTCGGGCGCGCCTATGTCACGCCGCAAGACAGCCTGCCGCTGCTGGAAGGCTGGTTCACGACCGAGCGCGAACAGGTCTGGATGAGCCACGGCGATCATGTCAGCGCAATCGCGCCGGGGTTCCGGGTCTACGGCACCTCGCCCAATGCGCCCTTCGCGATCACCGCCGACCCGGCGCGGCAGTTCTTTGCGGTCCAGTTTCACCCCGAGGTGCATCACACCCCGAACGGTGCCAAACTCTACGAGAATTTCGTGCGCATGGCCGGGTTCACCGGCGACTGGACGATGGGCGCCTACCGCGAAGAAGCGATCCGCAGGATCCGCGAACAGGTCGGCGATGCCAAGGTGATCTGCGGCCTGTCCGGCGGCGTCGATTCGTCGGTCGCCGCCGTGCTGATCCACGAGGCGATCGGCGAGCAGTTGACCTGCGTGTTCGTCGATCACGGGTTGCTGCGGCAGGGCGAGGCCGAAGAGGTCGTGACCATGTTCCGCGACCATTACAACATGCCGCTGATCCATGCCGACGAACAGGACCTGTTCCTGGGCGAGCTTGACGGGCAAAGCGACCCCGAAACCAAGCGCAAGATCATCGGGCGGCTGTTCATCGACGTCTTCCAGAAACACGCCACCGCCGTGGGCGATGCCCGGTTCCTGGCGCAAGGCACGCTTTACCCCGACGTGATCGAATCGGTCAGCTTCTCCGGCGGGCCGTCGGTCACCATCAAGAGCCACCACAATGTCGGCGGCCTGCCCGAAAAGATGGGGCTGAAACTGGTCGAACCGCTGCGCGAGCTGTTCAAGGACGAGGTGCGCGCATTGGGGCGCGAGCTTGGCCTGCCGGCCAGCTTCATCGGCCGCCACCCTTTCCCCGGTCCGGGTCTGGCGATCCGCTGTCCCGGCGAGATCACCCGCCCCAAGCTGGAGATTCTGCGCAAGGCCGATGCGGTGTTTATCGACCAGATCCGCAAGCACGGGCTTTACGACGACATCTGGCAGGCCTTTGTCGCCATTCTGCCGGTGCGCACCGTCGGCGTGATGGGCGACGGGCGCACCTATGACTATGCCTGCGCGCTGCGGGCGGTGACCTCGGTCGACGGGATGACGGCGGATTACTTTCCGTTCAGCCACGACTTTCTTGGCGAGACCGCGACGCGGATCATCAACGAAGTACCCGGCATCAACCGGGTGACCTATGACATCACCAGCAAGCCGCCGGGAACGATCGAGTGGGAATGAGGCGCGCTTGACCCAGTCGCAGTCAACAAGGCGGAGACCCGCATGAAGACCTTTGTCCTTGGCGTCGGGGCGCAGAAATCCGGTACGACCTGGTTGCGTGATTACCTGGCAAAGCAGCCGAATGCGGATTTCGGTGCGCTTCAGGAGTATCACATCTGGGATATAGCGACTTTGCCGCCACCAAATATTCACGCCGACAGGCTTTTGGCGAAAGTCCGAACCCAGATCGATGGTGGCCTGCCCGCAATCAAAGACTCCCGCGCGCTGATGCGGTTGAATTTCATCGCCAACCCGGAAAGCTATTTCGACTATTTCACAACCCTTCTTGGCAAGCCCGGAATTGACCTGACCGGCGACATCACCCCCAGCTATTCCAGATTGCCGAGCGAAGTATTGCGGCGGATCTTCGACGGATTCGCGGCGCGCGCGGTCCAGGTCCGCCCGATATTCCTGATGCGCGATCCGGTGTACCGCCTGCGATCGGCGGTCAGAATGAGACTTCGAAAGACCGACATGCCGGCTTCGCCCGACGCGGAACTGGATATGATGAATGAACTTCATCTCGGGCGACTCGATCTGGCAAGGTCAAACTACCACGATACGGTTATGGCGCTGGACGCAGCTTTCGGTCCCAAGCAGGTCTTTTACGCGTTCTACGAGGAATTCTTCGCGGAAAGCTCGATTCAGCGCCTGCGGCGGTTCCTGAATCTGGATCTGTCGCCGCCGGAACTTGACGTCAGAAAGAATGCATCGAAACCGATCGCCGAACTGAGTGAACCCGACTACACAAGGCTGGCATCCGGCTATGGCGGGATTCATGCGTTCTGCGCGAAACGGTTCGACGTTGATATCAGCGGGATCTGGCACTACAGGGGGTGATACCTTGTGATGTTCGAGGGGGCCGCCTGCCAGATAGTACCTTCGGTAGAGCTCGTGCGCTATCATTATGCTTTCACCTTCGAGCCGGTAGCCCGAAAGCCCGGCCTGCAATCGCCGGGGTATGAAATGTGACTCCACACGACGCCAATTCACTGTAGACTTCTCCAACGCAAACGCGCGGAGACCGTCATGCTTTCCAGATCAATTGCCCTTTGCCTGTGCGCCGCCCTGCCCGTCTCTGCCTTTGCGGATCCGGGGTATTATCGCGTCACGGGTGTCGCCAGCGACGACACGCTGAACGTGCGCAGCGACCCGTCCGCCGGCAGCGCCGATCTTGGCGACCTGCCGCATGACGCGACCGGAATCGAAGTTTCGGAAACCGACGCCAGCGGTAAATGGGGCCGCATCATCTGGGAAGAGGGCAATGGCTGGATCGCCATGCGGTTCCTTGCCCCCGATGCGGTGGCGCAGGTTGGCGGCACGGCCCTGCCTGCGGGCCTGCTGTGTTCGGGAACCGAACCGTTCTGGTCGATGCAGATGTCAAACGCCAGCGCGACCTATTCCGACACCTCGGGTGCGGTTCTGGCGATGACCCTGCAGGGCGCGCGGGTTGCCGAAGGCCGCCAGAACTTTCCGGTGCAGACCGGGTTCGCGGGAACCGACGGGTCGGCCAATGCGCTGATCGCGCCGGCGTTGTGCAGCGACGGGATGAGCGACCGCGACTATCCCTGGCGGGTCGATCTGCTGATAAGCGCCGGCGGCACCGGGCGCTATCTGGTGGGCTGCTGCAACCTGCCGCTGGAAGTCGGATCGCACTGATAACGGCCTTGCCTCTGTCCGGGGCCGGCGATACCGCTTGACCCATGAAGCGCCAGCCTGCCGACCCGTACATGTCCCTGATCACCCCTGCGGGTTTCGCGGTGCCTGTTCCCGGTCACCGTGCGCCACCGGGCCAAGCGCGGGCCCCGTTGGCCGGATGCTGCGGGACAGCACCGTGAGTGACGCGCACCCGCTGCGCGCGGCCAGCTGGATGATCGGCGCCATCGTGTCCTTCACCTCGATGGCGATTGCCGGGCGGGCGCTGGCAGGGCTGCATGACACGTTCGAGATCATGACCTACCGCTCGCTTCTGGGTGTCGTGATCGTGATTGTTGTCGGTGGCTGGGCCGGAACGCTGGGGCAGATCCGGCGCGACCGGCTGGGTCTGCACCTGATCCGCAACACCTGGCACTTTGCCGGGCAGAACCTGTGGTTCTTCGCGATCACCGCCGCGCCGCTTGCGCAGGTCTTTGCGCTGGAATTCTCGACCCCGATCTGGGCGACGCTGATGGCGCCGTTCTTTCTGGGCGAACGACTGACGCGGATCCGCAGCATCTCGGCCGCGCTGGGGTTCGTCGGCATCCTGATCGTGGCGCGCCCGGAGTCGGGCGTTGCACTGACGCCGGGGCTTGTCGCGGCGGGATGCGCCGCCATCTGCTTTGCCGGAGCGGCGATTTCGACCCGGCTTCTGACGCGCAACCAGTCGATCACCTGCATCATGTTCTACCTGACCCTGATCCAGGCGGTCTTCGGGCTGATCACGTCGGGCTATGACGGCGACATCGGCCTGCCCACTGCGGCCTCGGCGCCCTGGCTGGCGATTGTCGGGGTCGCCGGGCTGGTGGCGCATTTCTGCATGACCAAGGCGCTGTCGATGGCGCCCGCCGCGGTTGTAATGCCGATTGATTTCGCGCGCCTTCCGATCATCGCGCTGGTCGGGGTGACGCTGTACAACGAACCGCTGGAATGGGCGGTGCTGTTCGGAGCGGTGATCATATTTACCGCCAATTACCTGAATATCCGGTCCGAAACACGCGCTCACCGGGGCAGACAGCCGCATTAGGTGACGCGAATGCAACGATCGGCCGGTATCACATATGTGACGCGTGGTCAGTGTTTGACGCCTGCCACAGCACACCGATAGGGTGAATCCAACATATGTGTCATGGTTGGGAAGAGGACATGATGAAGGTTTCACTCGTAGCGTCTGCCGCAGTACTGGTGGCGCATAGCGCCTTGGCCGGCGGGGTCGAGCGGTCGACACAATCGGTTGCCACGATCTTTGAGCCCGGAAACTATATCGAGTTTTCGTACACGACGGCCAATCCGCAAGTGTCCGGCACGCAGGTTCTGGTGTTCCCGCCTTCGATAACCGGCAGTTCATCGGGCAACATGGCGGATGGATACGGGCAGGTTGGCATGTCCGTCAAATTCGCCGTGACCGAGAAACTTGACGTTGCCCTGATCTATGACAACCCATTCGGTGCCGGCGTTGCCTATGCGTTTCCGACCGCGTATTTCGCGACCGGTTCGACAGCCGCACTCAACACGACATCCTTCACCGCGGTCGGCAGGTATCGCTTTGGCGACAATTTCAGCGCCATTGCCGGAATTCGCCAGCAAAGAATGAATGCCAGCGCGATAATTCCGTTCATTCCCGGTGGCTATATGGGTACGGCCAGTTCCGACAGCGGACTGGGCTATCTGGTCGGTGTCGCTTACGAGCGGCCTGATATCGCGCTGCGGGTCGCGCTGACCTACAACTCGACGATCACCCATGACATGCCCACCGTCGAAACATCCGCGCTGGGTGTGAACAACCCTTCGACGACATCGGTCGATACGCCGCAATCGGTCAATCTGGAGTTTCAGACCGGGATCGCCCCGAAAACCCTTCTGTTCGGGAGCGTGCGCTGGGTCGACTGGAGCGAGTTCATGATCGCGCCCGCTGACTATGGCACCATTGTCGGCGGTCCGCTGGTGTCCTTTGCGGATGATACGATCACCTACTCGCTTGGTGTGGGCCGTCAGTTGAACGAACATTGGGCCGCTGCGTTCAGCGTGACCCATGAACCCGCGACCGGCGGATTGAAATCCAACCTGGCCCCGACCGACGGACGCTCTGCCGTCGGCGTCGGCGTGACCTACCGGCAGGACAACATGAAGCTTCAGGCCGGCGTCCAGCACATCTGGATCGGCGATGCGACCACCTCGGTCTTCGGCGCACCGGGTGGCGCGTTCACGGGCAACTCGGCCCTCGCCTTTGGCATGAAAGTCGGCTTCAGCTTCTGATTCTGTTTCACGGCTTGCTGATAAACCCCGCCCATATCGGGCGGGGTTTTTCTTTGCCGCAGGTTTCGGGTCGCCGGGTGCGGATTGCGGCGCTAAACCAATTCGCGTTGAACCTGAATCACCTAACGCTGCCTGAAATCAAAGATTTCAACGCGTTAAGTGATACATGATGCCTCAAGTTAAACGCGAAATGCTGTATTGGAGCGCCCTATGTATAGCAGGGCACAGTCGGATGCCG